>NZ_JCAXDW010000016.1:0-107216 GCF_059759235.1 Paeniglutamicibacter sp. GQ140
GGGTCCTTGGGCAGCACGAAGTCCCCCCGCAGGCCGCCGGCCTTCCGGGGGGACTTCAGTGTTTGCTAGGCCAGTTCCCTGGTGATCGCCGCGGCGCGGGCGGCGGCGGCCGCGGCCCCGCGGGCGATGATGCCCGGCAGGCCCTCGGCGTCGAAGGTGGCGATGGCCTGTTCGGTGGTGCCCTTGGGGCTGGTCACGCCCTTGCGCAGCGCGGAGGGGTCGGCCTGCGCGTCGGCAAGCATCTTTCCAGCCCCGGCGACCGTGGCGCGGGCCAGGTCGGTGGCCAGCGCCGCATCCAGGCCCAGCTCCACCCCGGCGGCGGCCATGGCCTCGACCAGGTAGAACACGTAGGCGGGTCCGGAGCCGCTGACCGCGGAGACGGCGTCCTGCTGGGATTCGGGGACCACGTGCACCACGCCGGAACCGGCAAACAGGTCCACGACCGCGGCCAGCGCCGCCTCGGAGACGGTTTCCCCCGCGCTGAGGCCCACCGCGCCGGCGCCCACCTTCAGCGGCGTGTTGGGCATGGAGCGCACGACCGGCTGGCCCGGGGCCAGGTGCGCGGCGATCATCTCGATGGTGATGGCGGCGGCCACCGAGACCACCACGGCGGTGGGCTTGAGCACGTCCCTGATCTCGTCGCACAGGGCGGCGATCCCCACGGGCTTGACGCCCAGGAAGACGATGTCGGCGTCCCTGGCTGCCTTGACGTTCGACTCGGGGTCCTGCTCCCCGACCAGCACCGTGACACCGGTTTCGGTGCGCAGGGCCTGGGCCTTGTCGTCGCTGCGCAGGGTTGCCACGATCGCCTCGGGGCTGTAGCCGGTGGCAATGATGCCGCGCAGCACCGCCCCGTTCATGGATCCGGTGCCCAGGAAGGCAAGTCTGTTGGCTGGCAGGGAGGAAGTCGAAAGCACTGAAGTCATCTGCCCATTGTTCCACGGCTGCCCCTCCGCCAACCGGCGAACCGGGTTTCAGGGCCAACGAGGTCAGTCGCCTTCTCACGGTCACGTCAGTCGCTTCGTCGCGGCGTTCGGGCCTATTTGGGGAGGATGACCAGGTCCAGGTAGCTGCGCAGGGATGCCGCCATGTCGACGCTTTCGGGTGACAGCAGCCACTGGGTCTGGATGCCGTCCCAGAGGGCAACCAATGATGCCGCGGCGATTGCCGGCTCCACGCCGGGACGCAACCGCCCCTCCTCGGCCAGCTGGCTGAAGTCACGGGCATATTCCTGCCGCAGCTGCTCAAATCGCGCCGTGAAGTACGCGCGGCCCGGATGGCCTTCCGTGACCGATTCGGCGCAGAGCACCGTATACAACTCGATGACTCCTGGAATCCCCTCGTTGAAGCGGGCCTGGCGGATGACGCCGTCGGCGAGCGCCTCCTCCGGGTCGGGAGGCGTCATGCCATCCCCGGTAATCGAGTCGCGCCAATTGAGCACCGCCAGGAGCAGGTCGCTTTTCGACGGAAAATAATGCAAGAGGCTCGTCTGGCTCATGCCCACGCGGTCGGCCACGTCCTGAAGCGATCCTCCGCGGTACCCGTGGGCGGCGAACACGGCGTGGGCGGCCACAAGGATTGCCTGACGACGTTCGGCCGATTTCGCATAGGGCCCCCGCCGAGAGGACCGGCGCGGTTCGTTTGTGCTCATGGCTTGCCAGTGTACATGCGCGACGGCAGCACGAAACAAAATTCGAGTGAGTGCTCGAATTTTGTGTTAGCCTTTCCCTGTCAAAACCCGGCAGTGCCCCACCTCACATCCGGCGGCATCCCGACCACTACCCGACAAGGCAAAGGCATTATGGCCCGATTCACACGACGACAGCTCTTGGGCGCCGGTCTCGGCGCGGCAGCAGGACTGCTGACCGGCTGCGCAACCCCCGGCACGCGCCCCGTCAATTCCGGTCCGGTCCTGGCCCCGGCGGCAAGCGGCGAGCAGATCACCCTGACCTACTGGACCTGGCTCAAGGACGCCCAGAAGGTCGCCGACATCTGGAACGCCTCGCATCCTCGCGTCCAGGTGCAGACGGTCTGGATCCCGAGCGGTAACAGCGGCGGCTACCAGAAGCTGTATTCGGCCCTGGCCGCAGGTGGCGGGCCCGACCTCGGCCAGGTCGAAATGCGCTCCATTCCCGAGTTCATGCTGGTGAACGGGCTCGTCGACTTGGCTCGGTACGGAGCCAACGACTACGCCCGGCACTACGACCGGACGCTGTGGGGCCAGGTCGGCTTCGCCGGCGGCGTCTACGGCATCCCGCAGGACTCCGGGCCGATGGGGATGTTCCACCAGCCGGCCCTCCTTGAGCAGGTGGGCGGGACAATCCCGGGGACGTGGGACGAATGGGAGATGCTGGCCCGCGAGCTCCGCCGGAAGGACATCTATTTGGATTGCTTCCCGCTCAGCGACGCCTCGGTGTTCACGGCCTTTGCCGCACAGGCGGGTGCCGGTTGGCTTCGTGCAGATGACGAGGGCTGGGTCATCAACATGACCGATGACGCCACGATGAAGGTCGCACGCTTCTTCGACCGGGCAATCAACGACGACCTCGTCAACACGTCGTTCCGCCCCTACTCCCCCGGTTGGTTCGCGGCCGCGGCCGCGGGAACCATAGCCTCCGTCGCCACCGGTAGCTGGGGAGACTCGCTCATCGAAGGAGTCAGCGGCGGAAGCGGCAAATGGCGGGTCGCGCCCCTGCCCACCTGGGGTGGTTCGGGATTCGGTTCCAGCTACCTGGGCGGTTCGACTGCCGCCGTGCTGGCCAACTGCAAGTACCCCCGGGAGGCCCTCGAATTCGCGGTGTGGATGACATCTTCGAAGGAGGGCATCGATGCGGAGATCGACAACTGCGGCATCGGGTGGTCGCCGTCTCCGGACTACATCGGCACTTCCCGGCGGGCCCCTTCCGTGTTCTTCATGGACCAGCGCTACAACGAAGAGATCTTCGTGCCGGCAGCGCAGCAACAGAACCCGGATTGGTCGTGGTGGCCGATCACCCAGCAGTCATTTGAAATCCTCAGCGACGGCTTCCGGAAGAAGGCCTCGGGAACGAGCCTGGTCGACTCCGTGGTGTCGGCCGAGCAACAGATCATGGACGCGTTCAGGAACAAGGGCCTGGGCATTCGAAAGGAAACGGCATGACGACGACCTCCGGCACCGCCGCCAGCGGGCAGGGCCACGCAGCGCAGTCTTCGACCGGGCAAGCCGCCGCGGCGCGGACCCGCCGCACAGACCCGAAAACCGCAGCACGCGCGCCCTGGCTGCTGCTCGCACCGTTCCTGGTGCTCTTTGTGTTGACCTTCATTCTCCCGATCCTCGTCGCTGTCGTCTCGAGCTTCACCAAGGTGACCCGAAGCGGGCTGTTCGGGGAAGCGGGCGTGAGGAATGAATTTGCGGGGTTCGGCAACTATGCCCAGGCCCTGGGCGATGGCAGCTTCCTGGCTTCGATCGGTCGGATGGTGCTGTTCGGCATCGTCCAGGTGCCCATCATGATCGCCCTCTGTACGGTTCTCGCGCTCATACTCGAGTCGGCCTCGGCCAAGTGGCCGGGCTTTTTCCGGGCCGCCTACTTCCTGCCGTACGGCGTACCGGGGGTCATTGCCACCATCCTGTGGTCGTTCCTCTACGTTCCGGGGCTCAGCCCCCTGTTCGACATAGCGGCCCTCGTGGGGATGACGCCCGATTTCCTCGGGGCGAACACCGTCCTGTGGTCAATTGCGAACATTGTCACCTGGACCTATACGGGCTACAACATGCTCATCATCGTGGCCCAGCTCAAGGCCATACCGGTGGAACTGTACGAGGCCGCGAAAGTGGACGGTGCGTCCGCCCTGCGCGTGGCGCTCAACATCCAGCTGCCCCTGATCAAGCCGGCCCTTGTCCTCACCACGGTCTTTTCCATTATCGGGACCCTCCAGCTGTTCGCGGAGGCCGAGGTGCTGAAAAATGTCGCCCCCGCGATCGACAGCCAATACACCCCCAATCTCAGCGCCTATACGACGGCATTCGCCTACAACGACTACAACGCCGCTGCCGCGCAGGCCGTGCTCATCGCGGTGGCAGCATTCGCCCTGTCCTTCGCCTTCCTCAAATTCACGAACAGGAAGTCATCATGACCACAACCGTGACACCTCCCTCGATCAGCGAATCGACCGTCCGCACCTCCGCCGCGGGTCCCGACCGCTCGGCCGGGAAGCGGCGTTCCTCCACCATCGTCGTCACCGCACTGCTCCTGGTGGCGGCCCTGTATTTCCTCGTCCCCGTGTATTGGGTGTTCGTCGCGTCAACGAAATCGACCGGGGATCTCTTTTCCACCAACGGATTCTGGTTCGCGCCGACCTTCGCCCTGTGGGACAACCTCGCCCAAGTGCTTCGCTACGACGACGGCATCTTCCTCCGGTGGTTCCTGAACTCGGTGCTGTATGCCGGCGTCGGCGCGCTCCTGGCCACCTACTTCGCCGCCGCGGGCGGCTACGCCCTGGCGAAGTACGAGTTCCGCGGCCGGAACCTGGTCTTCGCGACCGTCCTGGGCGGGGTGCTGGTTCCGGGAACCGCCACCGCCCTGCCGCTCTTCCTGCTGTTTAGCCAACTCGGCCTGGCGAACACGTATTGGAGCGTGCTGCTGCCGTCGCTGGTCTCCCCCTTTGGCTTGTTTCTGTGCCGGATCTACTCGCAGGCCACCATCGATAACTCGCTCATGGAGGCCGCCCGGCTCGATGGCGCCGGCGAACTCCGGATCTTCCACACGATCGGACTGCGCGTGCTCACGCCCGCGCTTGTCACGGTCTTCCTCTTCCAGCTGGTGGGCATCTGGAACAATTACTTCCTGCCGCTGGTGATGCTTTCCGATTCCCGGCTCTACCCCATTACCCTCGGGCTGAACAACTGGCTGGGCCAGGTCGAGCGCTTGCCCGAATTCTACGAACTGACCACCGGCGGCGTCCTGCTGTCGCTCATCCCGCTCGGTATCGCCATGGTTGTCCTGCAGCGCCTGTGGCGCGGCGGACTCACAGAAGGAGCAGTCAAGTAATGTCACCATCCGATGCGTCCTACATCGTTGACCCCGGCCCCGGATCGGGCAGGCGTGCTGCGGCGCGGTCGTGGCTGCACAGCGACGCGCCCACCCAGTCGCTGAACGGCACCTGGCGGTTCCGTCTCCTCCCCGGCGCCCCCGGAACTCCCGGCGGACGCGGCGTGCTCCCGGCCGGCGAGGCCGTGGAGGACCTTGCCTGGGAAGCCTACGACGACTCGTCCTGGGACGAGATCCCGGTTCCGGCCCACTGGGTCCTGGAAGGCGGGGGCCGATACGGGCGCCCGATCTACACCAACGTCCAGTTCCCGTTCCCCACCGACCCGCCGTTCGTCCCCGATGAAAATCCCACCGGCGACTACCGGCGCAGCTTCGACCTTCCGGAGTCGTGGACCGGGGCCGAACGGATCCTGCTGAGGTTCGACGGCGTCGAATCGCGCTACAAGGTCTGGGTCAACGGGGAGCCCATCGGCGTCGGCACCGGAAGCCGGCTCGCCCAGGAATTCGACGTCACCGCAGCGGTGAGCCCCGGCCCCAACGTGCTGGCGGTGCGCGTGCACCAGTGGTCCGCGGGAAGCTATCTCGAAGACCAGGACCAGTGGTGGCTGCCGGGCATCTTCCGTGATGTGACCCTGCAGGCGCGGCCGGCCGGCGGCCTCGACGACGTCTGGCTGCGCACGGCCTTCAGCGGATCGGCCGATACCGGAGCCGGCACCATCGATCCCGAAATCACCGCAGGCAGCGGCGCCTTCCCGGTGACCCTCCTCGTGCCGGAACTGGGCGTGGACGTCACCTGGGACTCCGCGGCGGACGTCGCCCCGGTGGCGGTCGATGCCGTGGAACCGTGGTCTGCGGAGATCCCGCGGCTCTACGCTGCGACGGTGTCCAGCGCGGCGGAGACGGTGTCCCTGCGCCTGGGCTTCCGCACGGTTGAAATCGCGGGCGACCGCTTCCTGGTCAACGGCCGGCGCGTGGTGTTCCACGGCATGAACCGGCACGAGACCCACCCGGACCGGGGCCGGGTCTTCGACGAGGATTTTTCCCGCGAGGACCTGGCCCTCATGAAACGGTTCAACGTAAACGCCATCCGCACCAGCCACTACCCGCCGCATCCCCGGCTGCTGGACCTGGCGGACGAGATGGGCTTCTGGGTGGTGCTCGAGTGCGACCTCGAGACCCACGGCTTCCATGCCCAGGACTGGGTGGGCAACCCGAGCGACGATCCCGCTTGGCGCGAGGCGTTTGTGGACCGCATGGAGCGGGCAGTCGAACGCGACAAGAACCACCCCTCCATCGTCATGTGGTCCCTGGGCAACGAGGCCGGCACCGGTGCCAACCTCGCGGCCATGGCCGCGTGGGCCCATGCACGCGACGCCGGGCGCCCCGTTCACTACGAAGGCGACTACACCGGCTCCTACACGGACGTCTACTCGCGCATGTACGCCTCGGTGCCCGAGACCGAGGCCATCGGCCGGGAGGATTCCGGGGCGCTGCTGCTGGGCTGCTCCGCCGCCGAGTCGGCACGCCAGCGGAGCAAGCCCTTCATCCTCTGCGAGTATGTGCACGCCATGGGCAACGGCCCCGGCGCCATCGACCAGTACGAAGACCTTGTCGACCGCTATCCCCGGTTGCACGGGGGATTCGCCTGGGAATGGCGCGACCACGGCATCCGCACCCGGACCACGGACGGGACCGAGTTCTTCGCCTACGGCGGCGACTTCGGTGAGGAGATCCACGACGGCAACTTCGTCATGGACGGCATGGTCTTCTCCGATTCGACGCCGAGCCCGGGACTCTTCGAATACAAGCAGATCGTCTCACCCATCCGCCTGGGCCTCGGCACCGCAACGGCCGCCGGAATTGCGCCCGGCGCAGGCGCCATCATCACCGTCTCCAACTTGCGGCACACGGCCGACGCGTCCGACGTCGTGCTGCGGTGGCGGACCGAAGTAGACGGCGTGCGCGGCGAGTCCGGCGAACTGGCGGTGGCCGACGCCTCCGGCACGGCACTGCCCGCAGGAGGATCGATGCGGCTGGAACTGCCTGGATTCGCCGCCCCACTTCCGGGCGAGCACTGGCTCACGGTCGAGGCCGTGCTGCGCCAGGACACCGACTGGGCTCCCGCCGGGCACGTGGTCTCCGCGGCCCAGCTGGCTCTCGGCGCCCCGGCGGCACCGGTGAAGGTGCCGCGCACCCTGGCCCCGGCGGGAAGAACCCGTTCGGGGGTGGCAGCGACACTGGAGCTGGGAACCGCGTTCTTCGAGGAGGGGCGCCTCGTGTCGCTGGGCGGGTTGCCCGTGGCCGGTCCGCGGCTCGAGCTGTGGCGCGCCCCCACCGACAACGACGAAGGGGGCGAACGCGGCAGCTACGAAAAGGTCGACCCCTGGGGGAACAACGGAAACGGGGCACCGGCGCCGTCCTCGGCCGCGGTCTGGCGCAGGGCCGGCCTGGATCGCCTGGCTGCACGCGTCGAGCATGTCGCGGCGGACGCCGAAGGGGTTTTGGTGCGGACCCGCTATGCCGCGGCGGACCGCGCCGAATCCGTGACCGTGGAGGAGCAGTG
Organism: Paeniglutamicibacter sp. GQ140; assembly: GCF_059759235.1. Lineage (NCBI taxonomy): Bacteria > Bacillati > Actinomycetota > Actinomycetes > Micrococcales > Micrococcaceae > Paeniglutamicibacter > Paeniglutamicibacter sp. GQ140. The sequence goes on from NZ_JCAXDW010000016.1 coordinate 7,591, forward strand.
GCGGCTGGCCGACGGCGCCCTGTGGCTGCGCCTGGACATCGCGCCCAGCGCCGATTGGGACATGGTATGGCCGCGCGTCGGGGTCAGGTTCGACCTGCCCCGCTCGGTCGACGGTGCCTCCTGGTTCGGCACCGGCCCCCGGGAATCCTATCCGGACAGCATGCACTCGGCACTGGTGGGGAGGTTTGCCGCGTCAATTGAGGATCTGGCCGTGCCCTACGCGAAGCCGCAGGAAAACGGCCACCGCAGTGCCGTCCGCTCCCTGGGGCTGGACAACGCCGGCGCACCGTGGCTGACGATCGACACCGTGGCGGATTCCCGCGGCCGCCTGCCCGGTTTCACCCTGGCACGCCACACCGCACAGGAGCTCGGCGCCGCGGCCCATCCCCACGAGTTGCCGCCGGGCAGGCACAGCTACCTCTACCTTGATGCGGCCCAGCACGGCCTGGGATCGAGGGCCTGCGGCCCGGATGTCTGGCCGGAGTACGCGCTGCGCCCCGAGGCCCGGACGCTGACGCTGCGGATCGGAGATGCCCGGTAACCTGCCAGCAGCCATCCATCCGACGCTGCCCGCCCAGACGGTGTTCCGTATTGACGGCTCGTTTGCATGGCATCGTGCCCGGCGGATACCCGGCCGTCCCGGTCCAGCTGGACGGTCGGTCCTCCGCCCCTTCATTCCCGGTGTGGCGTTCCAACGAGTACCGGGAATGGCGGGTATCACGGAAAGGATCCGAACGCGGGGTTATGGCGCGTCCCCGGATGGGCAACGGCTTCTCGACGGGCGCGGCCGGCCGGGTTGCGCGCGCGGTGCGGCTAGATCGAGTAGCGCCCGGATTCGGCGGCCTCGGTGGCAGGGGCAAGGTGCCGGCGGGCGAACTCGAGGGTCTCGCCCAGCCAGGTCTCCCGCTCCCCCGCGCCGCGGGCCTTGCGTGTGGAGACCTCCACCGCCACCACCCCGTCCCAGGCCGAGTCGCGCAGGTATTCGATGGCCTCAATGACCGGCTGCGTGCCGCGGCCGGGGACCAGGTGCTCGTCCTTGCCGTTGTTCATCCCGTCACACAGGTGCACGTGGCTGAGCCTGGAGCCGAGGTCGCGGAAGGCCACCGCGGAGTCCATGTCGGCGATCGCCGAGTGCGAGAAGTCCCAGGTGACGAACTCGTACGGCTCGGGGATCGGGTTCCAGTGCGGCAGGTACATCTTCGCCTCGCGTCCCCGCGCGCGCCACGGGTACATGTTCTCCACCGCGATCTTCACCCCGTACTCCTCCATGATGCGGCGGATGCCGGTGGCGAACTCGGTGGCATAGGTGCCCTGCCAGCGGAAGGGCGGGTGGGCGACCACGACGTCGCAGCCGACCTCCACGGCCATCGCGGCGGCGGACTCGATCTTGTTCCACGCGGTGCCCCAGACCTGCTGGGTCAGCAGCAGCGTGGGGGCGTGGATGGCCATGATGGGCTGCTCGTAGCGCTCGGCCAGCCGGTTCAGGGCCCGTGCATCCTGGGAGATCTGATTCCCGGTGACCAGCACCTCAACCCCGTCGTAGCCCAGGTCGTGGGACACGGCGAAGGCGTCGTGCACGTTCAGCGGGTAGACCGAGGCGCTGGACAGCGCGACGGGAATGGGGGCGTTGTTGTTGTTGCCTGACTCGACCATGGAACGTGCCCCTTGTCTTTGAGCTAAAGAACGTTGCCGCCGTGGGACATCGACATTGCCGAGGACTGGCCCAAAGCGACTTCTCCGACACCCACGCTACTACTGAGCGGGGCGGTGGAGTCAAAAAGTACGTGATCAAAGCGGCGCAGCATCAAACCCTCGCGCAGCGCCCACGGGCAGATGCGCAGGGACTTGACCTTCAGCGCGCTCATGGCCTCCAGGGCGACGATGGCCCCGGCCAGCAGCTGCGGGGCCCGGATGGCCGACACCCCCGGCAGCTCGGCGCGCTCTTCCCAGTTCATCGCGGTGAGCCTGTTGGTCCAGAGCTTCAGCGACTCGGCGCGCAGCACCCGCTTGACGTAGGGGCCCTCCGCGCTGGGAGCCGCCCCGGTGATCCTCGCCAGCGAGCGGAAGGTCTTGGAGGTTCCGGTGACCACGGTGGGCCTCCCGAACTCGGCCAGCTCCGCCACCGGCTCGGCGAGCACCTCGCGCACGTGGTTGCGCAGCGCCTTGACCTGTTTGATGGAGGGCGGATCCTCCGGCAGCCATTCGCGGGTCAGCCGCCCGGCCCCCAGCGGCACCGAGTGGGCGGTGGTGGGGAACTCGTCCACCCCCAGGGCGAGCTCGAAGGAGCCCCCTCCCATGTCCAGGTTCAGGATCCGGTCCGAGCTCCAGCCGAACCAGCGGCGCACCGCGTAGTAGGTCATCCCGGCCTCCTGCTCGCCGGTCAGCTCGGTGAGTTGGACACCGGTCTCGGCCACGACCCTCGCGAGCACTTCCTCGCCGTTGGCCGATTCGCGGATCGCCGAGGTGCAGAAGGCCAAAAGGTCTTCCGCATGGTGGTTGATCGCGAATTGCGCGGCCTCGTGCACGAAGTCCAGCAGCTCGGCCTGCCCGGCCTCGTTGATGGCCCCGTGCTCGTCGAGGTACGCGACGAGCGAGAGCGCCCGCTTGTGCGATGCAAAGGGCACCGGGCGGGCGCCCGGATATGCGTCGACCAGCAATAGGTGAACAGTGTTCGACCCGATATCCAGTACGCCCAGCCTCATGGTGTGTCCTTCACGCGCTTGTCGCTTGTCGCTTGCCGCCGCTGCGGCTACTTGCCGGTCTTCTTGGCCGCCGGCTTTTTGGCCGGCGCCTTCTTCGCGGGTGCCTTCTTGGCAGGCGCCTTGGCGGCGGTCTTGCGCTTGACCGGTCCGCGGGCCCGCTTGTCGGCCAGCAGCTCGATGGCCTTCTCCCGGGTCAGCTCCTCGAGCGTGGTGTCGCGCGGGATCGTGATGTTGGTGACCCCGTCGGTGATGTAGGCACCGAAGCGTCCCTCCTTCACCACGATGTTCTTCTCCGAGACCGGGTCAGGCCCGAACTCGGCCAGCGGCGGCACCGCCGCGCGGGCGCCGCGCTGCTTGGGCTGCGAGTAGATCTCCAGCGCCTCTTCGAGGGTGATCGTGAAGATCTCCTCCTCCGAACCGATGGAGCGCGAGTCGGTGCCCTTCTTCAGGTAGGGCCCGAAGCGGCCGTTCTGCACGGTGATCTCCACGCCCTCGGCATCCACCCCGAGCACGCGCGGCAGCGAGATCAGCCGCAGCGCCTCCTCGAGCGTGACGGACTCCACGGTCATCGACTTGAACAGCGAACCGGTGCGCGGCTTGGCCTTGACGGGCTTCTTCGGCGGCTTCGGCTTGCCGTTCTTGTAGTACTCGACCGGCATGGCGGCCAGTTCCTCGGCCGTGGGCTCCACGATGACCTCGGTGACGTAGGCGCCGTAGCGCCCGTCCTTGGCCACGATGGTGCGCCCGGTCTCCGGGTCGGTGCCGAGCACGTTTTCGCTTGGTCCCTGGTGTTCCATGAGCTCGATGGCCTTCTCGGCGGTGAGCTCGTCGGGGGCAAGGTCCTCGGGAACGTTGGCGCGCTGCGGGTCTGTGCCCTCCGGGGCGTCTGCCGGCAGCGGCTTTTCCAGGTAGGGGCCGAACTTGCCCACGCGCAGCACGATGCCCGGGGCGATGTCGATGGAGTTGATGGCGCGGGCGTCGATGTCGCCCAGGTTGTTGACCACCGATTCCAGGCCGGCCTCGCCGCTTTCCTTGGACCCGAAGTAGAAGTCCTTGAGCCAGGCGGTGCGGCCCTTCTGCCCGTGGGCGATCTCGTCGAGGTCGTCCTCCAGGCGCGCGGTGAAGTCGTAGTCGACGTACTTGCCGAAGTGTTCTTCCAACAAGCGCACCACGGAGAACGCGATCCAGCTCGGGACCAGGGCGCCGCCGCGCTTAGTGACGTAGCCGCGGTCCATGATGGTGGAGATGGTCGGGGCGAAGGTCGACGGGCGGCCGATCTCCCGGGCCTCCAGCTCGGCGACGATCGAGGCCTCGGTGTAGCGGGCCGGCGGGCTCGTGGTGTGGCCGATCGCGTCGATGCCGGTTCCCGCCAGCGGGTCGGCGACCTTCAGCTGCGGAAGCCTTGCCTCTTCGGCGGCCTCGGCTGCCTCTGCCTCGCGGGCGGCGTCGCGGCCCTCCTCGTAGGCGGCCATGAAGCCGCGGAAGGTGATCACGGTGCCGGAGGCGGAGAACTCCGCGACCTGCCCGGTGGTGGCTTCGCCGGCGAGCTTGATGGTCGCGGTGAAGCCCTTGGCGTCGGCCATCTGCGAGGCGACGGTGCGCTTCCAGATCAGCTCGTAGAGCTTGAATTCGTCGGCGGAGAGCTGGGCGCGGACGGTGGCCGGGCGGCGGAAGGAGTCCCCGGCCGGGCGGATGGCCTCGTGGGCCTCCTGCGCGTTGTCGCTCTTGCCCTTGTAGGCGCGCATCTTTGCGGGCACCGAGTCGGCGCCGTAGAGTTCGGCGGCCTGCTTGCGGGCGGCGTTCACTGCCTCGTTGGAGAGGAACACCGAGTCGGTACGCATGTAGGTGATGTAGCCGTTTTCATACAGGCGCTGGGCGACCTGCATGGTGGACTTCGAGCTCCAGCGCAGCTTGCGGGAAGCTTCCTGCTGCAGCGTCGAGGTGGTGAACGGCGCGGCCGGGCGGCGGGTGTAGGGCTTCTCGTCGACCGAGGTGACGGCGAAGTCGGTGTCCTTCAGGCCCTCTGCCAGGGCCGCTGCCTTGGCCTCGTCCAGGTGGGCCACGGCGCCGGACTTGGGCGTCTTCAGCTCTCCGCGGTCGGTGAAGTCGCGGCCGGTGGCAACGCGTGCCCCGTCGACGGAAGAGAGCTTGGCTCCGAAGCTTTCGCCGGCAGTGGTGGCAAAGGTGCCGGTCAAGTCCCAGTAGGAGGCGCTGCGGAAGGCCATGCGTTCGCGTTCGCGCTCGACGACCAGGCGGGTGGCCACCGACTGCACGCGGCCCGCGGACAGGCCGCGGGCCACCTTGCGCCACAGCACCGGGGAAATCTCGTAGCCGTAGAGGCGGTCGAGTACGCGGCGGGTTTCCTGGGCGTTGACCAGGTCGGTGTCCAGCTCGCGGATGTTCTCCATGGCACGGTTGATGCCCTCTTGGGTGATCTCCGTGAAGGCCATGCGGTAAACCGGGACCTTGGGCTTGAGCACCTCGAGCAGGTGCCACGCGATGGCTTCGCCTTCGCGGTCCGCATCGGTTGCGAGGTAGAGCGCGTCGGCGCCCTTGAGCTTGGCCTTGAGTTCGGCGACCCGCTTTTTCTTGTCCGGGTACACCACGTAGTAGGGGTCGAAGTCGTTCTCGACATCCACGGCAAACTTGCCGTAGGGGCCCTTTTTCATTTCCGCGGGCAGATCGGCGGGTTGCGCCAAATCGCGGATATGCCCCACCGAGGCGTCGACTTCAAAGCCCTCGCCCAAGTACTTGGCGATTGACTTGCTTTTTGCCGGAGACTCCACGATGACGAGTTTCATTCCGGTCTTTTCCTTGGCCTTGGCGGGCACAACACTCCTATTAGCAACCAGTGGTGCACCAAAGTGGGCGCACAGCACATTCCCTGCTCTAGGTTAGCCGTATTTTTACGCGCCACGGCAAGCGGCGACCCCAAGACGCGGTTTTCCGCTCCGGGCTACGGTGCTTCAGTGGGCTTGCTCGCCACGGATTTCGGGCAGGAAGGAAAGCATGTAGTAGAGCCTTTCACCGTCGACACCACGTTGCTCGGGTTCGGCCAGGGCTTCGTATTCGTAGAGCAGTCCATAGACCTTGGCGATGAACTCCTTGCGCTGTACCTCGGAGAGGAACACCACGCCGGTGGTCAGCACCGGCGCCCTGTCGGGCTCTGGCTCCTTGCCCACCTTGCGTTCTTTGTCACGGCGCGCGATTTCCGCCGAGAGCCGATCGCGGAACGCGTTGAGCTGCACGTTCAGGTAGGCGTTTTTCGCGCTGGTCGAATCCGAGAGCGAGCCCAGGACAAGCTGGCCGCCGGCGGCCTTCCACCGGCGTTCGCGTCCGTCGCCCTCGCTTGCCGCGCGGACCACGTAGCCATACTTTTCCAGGGCGCGCAGGTGATAGCTCATCGCGCTGGGCGTCAGGTCGCAGCGCGTGGCAAGCTCGGTTGCGGTACGCGTGGATTGCGAGGCAAAGAGTTCCTCGAGGACCGTCAAACGCGCCTCGTGTGCGAGCGCGCGAATGGCTTGCGGGTCGCTGATCGACACCGAGGTGACAGGCATCGGAGACAGGCCACTGCTGGTGGCGCTTGGTCCCGCGGAAGTGTTCTGGCTCATATGAAAAAACTTTAGCGGTTGTTTCGCATCTCCAAAAGGAAGCCACGCTTAATAAGCCGAACAACCCCTTCATGAAGCCGGGAAGAAAACTCCGGATCGCCGCCGCCGATCAGCGACTCCAGGGCACCGACTAGGGACGATACGCTCAAATCCCCGTCGCATGCGGACACGAAGCCGGCAAGGGCGGTATCCAATATTTCCGTTCGCCGCAAACCCGCCCCCTGGCGTAACAAGATCACCCCGGGGTGCTCGGCGCCGGGACGCTGGTGGCGTTCCTCGGTGACGTCCTCGGCCGCCACCAGGTGCAGCTCGCCCACCTCCGTGGCGGCCAGGTCGTCGGCCACCGCAATGTCCCGGGCCAGATACGGGCCGATCGGTTGTTCGATGGGGTATCCGATGGATTCGAAGAGCCTGCCGATGCCTGGGCCATCCGCGGCGGGCCGCCGCAGCCACACCATGCCGAAGCCGATGGCGGCGACGTTGCGGGAGGCAAAATCATCGAGGTAGGCGCCGTACTGCGCGGCGAAGGCCTCCGCATCGCGCCCCTGCGAGGCATCGCGCAGCCAGGTTTCGGCGTACCCGGTGGGGCTGACGACCTCGCGCTGGATGAACCAGGCCTCGGTGTCCCCGGTCAGCCAGGAGCGCGGCCCGGCGCTCCATTCGGGTTCTTCCTCAGGGTTGTCGGTGCCGGTGATTTCCCAGTTGGCGAGCATTTGCGCGGTGCCGCCGGGCTTCAGGATCCCGGGCAAGGTGCGCACGAGGGTTGCGACCAGGGAATCCCCTGGCATGCCGCCGTCGCGGTAGGTGAAGCGCTCGGAGTCGTCCTGGCCGGCCGTGCGCGGCGTGATGACGAAGGGCGGGTTGGAAACCACCAGGTCAAAGTGCTCCCCGGCCACGGGCTCGAGCAGGGAGCCCAGGCGCAGGTCGACACGGGCCGAAAGGTTCCCCGGGTCGATGTCCAGGGCACGGTGGTTCAGCAGCAGGTTGAAGCGGGTGAAGCCCAGCGCCCGGGCGGAGATGTCGGTGGCCACGACCCGTCGGGCGTGCGAGAGCAGATGGAAGGCCTGGATCCCGCAGCCGGTGCCCAGATCCAGGGCGCTCTCGACCTGCGGGCGGACCGTCGTCTGGGCAAGCGTCAGGGAAGCCTGCCCGATCCCCAACACGTGGTCGTGGCGCAGCACGCCGGGACGTTGGTGGGCGCCCAGGTCGCTGGCCACCCAGATCTCGCCGTCCGCATCCGAGGCGTGCGGGCGCAGGTCGATCCGTGCCCGGAGGCTCGCGCTTTCATCGGCATCCTCGACAAGTCCCAGCCGGCGCAGCCCCTCGATTCCCGTCTCGGGGAAGGCGGCGGCAAGCTCGGTCTCGCCGGACACGGCACCCAGCATGAATACCCCGACGATGGTGCCCAGCGCCGTGGGCTCGGGCTGCGCGGCGATGCGGCGCAGTGCCGGGATAAGCTGGTCGCGCATGAGCGCCTCGTGCGCGCTCTCCCCCAGGAACTCCGTGATCGCTTCGTGGACATATTCCGCCCGCCGCAAATCCCCGGCAAGTTGTTCAAGAATCCGGGCATCGTCGCTGCGCGGGGCATCGGGGACCTGGGAAAAGTTTTCGATGGAAGTCACGCTTCCCAGTCTAGCCACCGGGGGAAAACGGAGTTCCGCCCTGCCTATGATTGATTCCATGATCGAGGTCACCACCACTTACTTGCAGCAGCTCTCACCGGGCGATCTTCTCCCTTCTTCCCGCTCCCTGCCGCCCGGAGCACGGATCGAGCGGGTCGCGGCGATCACCCCGGAGTTCAGCAGGTTCCTGTACCGGGGCGTTGGCAGCGGCTGGAACTGGTCCGACCGGCTGTCCCTGACCCGCGCGGCGTGGGAGTCACTGATGCAAACCCCGGGCACCGAGACCCACGTCCTCTATGTCGACGGCGCGCCCGGCGGGTACGTCGAATTGGCCGGTCGCATCGAGGATTCCGGAACCGGGGTGGAAATCAGGTACTTCGGATTGTTCCCGCACTGCATCGGACGCGGACTTGGCGGTGTCCTGCTGACGGAGGGCATTGCTCGCGCGTGGGACCTTGACTCTCGGTTCGGGGGCTTTCCCCCGGTGAGCCGCGTCTGGGTGCACACCTGTTCGCTGGATGGTCCGGCCGCCATCCCCAACTATGAAGCCCGAGGGCTCCGGGTCTTCCGCACCGAGACCGAGCTGGTCGAGCCGGGCGACGGCGCCGCCGGACTTTGGCCCGAGGAATCCCTGGCCTCCTAGCGTCTCGCCCCGCCTGCCGTTCCTGGCTTGCCGGATAGTCCCGGTCTGGCTTCGCCGAGTCCGGTCTGAACGACGTCCGCGGTGTTATCCACAGTTCCCCGCATCGCCCGTCCGCATCGGTGGAATGCGGGTGCATGCTGGTGGGCATGGACACCACCGAGTTCATCGCACTGGCCGCGGGCACCCGCGGCGCCCCGGGACACCCCGTGTCACCGGACGATGAACTGCGCGCCCTGGTCCAGGCCCAGCAAATCACCCGCGAGCTGGCTCGGGCCGTCGCCACACACACCACCTCCCCGACCCGCGCCGCGCTGTTCGCCCGGGTGGCCGAGGACGAGCACCGCGCCGCCGCCCACACCAGGCTGCTGGCCGCCGACACCGCCCGGCGCACCCTGGCCCACGAACTGCCCGAGGACACCTTCGACGCCCTCGCGGCCATCCACCGCGACCCCTCCGGCTACCTCGCCGGCACCACGGCCCTGCCGCAGGACCCCCGCACGGTTCCGACCGGACGACCCGTCTTCCGCGACACCACCGAATTCCTTGCCGGCTTCCTGCACATCGGCTCTTTCGAGGCCCGCGAACGCGTCCACTCCATCGACCGGCTGCTGCCCGGCACCAACATCCACGGCCAACCCGTCCCGCCACGGTTCCCCGTCCTGGCCGGCGACCTCGCCAGCGGCGCCGCCGACCCCGGGCAGATCGGGGCCGCGGCCCGCAAGCTCGAGGCCCTCGCCCCCATCGTCGACGGGCACCCCGACGCCGCCATCCTCGCCGGGACTCTCGAGAACCGGGTCGCCGAGTCCGTACGCCGCGAGGATCCCCGCACCACCGCCAAGCTCCTGGCCGGGATCCAGACATCCCTCGAGAGGGGACCCGAGGACCTGCCCGAGGAGGTGCTGCGCACCCGGACCGGGCTCTTCCACCGCGGGACCACCGGCGGGCTGGGCGAGTTCCTGCTGCGTACCCTGCCGCGGGACACCGAGGCTCTGCTGGCCCTGTGCGCCAGCACCGACAACCCCCGGACCAAGGCCGGGGACCGCGATGGACTCCTGCAACAAGCCCTCGCCGCCAACTCCGTCACCGGCCCCAACGCCTCCAACGCCCAGTCGGCCACCAGCCCCGACGGCAACGGGCCGGCCGCCGGGTTCCCCGACTTCCTCACCGACCCCGCCACCGGCGCCCCGCTCACCGACCCAGAGCCGTCAGGAACCTCTCCCTGGACCCCGACGGAACCGGCTATCCCGCCACCTTGCCCAACGTAAACGGCACGAAGCATGCAGGGAACCCGAACGGTGCCCACAGGTCCGGGTCGCCCGATTCCGGCACCAACGCCACCGCCTACGGCGCCGACGGACTCACCCCGCCCCAACGCCACCTCCAGGGACTGATGAACCTCATCAGGGCCGCCGGGACACCCGCCACCGGGAAAAAGACCACCGGGCTGCCCTCCCCCAAGATCCTCGTCATCGCCACCCTCGACGAGCTCCGCGGACTGGCGGAAAGCCACGGCATCACCACCCACGGCCAACCACTCACCCCCGCCGAACTCCGACAGGCCCTGTGCACCGGAGGCATCCTCCCCCTGGTCATGGGCGGCAAGAGCCAAATCCTGGACCTCGGCCGCGAGGAACGCCTCTTCCCCGACTACATGCGCACCGCGATCATCGGCCTCTACGGCGGCTGCATCTTCCCCGGCTGCACAGTGCCCCCTGAACATTGCGAAATCGACCACGACGACGCATGGGCCAACGGCGGAACCACCAACATCCAAGACGGCCGACCCCTGTGTTCCGGGCACCACCATGCCCGGCACACCGGACTCATCGACGTGGTCCGCGATTCTGACGGGCTCTTCAGCGTCATCCTGCCCATCTTCATGGACCCCGAACAAAAACCGCGGCGCAACGCCCACTGGCGCACCCCTGCACCTCTCTTGTTCTAGTTCTCCGCCCCCGGGCACGAAAAAGGGCGATCCGTCCCAGCAAGAACCGGAGCGAACCGCCCGTGAGGCTTCGCGAACATTGGGTCATGAATCTGGCTGATTCCGAACCCTGGAAACGAGCTACTGCGCCTCGACAAGATCCTTTGCTTCGGCGACGCATTCGGGGCACTGACGCAGTTCGTCGTTGGCGGCACATTCCGCGCAGAAGAGTCGAAGGTTGCGGCAGGACAGGTTGGAGCAATTCTCGAATTTGTTCGTAGGGGCCGAGCAGCACACGCACTTCCCGATGGTCAGGGCATCTTCACTGAATTCCATGTGCATGCGCTTATCGAACACATACAGTGATCCTTCCCACAGACCCTTGTCTCCGTAGGTTTCCCCGTAGCGCACAATGCCGCCCTGCATCTGGTAGACCTCGGTGAAGCCGCGTTTGACCATGAGCGCCGAAAGCACTTCACAGCGGATTCCGCCGGTGCAGTATGTGACGATCGGCTGGTCCTTCATGTCGTCGTACTTGCCCGACTCGATCTCGGCAATGAAGTCATGGGTGGTTTCGACATCAGGCACGATCGCGTTCTTGAACTTGCCGATCTGGGCCTCGAAGGCGTTACGTCCGTCGAAGAACAGAACCTCTTGGCCAGCGGCCTTCTTGGTTTCGACGAGCTCGTGCAGGGCTTCGGGCTTCAGGTGAATTCCGCCGCCCACCACGCCGTTTTCATCAACTTCCAATTCGCCGGGGGCGCCAAAGGAAACAACTTCCTCGCGGACCTTGACCGATATCCGGGGGAAGTCCTCGGCCGAACCCTCCGACCACTTGATGTCCATTTTCTTGAACGCCGGATATTCCCGGGTGGCCTTCACATACGCCTTGACGTCCTTGATCGAACCCCCGACCGTACCGTTGATGCCGTGGCTGGAGATGATGATGCGACCGCGCAGGCCCCACCTCTCCAGCAGGGCTCGCTGCCAGAGGCGCACGACCTCTGGGTCGGCTAGCGGGGTAAAGGCGTAATACAAGACAATTCGGTTCTGCGACACGCTATTAAGGGTATGGCCTAGAATCCACGTGGAGCGCATGAAGTGGCAACCATCACCGGGTGAACGCTGTGTTTCAAGGTTGCAACAGTTCGCCTAAATGCACGGCATGTAGGCAGTTCACGGGGTAGGGTCGGAATATGGGATCTTCTGCAAGCGATGAATTAATTGGTACATGGGTTACGGGCTGGGCTGGTGCAAGAGGCTACGAGAGCAGGCACGAGGGCCGGGTCCATGCCGCCCTGCGCCATGACACCTCGGGTGACTGGGAGTATGTCATTTACGAGCCCTCCAATGAGGAATTGGTGGCCGTTGCCGAGACCCTGCACAAGCACCCCAAGCGTCGACTGACGGCGTTCGCCGACGAAACCACTTCGCTGATCGATGCTGCCAACGCAGCCGGACTCAAGGTACTCAATGCCGATGAGGTCCTGATGGTCACGGAGATGAGCGGCCACGATGTCGAAGAGCCCCGCCCCTACGACGGATTCTCTTTCCAGATCGAACGCGACCAGACCCACGCCTACGTCTCCATCCACCCGGACGAGGATCCCCAAGTCGTGGCCGCCAGCGGTCACGTGTCCGCGGTGAACGGCTACGCCATCTTTGACCGCATCATCACGGCTCCGGATTTCCGCCGCCGTGGCCTGGGCAGCCTGACCATGCGCGCACTGGTCTCCCTGGCCTTGGAACACGATGTCGAGGAAGGGCTGCTGATCGCCAGCATCGACGGGCAACAGCTCTACAAATCCCTCGGTTGGACCGATCTGGGCAACGTCGTACTCTTTGAAGGACGTCAAGAGGCCTAGTCTGCCCCTGCGCCTCGGGAGTGGTGGGCCTCGCTGATGCGAGGCCCACCACTTTCTTTGTGCCCTGGCAACCAGACGTCCCGGGTGATGCCACAATGAAGCAGTGAACGCTTACTCGGAACAGATCGGCCTGCTCGGCCACGGGCCAACACCCCAGGCGCTGCTCCATTCCAGGACCATCGAAGCCAGGGAAGCACTGGCGGGCCCGTGGCCAGACTGGGTGCACCCAGAAGTGCGGACCGCTTTTGAACGCACCGGGGTGGCAACCCCCTGGCTTCACCAGGTGCAGGCCGCCAACCTCGCCCACGAGGGCCATCACACCATCGTCGCGACCGGCACCGCCTCGGGCAAGTCATTGGCTTACCAGCTTCCGTCCCTCAACGCGATCCACACCTCCTCCTTGGAGCACCAGGCCAGCCTCGTCCCGAACGATGCCACGGTGCTCTATCTGGCACCAACCAAGGCATTGGCCGCCGACCAACTCAAGGCCATCGAGGGCTACCGCCTGCCCAGCGTGCGGGCCGCCGCCTACGACGGGGACACCGAGGTCTCGGCGCGGCGCTGGATCCGGGACCACTCGAATTTCATCCTTTCGAACCCCGACATGCTGCATTTCGGGATCCTGCCCAACCACACCTGGTGGGCCCGGGTGTTGCGCCGGCTCAAGTACGTCGTCATCGACGAGGCACATTCATACCGCGGGGTTTTCGGTTCAAACATCGCCAATCTGCTGCGCCGACTTCGCCGGATCTGCGCACACTACGGGGCCGACCCGGTGTTCATCGGCGCCTCGGCAACCAGCGCGGATCCGGCGGCATCATTTTCCCGACTCATCGGTACCGCGGCCCACGAGGTGACCAACGACTTCTCCCCCAAGGGCTCTGTGACCATTGCCCTGTGGGAACCGCCGCTGACGGAGCTGCACGGGGAAAACGGTGCACCGACACGCCGCACTGTCATCGCCGAAACCTCAAACCTGCTGGCCAACCTCGTGTGTTCCCAGGTGCGGACCCTGGCGTTCATCAAGTCCCGCCGCGGCGCAGAGACCATCGCCACGATCACCCGCTCCATGGTGGACCAAGTCCACCCCTCGCTTCCCGACCGGGTGGCAGCGTACCGATCCGGGTACCTGCCCGCCGAGCGCCGGGAACTCGAAAACGCGCTGCGCAACGGGACCCTGCTCGGGGTGGCCTCGACCTCCGCCCTGGAGCTCGGCATTGACGTGGCGGGACTCGACGCCGTGCTGGTGGCCGGCTGGCCCGGGACGCGCGCCTCCTTCTTCCAGCAAATCGGCAGGGCCGGACGCGCCGGCCAGGACTCGCTCGCCGTGCTGGTGGCCAGCGACGACCCCCTGGACACCTACCTGGTCAACCACCCCGAAGCCATTTTCGAGGCCGGCGTCGAGGCCACGGTCTTTGACCCGGAAAACCCCTACGTCCTCTCGGGCCATCTGTGTGCAGCCGCCGAAGAGCTCCCGCTGCGCGTCGAAGACCTTGCAGCCTTCGGACCCACCGCGCAGGGCCTGCTCGAATCCTTGGTGCAGCGCGGATTCCTGCGCCGCCGTCCGGCCGGCTGGTTCTGGACGCACCCCGAGCATGCCGCTTCCATGGTGAACCTGCGTGCCGATGGCGGCGGGCCGGTAAGCATCATCGAAACCGACACCGGCGCGCTGCTGGGCACCATGGACTCTCCGCAAACGCACTACCAGGCCCACAACGGCGCTATCTATGTGCACCAGGGTGCCACCTACGTGGTCGACGAGCTCAACGAAACGGACCACTGCGTCATGGTCACCCGGGCCAACCCCGACTTCTACACCCAGGCCCGGGACATCACCACCGTAGAGGTCATCGAGACCGACCGCTCCGAGGCTTGGGGGCCGATAGCCGCGAATTTCGGGGACGTGGTGGTGACCACCCAGGTGGTTTCCTTCCAGCGCAAGTCGGTCATGAGCAACGAGATCCTTTCCGAGGAGCCACTCGAATTGGAGGCCCGGGACCTTCACACCAAGTCAGTGTGGTTCACCATCCCGGAAAAAAGGTTGTTGGCCGCCGGGATCACCCCCGAGGAGTTCCCGGGCTCCCTGCATGCGGCAGAACATGCCGCGATCGGGCTGCTTCCCCTGGTGGCTTCCAGCGACCGGTGGGACATCGGAGGGGTGTCCACCGCCCTGCACATGGACACCGGGATGCCGACGATTTTCGTCTACGACGGGCACCCCGGCGGCGCCGGTTTTGCCGAGCGCGGCTTCGACAGAGCCCGCACCTGGCTTGGCGCCACACGGGACGCAATCGCCGCCTGCGAATGTGCCACCGGGTGCCCCTCTTGCGTGCAGTCCCCCAAGTGCGGAAACAAGAACAACCCGCTGGACAAGGCCGGTGCCGTTCGCCTCCTCACGGCCATCCTTCAGGAAGCCCAACGGGCGGCCGGGCCTGTCCGAAAGGGATAGGCCCGCACCGCCCGCGGTGGTTCGCCGACGCAGGTTCAGGGCCCGCGCCAGGGTTGCGGCGGCGGTCCGGCCCGTGCCACCGATTTGGCGCGGGTCACCGGCGGCAGCCAGCCCACCGGCGAGACCGCCACATGAACTGCCACCGTCACGATTTCCCCACCGGGTCCCTGCCGCGAACAGCTGGTCAGGGTGGCAGCATTGGCCGTTGCGGTGCTGGCCGCGACACCGCACGGATCCCCCGGCAGCAGCCGGCGGGCGGCGTCTGCCGCTGCAAGGGCCGCCAGGTCAGCGGCCGTGCCTGCCTTCGCGGCGGCCTGGGCAACGGCCGTGAACATCAGCACCACCACCAATGCCAGCGCGGCCACGCACACCACGGACAGCATGAGTACCGTCCCGCTGCCGCGTTCACCGCGCCGGGCCAGGCTCATGGTTGTTGCTCCGTGCGGGCGCGGGCTTCGGCGCGCAGCTGGACCTCGCCAAGCAGCGGCAGATCCACCCCGGAACGAACCACCACATGGCCGTAGCCGCCGCCTTGGCCACAGCTGACGCTGATCCGGCCCCCGGCAATGCGGTGGGCGGTGCCGACGGCCTCACCGGGATCGGAACCGCGCGCCAGTTCCCTGGCCGCGGCGCTGGCCGCCTGCTGAATACGCACCTGCTCACCTCCCACGGCCCCGGCCCCGGCGACCACGGCCAGCAGGATGGCCACGGCCGGCAGCAGCACGGCCACCTCGGCCGTGCTGCTGCCGGCCTGCGAATTCCTGGCCACGGCGTCTACCCCTTTTCGCCTAGAAGGTGAGGGCCTGGCGGATCAGGCCCATCAGCAGTCCCCGTACATCCCCGCTGGAGAGGATGCTCACCAGCAGTCCGGCGAATGCCACGGCGGCCAGGGCGACGATGGCGAATTCGGCGGTGGTGCTGCCTTCCTCGTCGTTGAGCGCGCCGGGTGTCGGCTCGGCGCGGTCTTGCAGGTCGATGTGGCCCGGGGCGGGGGCGATGTAGTTGTCCATGGTGTTGTCCTTTGCTTGTGCTTGGAGTTCTGGTTGCTCCTGGAGGGGGACGGGACTGGCCGCGAGCCCTGAAGTTGGACCGTGGCGGCTCCCGATTCGAGTGTGGGCTTTTGTTCACGGGCCCCGGGAGGGGTCGTGGCCCCGCTGGGGATAAAAGTGGTCGGCGGGGCAGGTCGCCCGGGAAAAGGGCCTGGCCTCGGTGCGGGAAAGAGCCGGCCACTAGAATTGCGGCATCAGGGAGATCACCACCGGCACCACTCCCAGGGCGATGAACGCCGGAAGCGCACACAATCCCAGCGGGACCACCAGCTTGATCCCGAACTCCGCACCGCGCGCCTCCGCCTCCCGCACGCCGCGTTTGCGCGTGGCGGCAGCGGTGGAGCGCAGCAGTGCCGCCGCCGGGGCGCCGGAGAGCTGGGTGAAGCGCAGGGACTGTTCGAGCTCGCCGACCGGCCCGGTGCCCTGTCCCCAGGCCCTCTCCCACCCGACGTTCAGGTCCAGGGCACGCGAGACACGCAACAGCGAGCCGTACCCCGGGACGTTGGTGCCGATGATCTGCAGCACTGCCCGGATCGGGAGCCCCGATTCCAGCAGCGTGGCACACATTTCAAGCACCAGCGGCACTGGTTCCGCGGGCGCCTCCGGGTGCTTCCGGGCAACTGCCGACCTCCTTCCGCGCGGCGGAGCCGAGACACTGACGGGTGCGGTAAAGCCGACCCACACCGCGACCCCGGCCAGCAGCACCGCGACCATGGTCCCGATCACGAGGGCACCTTGTCGGAGATGGCGCGCAGCATCCGCGCGCACCAAAAGCGGTTCCCCAGCCAGAGGCACACCCCGCAAACCAGCGCCACCCTGCCCACTGAATGCGTTGTGAGCACCGCCAGCGGGTTGATGCCCAGCAATTGGCCCAGTCCCAGCCCGATCCCGGGCAGGTAGGTCAGCAGCCTGCTCGTTGCACGCGGTCCGGAGAGCGCGGCATCGAGGGCACGGTGCATGTCTGCGGCGGTCTCGGCCTCCTCGGCCAGCGTGTCAAGCAGGTCCGCGAGCGCTGCGCCCGATTCCTCGCTGACGGCAAAGCACCAGGCCAGGCGCTTCCATAGCCGCCCGTGACTCGCGTTGGCATCCGCGTGTGCCGCCAGTCCCTCCTGCAGGGTTCCGCCGGTGCGCCATTGGGCCAGGGCCCTGGTGCACCCGGTGTGGATGTCGGCTGCCGTGCGGGTGGAACCCGTGGCCCAGATGGTTGCCAGCAACCCGAAGGCAGCTGCCGGGCCGGTGCCGGCGCGCAGCATGGCGGCGAGTTGGCGAACCAGCTTGGCATAGTCCTCGGCGTCGGTGGCCGGGTTTGCCCGCTGGCGGCGCACCCGCTCCGGGCGGCCACCCCCGGCCGGGAGCGTGAGGGTGGGATTTCCGGGCGCCAGCCACAGCCAGGTCGCAGCCCCCAGAAGGACAACCGCACCGGCGAGGATCACCATGGGCTTTCCTCCCCCGCTGCCTTCAGCCGTGTCCTGAACCAGTCAAGGGCTTCGGGGTCGCCGTCCCCCGTTCCGGTTTCCCGGATCATGCGCACGGAAAGCATCCCGGCCTCGGTGAGGACCACCCGGCCCAACTGAACCGGCCTGCGGACGCCGGTGGCAGGATCCCGCCAGACGTGGATGAGCACGTCCAGGGCGCTGGCCGCCTGCAGCGCGGTGGCGGCCGCGTCCATGGATGCAAGCGCCCCCATGGCTGCCAGCCGGGCGGGGACAGCAGTGACGCTGTTGGCATGCACCGTGCCCGCCGCCCCCTCGTGCCCGGTGTTCATCGCGCCGAGGAACTCACGCACCTCCGCTCCCCGGCATTCGCCGACCACCAAGCGGTCCGGGCGCATGCGCAGCGCCTGGCGAACCAGGGTGTCCATCCCGATTTCGCCGGCTCCCTCCACGTTCCCGCCGCGGCTTTGCAGTCCCACCAGGTGCGGGTGCGCCGGTGCGAGTTCTTGGGAGTCCTCGACCACGATGATCCGCTCGTCGCCCGGGACCCGGGCAAGCATGGCGGCAAGCAGCGTGGTCTTCCCTGCCCCGGTGCCCCCGGACACCAGGAAGTTCAGCTTCGCGGCCACGATAGCACCCAGCGCGGCCAGCCAGCCGGGGTCGTCGACGAGTCTCTCCAGCCGCTGGTTGCGGTTGCCCTTGATGCGGATGGACAGCAGCGGGCCGCCGGTGGAGATCGGGGGCAGCACCGCGTGGATGCGGTAGTTGCCCAGCGAGACATCGACGAAGGGCTGGGCGTCGTCCAGACGCCGTCCGCCCGCGGCGGCCAGCCGCACCGCCAGGGCGCGGATTTGTTCGGGGTTGGTGAAGGCGAGTTCCGCAGCGTGCAGCCCGGCGCTTCCGTCCACCCAGACCTGTCCTCCGGCGTCGATGAGGATGTCGGTGGTCCCGGGGACCTGGGCGAGGCGTTCGAGGATCCCCAGCCCGTGGATGTCGTCGCTGAGGCTGCGCAGCATCTCGGTGCTGCTCGCCGCGCCCATGACGCGCCCCGAGGCCCGCACCGCCGAGGCCAGGTCCACCTCGCTGAGCCCGCCGCCCTGCCCCATCGCCCGCAGCCTCACCTCCTCCAGGACCCGGGCGGGGGCGGCCGGTTCCTGTGCCCGGGCCGGCGGCCTGGCTTCCCAGCGCCTCCGCCCCCGTCGCACGTTCCCGGGCAACGGCCCCGGCGACTGCTCTGGCCCGCTCATGCCGCCTGACCCGTTTCCGATTCCGATTCCTGATGCCGGCCGTTGCCCTGTCCCAGCGCCGCCACGTTGCGTCGCAATGAGCGGCGGACCAACACGTTCATCAGCGAACCGTCCGCGGCACCGCGGGCGATGGCACGGCGGGGCGCGAAATACCCGCCGAGCTCGATTCCCGCCCGTTGCGCCAACAAGCGGGTGTCGATCCCGGCGGCGAGCCTGCCCGTGAGGATCAGCCGCCAGTCCCCCGCCCGTTCCCCCAGCCGTCGTCCGGTCCCGGCCCCCGCGTTGCCGGACCTGGCCGCGAGCAACAGCAGCCGGGTGTCCGCCAGCGCCGCCATGGACGCGGGGACACCGGTGACGTGCCCCGCGTCGATGACGATGTGCTCGTAGATGCGCCGTGATGCGGCCAGCACCTCGGCCAGCAGTGCCTCGGACGGCACGAAGCACCCGGGGTTCCGCACCCAGGACAGCACCGCGGTGCCCTGGGACAGCGGCAGGATCTCGGCCAACTGGCCCGGGGAGAGCTGGCCGCGGGAATTTTCCAGGTCCTCCCAGCCCAGACCGTCAGGTTCCCGCGCCTTGAGCACCGGCCACAGCCCGGCAGAATGCGGGTCCGCGTCCAGCAGCAGGGTGCGGGATCCCTCCAGCGTCGAGGTGGCGGCAAGCAGGGCGGCGAAGGTGCTGGTCCCGGCCCCGCCGCCTGCCCCGGCCACGAGCGTGAGGTGGGCGCGTCCGGAGTGCAGCCCCAGCTCCCCCAGGTATTCACCGAGCCAGGCCGCCGCCGCGGGCAACACCGCCACGCGGGCCCCGGGGCAGGTGGCGGCCGCGCGCCAGAGCACGTCCTGGTGTTCCTCGGCCCCGACAAGGATGAGCGTGGAGGCAGCCAGGAGGGAGCCGATTTCCGCCACGGCGTCCTGGCCCACCAGGATCACCTCGTCGCGGTAGGCCGCGGCCTGTTCCACGTCCCGGCAGGGCAGCAGTTGGACCCCTGCCCCCACCGCTATCGAGGCCAGCACCTGGGCCAGTTCCACGTCGCGGCTAAGCAGGATGCAGCGGGCAAGTTCCGCCGGCCTGGACCCCGCACGAACACCCGGGACATCGGCGGAAACCGCGCGCTTCGCCTCGACGACTCCCGGTTCCCGGACCGGTTCCCGCCCGGGTAGCGGTTCCGTCGTCTCGGCGGATTCCGGCGCCGGGCCCGGCAACCGCTCCGGCACCGGGGCAGGCCCCGTCGCCCGGACATCCTGCCTCACGCGGGCGGCCCGCAGTGCCGGAAGCTGCAGGGTACGCTGGCCCGCCGCCGGCAGCCGGGCCACAAATCGCATCTCGTCGTTCATGCCTTCCAGCGTGGTGCCCGGGCGGTTCTTCGGTGAAGTCCCCCGGATGCAGGCGGAGGACAACCACGCGGGAGCCCGGTCGCCCGATGTGCGGGAAAGCGGGACAGGCCGCGCCGGCGGCGGGGCCGGGGAAGAAACTGCGAGAATGGAGCATGCAGCAATTTGCGGTAGTGGCCTCCCACTCCATGTCCCAGCCCGAGTCCGAAGCCGGTTCGGCCACTGCCGTGGTGCAGCTCGTCGATGCCGCGGGCACAGCCCTGCTGCCCCCGGTGCAGGTGTACGGCAATTCCCTGCCGGCCGTGGTGGCGGAGCTGGAGGCCGCCAGGAAGCCGCGCTGGGTCTTCGACTCGGTGCATTCCTGGTATCCGGGGCTGCTGGCCGCCGGGGTGCATATCGAGCGGGTCCACGACCTGGGCCTGGTCCGCGCGATCCTGCGCAATGCGCCCTATGCGGTGCCGGGTGGCTACCTCGAGTCCATCCGCAGCCAGGCTGATCCCTCCGCCGCGGCGCCCGCGCACCTGCTTCCCCCGGCGCGGGTCTCCGAGAACCAGGGAGAGCTGTTTTCCGAGCCGAAGGACCAGTCCGGGGCGCTGGAAAACCTGCTGGCCGAGTTCCTCGCCCAGCGCGCCTGTGTGCCTGACACCGAGCGCGGTGCGAGGCTGGGCCTGTTGCTGGCCGCCGAGTCGGCCGGCGCGCTCATCGGCGCCGAAATGACCCATGCGGGGGTGCCGTGGGACGTGGCGGAGCACCACCGGCTGCTCGCCGAGGCACTGGGCCCGCCGGTTCCGGCCGGGGTGCGCCCGCCGCGGATGGAGGAACTTGCCGCCGAACTGCGCCGGCTGCTCGATGCCCCGACGCTGAACCCCGATTCCCCGGCCGAGCTGCTCAAGGCCATGAACCGCGCGGGCATTGCGGTGTCAAACACCCGCGCCTGGGAACTGACGGAGATCAAGCACCCGGTCATCGAGCCGTTGCTGGCGTACAAGAAGGTCGCCCGGCTGGCCAACGCCAACGGCTACGCGTGGGTGGACCGCTGGGTGCATGACGGGCGCTTCCGCCCCGAGTACATCGTCGGCGGGGTGGTCACCGGGCGCTGGGCCTCCCACGGCGGCGGGGCGCTGCAGATCCCGCACCAGGTGCGCTCGGCGGTGCGCGCGGATCCCGGCAAGGTGCTGGTGGTCGCGGACGCCGCGCAGCTGGAGCCGCGGATCCTCGCCGCCCTGTCCCGCGACGAGGCGCTGGCCGCCGCGGCCCGTGGCCGGGACCTCTACAAGGGCATTGCCGATGCCGGGTTCGGCGGGGACCGGGCCCACGCGAAGATCGCGATGCTCGGGGCGATGTACGGGGCGACGACCGGGGAATCGGGCCGGCTGATGCCCAAGCTCAAGGCCACCTACCCGCGGGCCGTGGGACTGGTGGAGTGGGCGGCGGCGCAGGGGGAAGCAGGCGCTGCCGTCGCCTCGTTCCTGGGCCGCGGCACCCCGCCGGCGCCCGCGCAGTGGCTCAAGGCCAGGTCGCGGGCCTCCTCCGAGGCCGAACAGCGGGCCGTGGAGGCCGAGGGGCGTTCGCGGGGCAGGTTCACCCGCAACTTCATCGTCCAGGGCACCGCGGCGGAGTGGGCGCTGTGCTGGATGGGCGAGCTGCGCCGGCGGCTGAACGCTGGCCGGGAGGCGGGGGTCGATGCCGGGGCGCTGGTGTTCTTCCTGCACGATGAGATCATGCTCCACGTCCCGGCCGCGCAGGCCGACACCGCGGTGGCGCTGGTGCACGAGGCGGCCCGGGCCGCCTCCGCCCTGCTCTTCGGGCAGATCCCGGTGGACTTCCCTGTCACCGCGGTCGTCGTGGATTCCTACGACCAGGCCAAGTAGCGCCCGGGTCCGCCGGCGCCGGGCCGGGCTGCGTCAGGTCGCGCGCCGGTCGCCGACGGCCACCTGCACCTCGCGGCCCGCGTCCCAGGGCAGCGTCCAGCCCAGCTCGTTGAAGATCCGATCCAACAGGATGCCGGTGAAGCCCCAGATGAATCCGCCCGCCACGTCGAAGGCGGGGGCGCAGAAGCGCTGCCCGTCGCGCTCCACGACCGCCGAGACCCGGTTGGCGGGGTCCAGCAGGTCGGCCACCGGGGCGCGGAAGACGGTGGAGGACTCGGCGGTGTCCACCACGAACACCTCCGAGGGCGCGTGCCACCAGCCGATGACGGGGGTGACGATGAAGTTGGTGATGGGCAGCTCCGCGTCGGGCAGCACCCCGAGGATCTCCACGCCGTCCGGGTCCAGCCCGGTTTCCTCGCGGGCCTCGCGCAGCGCCGCGGCGATCGCGTCCTCGTCCTCCGGGTCCACCTTGCCGCCGGGGAAGGCGACCTGGCCGGCATGCTTGCGCAGCGTGTCGGCGCGGGTCACGAAGAGCACGTCAAGGTCCTCGTGGACGGAGGCCACGTCGGTGGCCGCCGGAACGTCGTCGAGCCGGCCGAAGAGGATCAGCACCGCCGCGTGCCGGGCGCTGGCCGGGTCCAGCGGGTTGAAGACCCAGCTCTCGGGCATCTTGGTCGCCAGTTCCGGGCCCCGGCCGGCAAGGTGCGCCTTGGCCTCGATCATGGCCAATAGTTCGCTGCGTACGCTCATGCTTCCAGACCATACCCCTCGGCGCGCAGCTCGCGGCGCGTGGCCCCGGCGCGCATCTTCTCCAGCAGTTCCCCGCGCCCGGGCGCCAGCTCGTACTTGAGCAGCTTGGCGGCCTTCACCTCGTCGGTCTCGCCCTCCCCGTAGGAGGGGCAGAGGGTGGCCAGCGGGCAGGCGCCGCAGGCCGGCTTGCGGGCGTGGCAGACGCGGCGGCCGTGGAAGACCACGCGGTGGCTGAGCATCGTCCAGTCCTTCGGCTCGAAGAGCGCACCGACCTCGTGCTCGATCTTCACCGGGTCGGTTTCCCTGCTCCACCCGAAGCGGCGGGCCAGGCGCATGAAGTGCGTGTCGACGGTGATGCCCGGGACCCCGAAGGCGTTCCCCAGGACCACGTTGGCGGTCTTGCGCCCGACCCCGGCCAGGGTCACCAGGTCCTCGAGCCGCCCGGGTACCACCCCGTCGTACTCGTCGACGATGCGCGTGGACAGCGCCAGCAGCGAGGTCGCCTTGGCCCGGAAGAAGCCGGTGGGCCGGATCAGCTCCTGCAGGGCCTCTGGCTCCGCCTGGCTCATGGCCAGCGGGTCCGGGTACGCGGCAAAGAGCGCCGGGGTGATCGCGTTGACCCGCACATCGGTGGTTTGGGCCGAGAGCACGGTGGCCACCAGCAGCTCGAAGGCGTTGGTGAAGTCGAGCTCAGCGACGGCATACGGGTAGGCCTGCGCCAGGACCCGGTTGATCTTGCGGGCCCGGCGCTTGCGCCCCAGCGGGCTCTCTTCGCTGTGCACGCCTATTTTTCCGGGAACTGCAGGTCGTCCAGGTTGCGCAGCACGGCCGGCCGCCCGTCGGCGAGGTTGATGAGGTATTCGGTGCCGCGGTCCTCCAGGCACAGGATCCAGGTCCCCGGGTTCAGCGTGGAAAGCATCGTGCCGTTGCCCGGGTGGAAGACCGGGCGCGGGTGGTTCAGCGCAAACCAGAAGCTGGCCGCCTCTTCCTCGTGGCCGTCCTGCCCGTGCGCCTCGGCCTTGGCCCCGAAGGAGGATTCCGACTCGGCCTTGGCGCGTTCGACGGCCGCCTGGTGCGCGGCGATGTCAGCCCGCGACAGGGCGGCGGTTGCCTTGATGTCGGTGCCTGCCCGCGGCGTGGCCATGGTGGCCGGGTGCGCGGAATCCTGCGTGCGGTCATCCGGTGCCGGGGCGTCGACATCCGCGGCCTCGGGCGACCCGAGCTCGGGATCCGGAGTGGATTCGGCGGCGGCGTCGACGTTGCCGGCCCGATCCGCCGCGGGCTTCGCGGCGTCCCCGGACCTCGGGGATCGGCCCGGCGCCGAGGATTCCCCTTCGGCGGAAGAGGACGGGGATTCCTGGGCAGGTGCCGGGGTCGACGGCACCGAGCCGGCGTAGGCAGCTTCGGCAGCGGTGCGCGGCTTGGCAGCGGATTCCGGTTCGGACTCCGCTGCATCGGCCGCATCGGCGACCGACTTCCATTCCGTGAGCGGATGCGCCGCGTCCGCCGCGTCCTGGTTGCCGTGGGAGGTCGCGCTTCCGGCCCCCCGGGCGTCCGGCGTCGCGGCTGGGGCCGCGTCCGCGCCCGCTCCGGGTGCCTCGGTGTTCACCCCTGTCGGGGCCGCGTGCTCGGCGCCCCGGGCATCGGGGGTGCCGGAGGCATTGGTTCCCGGTTCCCGGCGCAGCGCAGCTGCGGGGGAAGAATTGTGGGCCGCTCCAGCACCCGCGGCTGCGGCACCGGCACCGGCGGCGGGAGCCGCTGCGGAGGCAGTTTCCCGGCGGCCCTCGGGCTTGCCGGTCACCGGGGTGGCGGGCCGGCCGGCCGATGCGCTGCCGGCGCCACCGGCACTGCTGGCGCCAAAGCCCTCGGATTCCGCATCGGAATCGGCATCGGTTCCGACGGCCTGCGCCGCCGAGGTCTTGGTGGCCCATGCCACCGGGTGCACGTCGGACCCAAGCACCGAGTCGCCGCCGGAGACGAAGTCGCGGCGGAAGATCCCCAGGTAGGTGGCAAGCGTGGTGCCGGCAATCATTGCCAACGCGCCGACCAGCCCGATCAGGTATGCCGGCGACATGGAGGCCACGTAGGAGTTGAAGAAGTAGGCGGCGGCGAACAGCGCCACCACCGACCCGGCCTGGTCCAGGCTCAGCGAGGCAATGCGGACCCGGGTGCGGCCGGTAAGCCGGCGCCACAGGAATCCGGCGGCGATGCCGAGGGGCAACAGCAGCGCGACGAAGAGGTGGAAGGGCAGGCCCGGGAAGATCCACATGTTCACCGAGACGGCCTTGGTCCACGGAATCGGAACCAGCGATCCGACGAGCACCAACAGCCCGCCGACCACGACGAGGGCGTCGCGCATCGTCAGCGGCCCGACGACCGGCTTGAGCGCGTGTCCGGGCTGCGAACCCTGTGCCTTTGAGTGCACCTTATCCATGTGAAGACCCCGCTTCTGCTATGTGTTGCATTCTGTCCCTGCACCGGCAACCGGCATGCGATACCCGCAGCGCCCGTGTATCGGGCGGCCGGTGTCCGGGTTCCGCGGGAATGGCAACGGCTACTGACAACCCTATCCGCGCGACGGTGCCGCTGGCACGTTTTGCCACCCCGGGTCGCTTTTCGCGTTGTCCCGGCCGGTCGGCGCCACATTCGCGGCCGACCCTGCCCCGGGCCCCACACCAGCAACCACTGATCGCGCACGGGGCGCCGCTCGGCGCACAATCACCACCCTCCACTGTCATACTTGTGACGGGCCACACCCCAGCCCTCCGTGCGGCTGTAACCTGAATCACAAGACCCATTTGTTTGTTATTGGAAGGACCGAAACCCGTGTCGGATACCCACACCCCCACGCTTGACAACCTCTCCCATGAAACCCGCGCCTTCGCCCCGAGCGCGGAATTCGTGGCCAACGCCATCGGGAAGCCGGAACAATACGCGGCGGCCCGGGCGGACCGCCTGGGATATTGGGCCGACACCGCCCGGGATGTCCTTTCCTGGGACACCGACTTCACGCAGGTCCTGGACTGGTCGCAGGCCCCGGTGGCAAAGTGGTTCGCCGACGGCAAGGTCAACGCCGCCTACAACGCACTTGACCGCCACGTCGAAAACGGGCTCGGCGACCGCGTCGCCATCCACTTCGAGGGCGAACCGGGCGACACCCGCACCTACACCTACGCGCAGCTCACCACGGCCGTGAAGCAGGCCGCCAACGCCTTCGAGTCCCTCGGCGTGGCCAAGGGCGACCGCGTGGCCGTCTACCTGCCGATGATCCCGGAGGCAGTGATCACGATGCTGGCCTGCGCCCGCATCGGCGCGATCCACTCGGTGGTCTTCGGCGGCTTCTCCGCCGACGCGCTGCGCAGCCGCATCGACGACGCCGAGGCCAAGCTCGTGGTCACCGCCGACGGCACCTGGCGCCGCGGGAAGCCCTCGGCGCTCAAGCCGGCCGTCGACGAGGCGCTGGCCAAGGAGGGCCATACCGTCCAAAACGTGCTCGTGGTCAAGCGGAACGGCCAGGACGTCGCCTGGAACGATTCACTGGACAAGTGGTGGTCCGAGGTCGTGGACACCGCCGACGTCGAGCACACCGCCGTGGGCCACGAGGCCGAGCACCCGCTCTTCGTGCTCTACACCTCCGGCACCACCGGCAAGCCCAAGGGCATCATCCACACCACCGGCGGCTACCTGGTCCAGGCCGCCGCCACCCACCGCGACACCTTCGACCTGCACCCCGAGTCCGACGTCTTCTGGTGCACCGCCGACATCGGCTGGGTCACCGGCCACTCCTACGTCACCTACGCCCCGCTGATCAACGGCGCCACCCAGGTCATGTACGAGGGCACCCCGGATTCCCCGCACCAGGGCCGCTGGTGGGAAATCATCGAAAAGTACGGCGTCACCATCCTGTACACCGCCCCCACCGCGATCCGCACCTTCATGAAGTGGGGCCGGCAGATCCCGGACTCCTACGACCTGTCCTCGCTGCGCGTGCTCGGCTCGGTGGGCGAACCCATCAACCCCGAGGCGTGGATGTGGTACCGCGACGTCATCGGCACCAACAACGGCAAGAACGGGGAACGCAAGGAACACCCGACCCCGATCGTGGACACCTGGTGGCAGACCGAGACCGGCGCGCACATGATCGCCCCGCTGCCCGGCGTCACCGCCACCAAGCCCGGCTCCGCGCAGACACCGGTCCCGGGCATCACCGTGGACGTGGTCGACGAGGCGGGCGAATCGGTGGGCAACGGCGAGGGCGGCTTCCTGGTCATCCGCGACCCGTGGCCGGGGATGCTGCGCGGCATCTGGGGCGACATGGACCGCTACAAGGAGACCTACTGGTCCCGCTTCGAGGGCATGTACTTCGCCGGCGACGGCGCGAAGAAGGACGATGACGGGGACATCTGGCTGCTGGGACGGGTGGACGACGTCATGAACGTCTCCGGGCACCGGCTGTCCACCACCGAGATCGAGTCCTCGCTGGTCGCCCACCCGTACGTGGCCGAGGCCGCGGTGGTCGGGGCGAAGGACGAGACCACCGGCGAGGCAGTGGTCGCGTTCGTGATCCTGCAGATCGAGCCGGAGGCCGGCGAGGACGTGGTGGCCACGCTGCGGGCCCACGTCGGCAAGGACATCGGCCCGATCGCCAAGCCGCGCCACATCCTGGTGGTCCCCGAGCTGCCCAAGACCCGCTCGGGCAAGATCATGCGCCGCCTGCTCAAGGACGTCGCCGAGGGCCGCGAGGTCGGCGACGCCACTACGCTGGCGGACAACACCGTGATGACGCAGATCGCCGATTCGATGCGCAAGTAGCGCTCCGGCGGCAACCACCGGCGGGCGGGGGAAGGCTTCGTGCCCTCCCCCGCCCGAGTCATTTAACGCCAAACCGGCTTGCCGCCTCTTCCCGCACGGCCCCGCCTGCATAAGGTGGAGACATGAGTGAAAAAACACCCGCGCGCATCCTGGTCCTCAACGGCCCGAACCTGAACCTTCTGGGCACCCGCGAACCGGAGGTCTACGGCCACGAAACGCTGGCCGATGTCGAGGAACTCTGCCGCACCGCCGCCGCGGGGGCGGGCTACGAGGTGGAGTTCCTGCAGTCCAACCACGAAGGCGTGCTCCTGGACGCGATCCACGCCGCCCGCGGCCAGGTCGCGGGCATCGTGTTCAACCCCGGCGCGTTCACCCACACCTCCGTCGCCCTGGCCGACGCCATTTCCGGGGTCCAGCTGCCGGTGGTCGAGGTGCACATCTCCAATGTGCACCGCCGCGAGGCCTTCCGCCACCATTCCTACATTTCCCCGGTTGCCGCCTCCATCATTGTGGGCGCGGGCGTCAATGGGTATGTTTTGGGCATCCAGCAACTCATCCACCTCGCCGGGAAGTAGCCCCGCCGGCGGGCATAAACCCTTAAGGGGGCAGTGACGATGGGGACCGAAGCCACACCCGACGTCGGCGTCGCCGAGCTGTACCTGGAATATGCGCACCGCTGGTTCACCGGGAACAGCGAGCTGTACCGGCAATGGGCCGAAGGCGTCGCCGAGAGCGCAACACTGCCGGAACTCATTGCCGGGCTGCCCGCCCCCAAGCGGCAGCCAAACCTGGTCTTTGCCGCGGCACGCTTCCACGGCTGCCCGGACGAGCCGTTTGGGTTCCTGGAGCGCTACCTCCGCACGCACTGGCCGGCGATCCGCTCAATCATCATGGGCCACGCCACGCAGACCAACGAGGCAGGTCGCTGCGCCACGTTGCTGCCAGCCCTGGCCATGGTGGCCGCCCAGGAACAGCGCCCCCTGGCGTTGATCGAGGTCGGCCCCTCGGCGGGCCTGTGCCTGCTGCCCGACCTCTACTCCTACTCCTACGACGGGGCCCCTGCGCTCGGCACCGGCTCCCCGTTGCTGCGCTGCTCCACCACCGGAAATCCCCCGCTCCCGCGGGCGCTGCCCGACATCGCCTGGCGGTCCGGGGTCGACCTGAACCCGCTTGACGGCACTGACCCGGACACCGTGGCGTGGCTGCGGGCGCTGGTCTGGCCGGGACAGGAGGAGCGGCTCGCGCAGCTGGACGCCGCCCTGGCGACCCTGGCCGCGCTGAAGTCCGGCATCCTGGAAGGGGTTGCCGGGCCGCCGCTGCTGCTGGCCGGGGACCTGAACGAACGCGTTGCCGATTTGGTGGATGCGGCCCCGAGACACGCGGTTCCCGTGGTCATGCATTCGGCGGTGCTCGCCTACCTGGACGAGGCGCGGCGCTCCGCCTTTGCGCAGACGATCGCCTCGCTGGGCTGCCGCTGGATTTCCAACGAGTCGTTCTTCATGGATGCCTCGAACCAAACCCGCGGGGGCACCGACGCGAACCGCTTCATCCTGTCGCTGGACGGCGTTCCGCTGGCCCGCACCGGCCAGCACGGCGCGCAGCTCGACTGGCTTTGAGCCGACGCCACCGCCGCCGGCCCGACGGCTTCTAGTGCGGCGAGCAGGCTCCGGTCGGAACCGAATCCCGGGAGCGTTCGGACTTCTCCAGCGCGGCATCGATCTCCTCGAGGGCCAGGGCGTAGCCGACGTCGGCGCCTCCCTTGGCCTTGGCAAAGACCATGCCAACCACGCGGCCCCGGGAATCGAGCATGGGCCCTCCGGAGTTGCCCTGCTCGACCTTGGCGGCCAGCTGGTAGATCCGCAACGGGGTGGGTTCGGCGCCGTAGATGTTCTGGATCGATACGGTGCTCAAGGATTCGACCACCGCTCCCAGGGCGCGGAACGACCCGCCGCCGGGGTAGCCCAGGAATGCGGCGGTGTCGCCGCGGCCAAGGTCGGTGCCGCGCTCCAGCGGCTCCAGGCCAAGTCCGCCAACCTCGAGGACGGCAATGTCCGCGACCGAGTCGAAGTACACGACGCTTCCGGAGAGCACGCGGCCATCCTGCGTTGTCACGGACGGCTCGGTGATGCCGGCAACCACGTGCGCGTTGGTCATCACGCGGTCCGGTGCGAAGACAAAGCCGGAACCGGACTGGTTGACACCGCAGGCGTAGGCGGTGCCAATGATCTTGACGACGGACCCCGCGGCCGCCTCGATCCCGCTCCCAAGGTCCTCCGCCTCGGGAACCTCGACGGCGACCTTGGGGGCGAATGGTTCGAAGAGCTCGGGAAGGGTTTGGCCCATGACCTGGGCGCGTGCCTGGGTGACGAAATTGGTGATCGGTTTCGGGGTCCAGGCCTGGATCGTGGTCAGGACCCGTGAATCGGCGACTTGCTGGGAAACCCAGGGCACGCCCATGGTCGCGGCGGAGAGGGCGATCGCGGAGATCACCAGGGCGGCCATGACGGTGTTGGCAACGCCGCCCAGCAGCCTATCAAAGGACTTCAGGACAGGGAAGTTCAGCCATAAGCGGATTCTGGATCCGATGGCCATGCCGATGCCCTGGCCAATCAGAATAAAGATCAGCCCGGCGGCCACAATCCAGAAGATTCGCCATCCCGGGTTGGTCACCCACGTCGATACCAGCGGGATTCCGTAGAAGGCCGCGGTTCCGCCGGCCAGGAAACCGACGATCGCGCCGAGCGTTACAAAGAAGCCTTTACGCAGGCCAGAAGCCAAAAAGCTGATCAATGAGATGATGAGCAGCAGGTCCAACCATGTCAATCCCAACATTCAGTTTGGACTCCCGCCCTTCATACCGTGTTGACCGGCCCAAATGCGGCCCAAAACACTATTCGATGCCCCGAGTCTAGTCGGGGCAACGGTTCGATGCCCGCGATTCTAACCACATTTAGCCCGATTTGGCGTGTGGAAGCTGTCACATGGGCAAACCGTACGGCACAATTAGATGAGCGCTAACGACAGTTGACAGGAGATTTTATGGACATCGAGGTACTGCGCCGAGCACCACTCTTCGCTTCATTGAGCGACGAGGTGTTCTCTGCACTGACTGAAGAACTATCCGAAGTGGATCTGTCCCGTGGCGCCTCGGTGTTCCGCGAGGGCGACCAGGGCGACCAGCTCTACTTCATCGTTTCGGGCAAGATCAAGCTGGGGCGCACCTCCACGGACGGTCGTGAAAACCTCATTGCCGTTCTCGGCCCGGGCGAATTGTTCGGCGAAATGGCCTTGTTCGACCCAAGCCCGCGCAACGCCACCGCCACCGCCGTCTCCGAGACGCGTCTGGCCGGCCTGCGCCACGAAAACCTGCGCAAGGTCATCCTGACCAGCCCGGAGGTTTCGGTCCAGTTGCTGCAGGCCCTGGCCTCGCGCCTGCGCCGCACCAACGAGTCGCTGGCCGACCTGGTCTTCTCTGATGTTCCGGGCCGTGTCGCCAAGGCGCTGCTGGACCTGGCCGACCGTTTCGGTCGCCCGGCCACCGACGGCATCCTGGTTGCCCACGAACTGACGCAGGAAGAATTGGCCCAGCTGGTGGGCGCCTCGCGCGAAACCGTGAACAAGGCCCTGGCCGAGTTCGTGCAGCGCGGTTGGCTGCGTCTTGAGGCACGCGCCGTCGTGATCCTGGACATCCAGCGTCTGCGCCAGCGTTCCCGCTAAAGCGCAACCGTGCACGAACGGGTGTGGCGGGGTTCCCCTCAGGGGGAACCCCGCCACAGCTGTATTAGGCCCGGGGTGCCGTTCGAGGGCGTGGCCCGAGGCGACGGGAAGGCTGATTAGCGGCCGCGGCCCAGGCCGCCGCCCTCGGCGGCGGTCGTGGTGGTCACGTCGAGATAGAACTTCCCGCCCACCTGGACGAGTTCGGGGTGGTAGCTTTTCAGTTCCCGACGCACCGAGAGGTAGGCGACGGCGCCGCGGGCGGAGGCCATCTTTTCCAGGAAGACCTCCACCGCCGGCGTTGTGATCATGCTCAAAGGCAGGCCCTGGGTGTCCGGTGCCCCCGCCTCGTCTCCCAATGCCGTGGTGGTGCGTTGTTCGATGACCTCGCCGGCCACCTTCCAGGCAGCCCAGACGCCCTTGCCGCGCAGGAGCGAGGGCTCCTGGCGCACCGGCAGTGCGGCGGCAAAGTAGCGGGTGTCGAAGCGGCGCAACGCGAAGTTTGGGGAGATCCAGTGCGACAGCGGGCGCAGCAGATCCGTGCGCAGGCCCAGCCCGCGCTTCATCAGCACGTCCTTCAGGGACTTGTCCTGCCCTGCGACGGCCTCGCGCACGGCCATCCAGTCTTCACTGTCGCAGTTTTCGACCACCGACAACTCGTCGGTGCCGGCCAGCAGCACGCCTGTTTCCTCGAATAGTTCCCGGATGGCGCACACGATGTGCGCCCTGACCAGTCGTTGGTCAAGGATACCCAGGCGCTTTGACCATTCGGCCAGGCTGGGTCCGTACCAAGGTATTTCATTTTCATCGTCGTCTTCGAGGCTGCCCCCGGGGAATGCGACACTCCCGAGCGGCGAACCGCCGGGACGATATCCAAGGTAAGTTTCGACACCTTTTGGGGAGTCGCGAATCAGCACCACCGAGGAGGCCGGGCGCGTCGCCCGCGGGGTGCGGCTTCCGTAGGAAACCCAATTTTCCGCCGCGTCATATTGCATCGGCGGAAGGTCAAAAAGTCGGCGCAGCAGCCCCGTGGACGGATTGCGTGGCTTCGCCACGGGATTCTCGTTCACGGGGCCACCGGTTTCGGAGTTGTTACGCAAACTCGACAATCAGTTCAACCTCGACCGGCGCGTCCAGCGGCAGTGCGGCAACTCCGACGGCCGAACGGGCGTGCAGGCCCTTGTCGCCAAGCACGGCCCCGAGGAATTCGGAGGCACCGTTGATGACGGCAGGCTGGCCGGTGAAGGACGGGTCGGAGGCCACGAAGCCCACGACCTTCACGACGCGGACAATGCGGTCCAGGTCGCCAATGACGCCCTTGATGGCGGCCAGTGCGTTCAGCGCGCAGGCCTGGGCCTGGCCCGCCGCGGCCTCGGCGGAAACAGCCGCCCCGACCTTGCCGGTGACTGTGAGTTCCCCGTTAATAAAAGGCAGCTGACCCGAGGTGTAGACGAGGTTGCCGGTGATGGTGGCCGGCACGTAGGCGGCCACCGGGGCTGCGACGGCGGGCAGTGCGTGGCCGAGCTCGGCCAGGCGTGCCTCAATCGCTGAAGAAGTCTGTTGTTGCATGGGTTTTTCTCGTTTCTCTACTTAGGCCTTGGGACGCTTGAGGTAAGCGACCGGTGCATTTCCATTGGGGCCGGGAACGACGGCTACAAGCTCCCAGCCGTCGTCTCCCCACTGGTCCAGGATCTGCTTCGTGGCGTGAATAATGAGCGGCAAAGTGGCGTACTCCCATTTGGTCATAACCGATACGTTAGCGCGTCCTTGTAAACTAGTGGGTATGGCAGCTAAAAAGTCCCCGTTTTTTGATACGGCTACCACCCTCGGCAAGATCGTTGCCTTCTTTGGGGTGAGCGCCTTGAGTGGCGTCCTTGCGGCAGGGCTCATGGTCCCGATTGCGTCCCTTGCCGGCAGCAGTGCAAACGCCGGCAGCGAGATTTTCGACGCCTTGCCGGCAAGCTTCAAGGGCGAGCCGATTGCGCAGCCCTCGAAGATCCTGGCCAAGGACGGTTCGACGATTGCGACGTTCTACTCGGAAAACCGGCAACCGGTCAAGCTGAAGAACATTTCCAAGGTCATGCAGAAGGCGATCATTTCCATCGAGGATGAGCGCTTTTACGAGCACAACGGGGTCGACGTGCGCGGCATCGCCCGCGCGGCGGTGAACAACTTCACTTCCTCGTCCCAGCAAGGCGCCTCCACGCTGACCCAGCAGTACGTGAACAACCTGCTGGTCAATGCCGACGTCGTCAACGGCGTGGATCGCTCGGAGATGACGATTTCCGGCTCCAAGGACATTGCCGACAAGGCCCGCGAGGCGAAGCTCGCCATCTCCATCGAAAAGGAGATGAGCAAGGACGAGATCCTCGAGGGGTACCTGAACCTCGTGCTCTTCTCCGGGCGCAACTACGGCATCCAGGCCGCGGCCCAGCGCTTCTACTCGGTGGACGCCAAGGACCTGAACCTGCAGCAGGCAGCGATGCTCGCCGGCATGGTCCAGCTGCCCAACGCCTACAACCCGGAGAAGTACCCGGAACGTAGCCTCAAGCGTCGCAACACCGTGCTGGCTGCCATGCTTCGCACCGGTGCCATCGACAAGAAGGCCTACGACAAGGCCGTGAAGTCCCCGCTGGGTGTCAAGCCGAACGAGGTCAAGTCCGGCTGCATCGCCGCCGATTCGGCCGCCTACTTCTGCGACTACGTCACCAAGCTGATCACCACGGATGAGGCATACGGCAAGACCAAGAAGGACCGCGAGAACCTGTTGTACCGCGGCGGCCTGACGATCAAGACCACGCTGGACCCGCGCCTGCAAAAGGAAGCGGAAAAGCAGTCGAAGGCGATGATCCCCGCCGACGACAAGTCGAACATCGGCGCCGCCATCGTGACGGTTGAACCGGGTACCGGCAACATCCTGGCCATGGGCCAGAACAAGACCTATTCCCCGGCCAAGGGCAAGGAATTCACGGAGTACAACTTCGCCGTGGAATCCGCGCTCGGCGGGGCCGGCGGCTTCCAGGGCGGCTCGACCATGAAGCCGTACACCACCATGGCGTGGCTTGAGGCCGGTCGCAACATGTGGGACCGGGTCAGCGCACCCAACAAGAAGAACTACCCTGCCTCATTCCGGTGGAAGGCCTCCTGCCTCCCCCGCGGTTACACCACTGCCGACGACGGCAAGGGCGGCGGCTGGTCGCCGGCCAACGCCGTGACGGGCTACCCGTCCTCGATGACCGTTGACTACGGCCTGTTCAACTCCGTGAACACCGCCACCGTGACCGAGGCCTCTAAGCTGGACCTGTGCGCCATTGCCGAGGGCACCGAACGCCTGGGCCTGATCGACTACGACAACTACTTCGACCTGTCCACCGGCAAGAAGACCACCAGGGCGCAGCCGATTTCCCCGATCAACCCGTCGTTCGTGATCGGTTCCGCACGGATCACCCCGCTGGCGCAGGCCACCGCGTTCGCAACGTGGGCCAACAACGGCGAGTTCTGCGAGAACCGGGCGCTGACCTCGGTCACCGATGCCACCGGCACCGCGTACAAGGTCAAGCCGGTCGCCTGCGAGCAGGCGGTCAGCCCGCAGGTCGTCGCCGACATGAACGGCACCATGACGAAGATCGCCAAGCAGAAGGTGACCAAGGGCGCCATCGGCTACCCGATCGCCGGCAAGACCGGTACCAACAACGATGCCAACTCGACCTGGTTCGTGGGCTACACCACCGGCATGGCCTCCGCGGCATGGGTCGGTCGCTGGGACGAGAACCGCAGCAAGTCCACCCGGGACGTCGAAATCGACGGGATCAGCCGCCGCTGGGTCGACTCCGGCACGTGGGCCTCACCCCTGTGGACCAACTACATGAAGAAGGTCGGGGACCTCTACCCGGCCGAGTCCTTCGGCAAGGCCAAGTCCGCTCCCAAGCCGCCGGCCCCAAAGAAGGTCGAAAAGGAAGAAGAGGACGAATCGGATTCGGCGAGCTCCGAGTCAACGGAGCCCAAGGAAACCGAAAAGCCCAAGGAAACGGAAGCCCCGAAGGCAACCGCGACCCCCAAGCCGAAGGGGAACAGCGGAGACACGCCAAACCCTCCGAAGAAGACCGAAGATGACTAGTTCCTTCGGGATTTCTTCCGCGCTGCCCGAAGCGGTCTCACGCACTGTGCGTGGGGCCGCTTTGGCGGCTGGTGCGGCGGCCGCCGGTGCCGGAATCGCCTTTGGCTACGGATTGGGCCAGACCACGCGCTTCGGCGTGCGCGAGGAATCGCTGGCATTGCTGCCCCCGGGTTCCTCCCCGATCCGGATGCTCCACCTTTCGGACATCCACATGGTTCCGGGCCAGGAACTCAAGCGCCGCTGGCTGGCCTCGCTGGCGGACCTGGAACCGGACCTGGTCATCAACACCGGTGACAACCTGGGCCACATGGACGGGTTGGATGCACTGCTTGAGGCGCTGGGTCCCCTCATGGCGTTCCCCGGGGCCTTCGTGCCCGGGTCGAATTGCTACTTCGGGCCCAAGCCCAAGAACCCCTTCCGCTACCTCGGCAAGCGCGCTGACACGCCGCGCAACTCCCCCCGCTACCAGTTGCCCTGGCAAACAATGCACCGCGCCTTCGGGTCTGCGGGCTGGGTCAACCTGACCAACAGGAACCATTCCATGGCGGTGAAGGGCACGCGCCTGGACTTCACGGGCGTGGACGACCCGCACCTGGACCTGGATCGCTTTGCCGGCTGGCCGGCCGGCTCCGCCAGCTCCGGCGCCGCCCCCCACCTTCGCATCGCGCTCACCCACGCCCCGTACCAGCGCGTCCTGGACAGGTTCACGGAGGCGGGCACCGACCTGATCCTGGCCGGGCACACCCATGGCGGCCAG
This sequence comes from Paeniglutamicibacter sp. GQ140, assembly GCF_059759235.1. Taxonomy (NCBI): domain Bacteria; kingdom Bacillati; phylum Actinomycetota; class Actinomycetes; order Micrococcales; family Micrococcaceae; genus Paeniglutamicibacter; species Paeniglutamicibacter sp. GQ140. The sequence continues at coordinate 43,488 of NZ_JCAXDW010000016.1, forward strand.
GTCTGCATCCCGGGCTACGGCGCCCTGGTGACCAATTGCGACCTGCCGACATGGCGGGCGAGCGGGCTCACGCAGTGGGACTTCGCGGGCAAGAGCACGCCGCTGAACGTGTCCGCGGGCATCGGGACATCGCGCTTCGCGCCGGTGCGGATCGCCTGCCCGCCGGAGGCCATCCTGCTCACGCTTACCGCGCAGGGCTAGGGGCGCCGCATCCGATTGAAGAATCCCAACCCCACACTGTAGGGTATTCGCAGAAGCGAAACCATGCGCGGGGATAGGGGTCGGACACCGGTGGCAGTACAACAAGGACACGCCCCCGCGGCGGGAACTCCCTCCCTGGGCAGGACCCTGGCCCGGCTGATTCCCTTCGTCAAGCCCATCCTGCCCCGATTGTTCTTCGGGTTCCTGTGCGCACTGGCCGCCGGCGTCGTCGCCCTGACCATCCCGCAGGTGCTGGCCTGGCTGGTCAACAACGTGCTGCACCCCGAGGGCAGGAGCTCCGAGGTTTGGCTGGCCGTCGGGCTGGTCGCCGCGCTCGGCGCCCTCGAGGCGCTGCTGGTGTTCCTGCGCCGGCAGTTCGTGATCACCCCCGCCGCCCGGCTGGAAACCCAGCTGCGGGTGCGCCTGTACGGCCACCTGCAACAACTCCCCGTGGCATTCCACGAACGCTGGGGCTCCGGCCAGCTGCTCTCGCGGTCCATGGCGGACCTAAGCCTGCTGCGCCGCTGGCTCGCCTTCGGCGCGATGATGCTGGTGGTTTCCACGGTCACCGTGATCGTCGGCCTGACCCTGATGTTCAACTCCAGCTGGGTGCTGGGCACCATCTACCTGGCCGGCGCCATCCCCATCACCATCAAGGCGTTCAAGTTCCGCACCAACTACCGTGCGGCGAGCCGGTTGAGCCAGGACCAGGCCGGGGACCTGGCCACGGCCGTGGAGGAATCGGTCCACGGCATCCGCGTGATCAAGGCCTTTGGCCGCGGCCGCCACATGTACGACGGCTTCAACTCGCGCGCCGAGCAATTGCGCGACACCGAGGTTTCCAAGGCCCGGACCCTGGCCGGCTTCATCCTCTTCGTGGTGGCCATCCCCGAGACCACCCTGGGCCTGGGCCTGGTGGCGGGCCTGTGGCTCACCTCCCAGGGCGAGCTGAGCGTCGGCGCGCTCGTTGCCTTCTTCGCCACCGCCACGGTGCTGGCGGGCCCGGTCGAGAACATGGGCATGCTCATGGGCATGACGCTGACGACCAAGACCGCCCTGGACCGGCACTTCGAGGTCATGGACACGCAGAACACCATCACCTCCCCCGCCTCGCCGGTGTCCCCGCGGGACCCGCGCGGCGACCTGGAATTGCGCGACGTCGCCTTCCGCTTCCCCGACACCCCCGACTCCGCCGCGCCCACCCTGCGCGGCATCAACCTGCACGTTCGCCCCGGGGAAACCATGGCGCTGGTCGGGATGACCGGCACCGGCAAGTCGACCCTGCTTCAGCTGGTCCCCCGGCTCTACGACGCCACCGGCGGGCAGGTGCTCATCGACGGGGTGGATGTGCGCGAGCGCGACCTGGTCGAGCTGCGCCGCGACGTCGCCGTCGCGTTCGAGGACACCATCCTGTTCTCCTCCTCGATCCGCGACAACGTGCTGCTCGGCGCCCCCGAGCTGGAGGGCCCGGAACTTGACGCCCTGCTGGATGACGCCATCGACACCGCGCAGGCCGGATTCGCCCGCACGCTGCCGCAGGGCCTGGACACCGTCATCGGCGAGGAGGGGCTGTCCCTCTCCGGCGGCCAGCGCCAGCGCATCGCCCTGGCCCGGGCGATCGCCGCGCGGCCGCGCGTGCTGGTGCTCGACGACCCGCTCTCCGCCCTGGACGTGCGCACCGAGAAAGCCGTGACGCAGCGGCTGCGCAGCACGCTGGCCGGGACCACCACGCTGATCGTGGCCCACCGGCCCTCCACCGTTGCCCTGGCCGACCGCGTCGCGCTGCTCAAGGACGGGGCCATCGACGACGTCGGCACGCACTCGGACTTGCTGGCACGCAACGAGCACTACCGCTACGTCATCGCCAGCCTCGAGGACGAGGAATCCGACCTGATCCCAAGGCAAGGCGGTCCACTAGCATGAGCCCGAACATCGGCGTTGCCAACGAGGACGCCATCACGCTCTCCAGGGAGGAACGCAAGCGCGTGCGCGCCCGCTCCTGGAAGCTGCTGGCCACCCTGGCACGCAGCCAGAAGCGGATGCTGGTGCTGACCGTGGTCCTGGTGGTCGTCTCCAATGCAGCCCGCGTCGCCTTCCCGCTGATCATCGCCTGGGCCATCGACTGGGGCCTGCCGCAGGTCACCGCGGGCAACTGGGCGGCCCTGGGCATCACCGGAGGCGCCTACGTGCTCTCGGCGATCGCCGCCGGCACCCTGCTGGGCTGGTACATCCTGTGCACCGCCAAGATCTCCCAGGCGATGCTGCTGGACTTGCGGCTGCGCGTCTTCCGGCACACCCAGCGCCTGAGCCTGGAATTCCACGAGAACTACACCTCCGGGCGCATCATCTCCCGCCAGACCTCCGATCTGGAGACGCTGCGGGAACTGCTCGACCAGGGCATCTCCGAGCTGGCCTCGGCGGCGGTCTTCGTGCTCTTCACCCTGGTCTCCATCTTCGTGCTCGACTGGCGCTCGGGCCTGGTGGTCGTCATCGCGGCGGTGCCCATCTGGCTGCTCTTCGGCTGGTACCAGAAGCGCTCCGAACTCGTCTACCGCGAGTCGCGCGTGGTCTCGGCCCGGGTCATCGGCTCCTTCGTGGAAACCATGACCGGCATCCGCGCCGTGAAGGCCTTCCGCAAGGAGCGCGCCAACGACGCTGGCTACGCGCAGGTCGCCGGCGAATACCGCGACAACTCGATCCGCTCCATCAACCTCTTCGGGGTGCTGCAGCCGTCCCTGGTGCTCATCGGCAACCTGTCGGTGGCTGCGGTGCTGGCCTGGGGCGGGTTCCGCATCCTGGACGGCGAGCTGGGCGTGGGCGTGCTGGTGGCGCTGCTGCTGGCCACCAAGCGCGTGTTCCAGCCGGTGGAGAACATTGCGATGTTCTACCAGTCCCTGCAGTCCGCCACCGCGGCGCTGGAAAAGGTCTCCGGGCTGCTCGAGGAGGAACCCACCGTCGTGGAGCCGGCCAAGCCGCGGCCGCTGGAGCAGGTCGCCGGCGCGCTGGAGTTCACCGACGCGGTCTTTGGCTACGGCGACGGCCCGGTCGTCATGGACAGGTTCGACCTGTCCATTCCCGCGGGGCAGACGGTTGCCGTGGTCGGGCAGACCGGTGCCGGCAAGTCCACCCTGGCCAAGCTGATTGCCAGGTTCTACGACCTGCGCTCCGGTTCGCTGACGCTCGATTCGGTGCCCATCGCGGAAATCGCCAACAACGACCTGCGCCGGCACGTGGTCATGGTGACCCAGGAGGCCTTCCTGTTCTCCGGAACCGTCGCCGAGAACATCTCCCTGGGCAAGCCCGGGGCCAGCATCGAGGAGATCATCCTGGCCTCCCGGGCCGTGGGCGCCCACGAATTCATCACCGCGCTGCCCGAGGGCTACGACACCGACGTGAACAAGCGCGGCGGGCGCGTCTCCTCGGGCCAGCGCCAGCTGATCTCCTTCGCCCGGGCGTTCCTGGCCGACCCCGCGGTGCTGATCCTTGACGAGGCGACCAGCTCGCTGGACATCCCCTCCGAACGCGCCGTGCAGCGCGGGCTGCAGACGCTGCTGGGAAACCGCACCGCGCTGATCATCGCGCACCGGCTTTCCACGGTGCAGATCGCGGACCGGGTGCTGGTGGTCCATGACGGAAGGATCGTCGAGGACGGTTCCCCGGCCGAGCTCATCGGCTCCGCGGGCCGCTTCGCCGCCCTGCACAAGGCCTGGCGCGACTCACTGGTCTGATCCCCGCCGAACCCCGGGCGGTACGGCGGCAACGGGACAACGACAACGGCCCCGGAATTCCCCCTCCCGGAGGAGAAGGAATTCCGGGGCCGTTTCCCGCCTGACGGATCAGGCGCTGAAGGCCAGCCCTGTCAGGCGCTCGTAGGCATCGATGTAGCGGGCGCGGGTGCGCTCCACGATCTCCGCCGGCAGCGCCGGCGGTTCCTGGCCGGAGTCCTTGTCCCAGCCCGAGTCCTCGGAGGTGAGCCAGTCGCGGACGAACTGCTTGTCGAAGGACGGCTGCGCCTTCCCGGGCTCGTAGGTCGTCGCATCCCAGAAGCGCGAGGAATCCGGGGTGAGCACCTCGTCGCCCAGGGTGATCTCGCCGTTGGCCGGGTCGATCCCGAACTCGACCTTGGTGTCGGCCAGGATGATGCCGCGGGTGCGGGCGATCTCCTCGGCGCGCGTGTACAGGGCCAGGGTCGCGTCGCGCAGGTCGGCGGCCTGCTGCCCGCCGATGCGGGCGGCGGTCTCCTCGAAGGTGATGTTCTCGTCGTGCTCCCCGACCTCGGCCTTGGCCGAGGGGGTGAAGATCGCCGGTTCCAGCTTGGAGCCGTCCACCATGCCCGCCGGAAGCGGCAGCGCGCACACGGTCTGGCGGTCCTTGTACTCGGCCAGGCCGGAGCCGGTGAGGTAGCCGCGGGCGATGCATTCGATCGGGAACATGTCCAGCTTCTTGCAGACCATGGCCCGGCCCGCGACGGCCTCGGGCACGTCGGTGGAGATGACGTGGTTGGGGAATTGTGAGAGCTTCTCGAACCACCAAAGGCTCAGCTGCGTCAGCACCTTGCCCTTGTCCGGGATCTCGGATTCCAGCACGAAGTCAAAGGCGCTGATCCTGTCGCTGGCAACGACCAGCACGCGGTCGGTCTCCTCGAAGCTGGAGCCCGCCGGGACATAGAGGTCGCGGACCTTGCCCGAGTAGTGGTGCGTCCAACCCGGCAGAACCAGGGTTTCGGTTTGCAGGCCTGACATTTAGTGTGTTCCTTCCGAGACGCTGATCTGGCCGTTGGCGGCCTTCAGCGCAATATCCGTGCGGTGCTGGGCGCCGTCCCAGGAGATGGCTGCCACGCCGGCATAGGCCTTCTCGCGGGCGGCATGGAGGTCGGCGCCCAGGCCAACGACCGCCAGCACGCGGCCGCCGTCGACGACGACCTCGCCCGCGTCGTTGCTGGTGGTTCCGGCGTGCAGCACCGAGACGTCCTCGATGGCCTCGGCGGCGTCAATGCCCTGGATTGCAGCACCCTTGACGGGCGACTCCGGGTAGTTCTCCGCGGCCATGACCACGCCGACGGCGGTCTCGGGGCGCCAATGCAGTTGCTCGGCATCGTCGAGTTCACCCTTGGCGGCCGCCATCAGCAGCCCGCCCAGCGGGGTCTTCAGCCGCGCGAGCACCGCCTGGGTCTCGGGGTCGCCGAAGCGTGCGTTGAACTCGATGACGCGGATCCCGCGGGTGGTGATGGCCAGGCCGCAGTAGAGCACCCCGGTGAAGGGGGTGCCGCGGTGTTCCATGTCGCGCAGCGTCGGGTAGGCGACGCGTTCCATGACCTCGTCCACAAAGCCGGCGGGCAGCCACTGCAGCGGCGAGTAGGCGCCCATGCCGCCGGTGTTCGGGCCCTCGTCGCCGTCGAAGATGCGCTTGAAGTCCTGGGCGGGGGCCAGCGGGACGGCGTGGGTGCCGTCGCAGATGACGAAGAGGGAGACCTCCGGCCCGTCGAGGAACTCCTCGATGACCACGGTGCCGCCTGCCTCGAAGCAGGTCTCGGCGTGGGCCAGGGCCTCGGAGCGGTCGGAGGTGACCACGACTCCCTTGCCGGCTGCCAGGCCGTCGTCCTTGACCACATACGGGGCGCCGAAGGCGTCAAGCGCCTCGGCCGCCTCGGCGGCGTTGGTTGCCACCCTGGCCATCGCGGTGGGCACTTCCGCCTCGGCCATGACGGTCTTGGCGAAGGCCTTGGAGGCCTCCAGCTGGGCCGCTGCCTTGGTGGGACCAAAGACGGGGATCTCGGCGGCGATCAGGGCGTCCGCCACACCTGCCGCCAGGGGTGCCTCGGGGCCGACCACAACCAGGTCCGAACCCAGTTCCCGGGCCAGTGCCACCACAGCTGCGGGGTCCTGGGCATCGATGGGGTGGGTGGTGACATCACGCGAAATCCCGGCATTGCCGGGTGCGCAATGCAGGTCGGTGACGTAGGGATCCGAAGCCAAAGCGCGGATCAGTGCATGTTCGCGGCCGCCGGGGCCAATAACCAGTACCTTCACGAGGCTTAAGCCTACCGGTTCCGGCCCCGACGGCGTCCACCGGAGTCACGGGACCGACGTATTCGCGGCAACGTCGCACGCCGGCCTCCCTCCCATGCCGGCAGTCGGCGTCCGGTCCCCCGGCCGCGGCGCGCTGCGCCTATGCTCATGTACATGGAGAAGGAAACCTTGTGGCAGCGGCAGGCCCGCCAGGACCCGAAGCAGGCCAGGAACTACATCGACCGCTTTGCGCAGCTGCGCGAATCCGGGGCGGACCTTGACGGCGAGGCGCGGTTCGTCGACGCGATGCTCCCGCGCGCCGCGCGCGTGCTCGATGCCGGCTGCGGAACCGGGAGGGTGGGCGGTGCACTGGCGGCGCGCGGCCACCAGGTCACCGGGGTCGACCTGGATGCCGAGCTTCTGGCCGCAGCCCGGGCCGACTTCCCCGGTTCCCGCTGGCTGCAGGGAAACCTGGCATCGTTGGATTTGCGCACGTCCTCCGGTGCCCGCGAGACATTCGACGTCGTCGTCTCCCCGGGAAACGTCCTGGCCTTCGTGGCCCCGGGCACCGCCGGTGAGGTGCTCAAGGCCCTGGCCGACCACCTGGCACCCGGGGGCCGCCTGGTGGTGGGCTTCTCGCTGCTCAGGGACTACGCCCTGACTGACCTCGAGGCCGATGCGGCAGCGGCCGGGCTGGATATCAGTTCCCGCTTCTCCACCTGGGACATGCGGCCGCTGGGCCGGGACTCGGACTTCGTCGTTGCGCTGCTGCAACGCGCCCAGAGCGTAAACTAGCTCACATGCCCGAAACCTTGATTGCCTCCGAAACCGTTGACCTTGTGGTGCTCGAGCGCAACGGCTTCGTGGAATCCCGACACCGCGGCTGCGCCGTGGTCGTCGACGCCGCGGGCGAGGTGCTCACCGCGCTGGGAAACCCCAACACCCTGCTGTACCCGCGCTCCGCGCTCAAGCCCTTCCAGGCACTTGCCTCCATGCAGTGCGGGGTCCCGTTGCGTGGCGCCCAGGTGGCCCTGGCCGCGGCCAGCCACGTGGGTAGCACCGAACACACCGACGTTGTTGAATCCATGCTGGCCAAGGCCGGGCTGAGCGAAGCGGACCTGATGTGCCCCGCCTCCTGGCCCGCACATGCCCCAACACGCACCGAAAGGGTGCGGGCCGGGCTCCAGGAGTCCGCCCTGTCGTTCAATTGCTCGGGGAAGCACGCCGCATTCCTGTGGGCCTGCACCGAAAACGGCTGGGACACCAAGACCTACCTCTCCCCCGACCACCCGCTGCAGCAACGGGTCATCGAGGTCATCGAGGAATACGCCGGGGAAAAGATCGCACACCTGGGCGTGGACGGATGCGGGGCGCCGGTCCCGGTGATCTCCCTGGCCGGCCTTGCCCGCGCGGCATCCAAGCTGGCGCAGGCCCCGGGCAACAAGCACGCAGATGCGCGGGCTGCAACCATCGCCACCGCGATGCTGGACTACCCGTGGGCGGTCCAGGGCCATGGCCTGCCCAACTCCGTGGTGATGGAGGACCTGGGCGTCATTGCCAAGCTCGGCGCCGAGGGCGTGCTGATGCTCGCGGCCCCCAACGGCACGGCGGTGGCCGTGAAGATACAGGACGGTTCGGGCCGCGGCAGCGATTTGCTGGGCCTGACCCTGCTGGCCAACGCCGGCGCCATTTCCACCGGCCAGCTCTCCGATGTGCTGGCCAAGCTCACCAGGCCGATGCTCGGCGGCGGCGCCCCGGTGGGTTCAGTGCGCCTGCCGGCGCAAGTGCTGGACCTGCTGGATTCCTGAGTCCCCATGGCCATCAAGCGACGCATCGACCCGGCCGAAGGTTCCCGCGCCCTCGCCCGGTGGAGCGAGGCCGACGAGGCGGGAGCCGCCAAGCTGCCGCGCCCCCTCATCGCCCTGGCGGTGCGCTACGCGCTCGAGGAACTTGCCAGCCGCGCCGAGGGCAACTCGGTGGAGGTACGCGTTCCGCCGTTCGGGGTGACCCAATGCATTCCCGGCCCGCGGCACACCCGGGGAACTCCCCCGAACGTCATTGAGCTGCCGGCCCAGCTCTGGCTGGCGCTGGCCACCGGCAAGATGGACTGGGAGACGGCCCTGGCCACCGGAAAGGTCACGGCCTCCGGGCTGCGTGCCGACCTGTCGGCCGAACTGCCCCTGGTTTAGTACCCTAGAGGGTATGGAATCCAGCCAGAACCCCGCCAATCCAACCCCCGCCGACAAGCCCAGCGCAGAGGTCGAGGTGGAGGTGTATGCGGCACCCAGGTTCTGGCCGTTTGTGGGCGTCGGGGCCCTCGTCGGCGTCGTCGTCGCCTTCATTTCCGCGTTCACGGGCGAGGAATCGGCCGACTTCTCCCGCGGCTCGATTGCCGGATTCCTGGCGGTCGGTTTTGCGTTCTTCGGCGTTCTGCTCGCCGGCATCGTATATCTGGTTGTGGATCGCATCACACGCAAAAAGGCACGTCGCGCGCTTGCGGTGCCCATGGGTGACCCAGAACACCGGTAGAACCATGCTTGTGGGGCACTTCACGCCGCATCGGCACCCCGGCTCGTGAGAGAATATTTCTTATGGCGCGTGGTGACGGAAACCTAAATCATGATCTTTTGCCCGACGAGAAGGGCCCGCAGGATGAATGCGGTGTCTTCGGTGTTTGGGCTCCCGGCGAAGAAGTGGCGAAACTGACCTATTACGGTCTGTATGCGCTTCAGCATCGCGGGCAGGAATCGGCCGGATTGGCCACGAGTGACGGACAGCGGATCAATGTCTACAAGGACATGGGTCTGGTCTCCCAGGTGTTCGACGAGAACACCCTCAATTCCATGCCCGGGCACCTGGCCATTGGCCACTGCCGCTACTCGACCACCGGGGCAAGCCACTGGGCCAACGCCCAGCCGACCCTGGGCCCCACCGCGGCGGGCACCGTCGCGCTGGCCCACAACGGCAACCTGACCAACTCGGCCGAGCTGATGGACATGGTCAACGACCTCCACGCCGAGTCGGAGGAAAAGGTCCGCGGCGAAATCGCCCAGGGCAACACCACCGACACCGCACTGGTCACCGCGCTGCTCAACGGCACCGAGGGCGAATCGCTGGAGGAGTCGGCCCTGCGCCTGCTGCCCAAGCTCAGTGGCGCCTTCTGTTTCGTCTTCATGGACGAGCACACCCTTTACGCGGCCCGCGACACCTACGGTGTGCGCCCGCTGGTCCTCGGCCGCCTCGAGCGCGGATGGGTCGTGGCCTCCGAGCAGGCCGCACTGGCCACCGTGGGCGCCAGCTTCATCCGCGAGATCGAACCGGGCGAATTCATCGCCATCGACGAGGACGGCGTGCGTTCCCAGCGCTTCGGCGAGGCCACCCCGAAGGGCTGCGTCTTCGAGTACGTCTACCTGGCCCGCCCGGACGCAGCCATCAACGGCCGCTCGGTGTACGAGTCCCGCGTGGAAATGGGCCGCCAGCTGGCCCGCGAAAACGCCGCCGAGGCCGACATCGTCATCCCGGTCCCCGAATCCGGGACCCCCGCCGCCATTGGCTACGCCGAGGAGTCGGGCATTCCCTTTGCCCACGGCTTCGTGAAGAACGCCTACGTGGGACGCACCTTCATCCAGCCCTCGCAGACGCTGCGCCAGCTGGGCATCAAGCTCAAGCTCAATGCCCTGGTGCCGGTCATCAAGGGGAAGCGCGTCGTGGTCGTGGACGACTCCATCGTGCGCGGCAACACCCAGCGCGCCGTGGTGCGCATGCTGCGCGAGGCCGGCGCCGCCGAGGTCCACGTGAAGATCTCCTCCCCGCCGGTGAAATGGCCCTGCTTCTACGGCATCGACTTCGCCACCCGTGCCGAGCTCGTGGCCAACGGGGCGGCAGTGGACGAGATCGGCAAGTCCATCGGCGCCGACTCGCTGGCCTACATTTCCGAGGACGGCATGATCGATGCCACCGAGCAGCCGCGCGAACGCCTGTGCACCGCATGCTTCACCGGGGACTACCCGATTGCCCTGCCGGGTTCGGACCGTATCGGCAAGAACCTGCTTGAACGAAGCAACCAGGCGGGATGTGAGCCGGGCCCGGATGCCGAATTCGAGTCGGCACTCACCGCCGCAGACAAAACACCGCGCAACTAAGTAAAGGACACATCAGAGATGACAAGTGCCACCCCTGAGAATTCCGGAATCACCTATGCTTCGGCCGGTGTCGATGTCGAGGCCGGTGACCGCGCCGTTGAGTTGATGAAGGGCGCCATCAAGGCCACCCACAACGCCAACGTCCTGGGCGGGGTGGGCGGCTTCGCAGGCCTCTACGACGCCTCGAAGTTCCTTTCCTACAAGAAGCCCCTGCTGGCCACCTCTACCGACGGCGTGGGCACCAAGGTCGCCATCGCCCAGGCCATGGACATCCACCACACCATCGGCCACGACCTGGTCGGCATGGTCGTCGATGACATCGTCGTGGTGGGTGCCGAGCCGCTGTTCATGACCGACTACATTGCCTGCGGCAAGGTCGTACCCGAGCGCATCGCGGACATCGTCCGCGGCATCGCCGAGGGCTGCCAGATCGCCGGCACCGCGCTGGTCGGCGGGGAAACCGCCGAGCACCCGGGCCTGCTGGGCGAACACGAATACGATGTCGCGGGTGCCGCCACCGGCATCGTCGAGGCCGACGGCCTGCTGGGCCCCGAGCGGGTCAAGGACGGGGACGTCATCATCGGCATGGCCGCCTCCGGCATCCACTCCAACGGCTACTCGCTGGTCCGCAGCGTCGTGGCGCACGCCGGCTGGGCGCTCGACCGCCACGTGCCGGAATTCGGCCGCACCCTGGGCGAGGAACTGCTGGAGCCGACCCGCATCTACACCATGGACTGCCTGGACCTGATCCGCGCGTTCAACGTCAACGGAGCCATCGACATCCACGGCTTCAGCCACGTCACCGGCGGCGGCCTGGCAGCCAACCTGGCGCGCGTGCTGCCGCAGGGCCTGATGGCCACCGTGGAGCGCTCCACCTGGGCCCTTCCGCCGGTCTTCAAGGTCGTCGCCGAGCTCGGCGCGGTGCCGCAGCCGGACCTGGAGCGCACGCTGAACCTGGGCGTGGGCATGGTCGCCATCGTCGACGCCTCGGTCGCCGACGCGGCCCTCGCCCGCCTGAACGCCCGCGGCATGACCTCGTGGGTCATGGGCAAGGTCGGATCCGTCACCGACGAGGCCAAGGCCTCCGGACTGGACTACGTCCAGGGCGCCAAGGGCGTCGACGGCGGCGCGGTGCTGATGCGCGGCAACTTCGCCGGCTAGCTTCCGCCGGGATTAACAGCGTGAAGGACCGTACCCATGGGGTGCGGTCCTTCACTGGTTTAACTCCGCCGGCAGGATTCAATCCAGGCAAACGGGGGCCCGCTGCTACATGGGCCGGCGCACGGCCCCGTCGACCGGAGCCTCCAGGATGGCCAGGGCCTCGGCGATGTTGCTTCGCCACCGGTAGTCGGCCTTGGCATCCCCCCGGGTGGGGCCGCCGTTGATCAGCCCGACCGGCTTGCCCGCGCTGCGGGCATCCAGGAGCAGCTTGTAGCCACTCATGACCGCCAGCGAGGAGCCGATCACCAACAGCGAGGTGGAGCGGGACTCGAGCTCCTTGAGCCGCACCTTGCGCTCGGGAGGGACGTTCTCGCCGAAGTAGACCACGTTGGGCTTCAGTTTCTGCGATCCGCAGACCAGGCAGCCGACCATGTGGAAATCGGCCACGTGGGCCTCATCCAGGGATACGTCGCCGTCGGGGTTCACCAGTGACGGGTCCAGGTCGATGCGTTCAAGGTATCCGGGATTTGCCTCGTGCAGCCTCGCGTCGAGGCTCTGCCGGTTTTCCAGGGCGCCGCAGTCCAGGCAGCTGATCTGTTCCAGGTCACCATGCAGGGCGATGACATTGAGCGACCCGGCAGAGACGTGCAGCCCGTCGACATTCTGCGTGACGATCCCGCTGATCTTTCCCGTGGCCTCCCAGCGGGCCAGGCTGCGGTGGATAGGGTTCGGCGACGCCATGGCCATGTGCCTCCAACCCACGAAGCTGCGGGCCCAATAGCGGTGCCGGGCGCTGGGCTCGTGCAGGAATTCCTGGTAGGTCATCGGCCGGTGGCGCAACAGCGAACCCTTGGGTCCGCGGTAGTCGGGGATTCCCGAATCGGTGGAGACCCCGGCGCCCGTGAGCACCAGCACGGAGCCGTTCTCCAGCATCCGGCGGATGCCGGCGGAGGCAATGGCCGAATCCTGCAGCGGGGCATTTTCCCCGACCACGCGTTCGATTGAACGAATGGCCGCGCGGTGCGCCATCTGGATTCCGAGCCGTCCCTCGTGGAGCATCGGCGTCTACCTCGTTTTCCCGGGCATGGCAAAGGCCGCGGTCACCAACGCATCTTCTGCGTGGTGGCCACGGCTGCCGTTTTCACGTACTGGAAAAACCATAACCGCCGGTTTCCCGGCGGTCACTTCAGGGAGTCGGCGCATCAGCTGATGCGCCGTTGGTCGTCCTCGTCGTCATCGTCTGCGTACTTGTCTTCGTAATCCGAATAATCGGATTCGTAAGGTACGTCGACAGGGCTTGGTATCGAGGTGCTATGACCACGACTCTTCCCAAGCTCGCGTTCCAAGGCGGACAAATCAGTGGCCGGGGAGAAATACTTCATGTCCCTGGCCTGTCGTGTCGCTTTTGCCTTCTGACGGCCGCGCCCCATGGCGTGACCCCCTTTTTTCAGTAGATCTGGAGGTGGTCCACCTGTGTCAGGTGGAGGCCCCAGAATATGTGACTAATTCTTTCGTATTTCAAGGTTAACATGATTCGGCGGCGAGTGCCTGCCCGGAACCACCGTTCCGCCGGTAGAGTATTATTTTGTCCACCAAGTCGACTGCCAACCGCCCGGGAGCTTGCTTGCCTGATCCGCCACTGCCAGAGCCGAGGCCCGCGCTTCCGGCTCTTAGTGCCAAGTCACAGACGCGTTCGTGGTGGCGTGCCCCGGCATTTTGGGCCCTGATCGGGGCACTGGGAATCATGCTGATTGTCATCTATGGCGCCGGCAGGTTTTTCGCCCCGGACACGGCACCGGCGCCCACCACCGAGGTGAGCCGAAACGCATCGCCCGGGCTGGACGGAATCATTGCAACCGACGTCCCGGCCGACCAGTTGAGGGTCGGCGATTGCCTCCAGGGATTCACCGGCCCGCTGCAGACCTCGACCGTGGTGACCTGCCAAACAGCCCACAACGCCCAGCTCATCGGGACCTTCGCGATCGACGGGGAGACCTACCCCGGACCGGACGGAATCCTCGACCGCTCCGAGGAACTGTGCAAGTCGGTCCCGCTGGACCCGGCAGCTCCGCTGGACACCGGCTGGTCGTATCACTTCTCCCGCCCTTCCGAGTCGACCTGGGCGACCGGGGACCGGCTGGTGGCCTGCTTCCTGGCGCTGAACGAGGGAAGCGTGCGCCAGTCCATGCTTCCTGCCGAAACCGCCGCGCTGAACACCTGACGCCGGCCTCGGACACGGCGCTGCCGGCACCCGCAGCCGTGGTGGCGGCCCCGGGTGCCGGCAGGTTCCGCACCGGTGCTATCCCCGGCGCGAGGTGATGTTGAGCCCGTCGGCGGACTCGTTGACGCCAACCACCACCGTGTCCCCGTCCTGGATGGTTCCGGCCAGGAGCTCGCGCGCCAACCGATCCCCGATCTCGCGCTGCACCAGGCGGCGCAGCGGACGGGCGCCGAACGCCGGATCGAATCCGGTGAAGGCCAGCCAGTCGCGGGCGTCCTCGTCCACCTCGAGGGCCAGCCGGCGAGAGGCCAGCCGCCGGGCCAGGGCCTCGACCTGCAGGGCCACGATGGATCCCAGTTCCTCCAGGGAGAGCGCGTCGAACATGATCACGTCGTCCAGCCGGTTCAGGAACTCGGGCTTGAACGAGGCATTGACGAGGTTCATCACGGCCTCGCGCTTCGTGTCCTCCGCCAGCGTCTGGTCGACCATGAACTGGGACCCGAGGTTCGAGGTCATGATCAGGATGACGTTGCGGAAGTCAACGGTGCGGCCCTGCCCGTCGGTGAGGCGCCCGTCGTCCAGGACCTGCAGCAGGATGTCGAAGACCTCCGGATGGGCCTTTTCGACCTCGTCGAGCAGCACCACCGAGTAGGGACGGCGTCGCACCGCCTCGGTGAGCTGACCGCCCTCCTCGTAGCCGACGTATCCCGGCGGGGCGCCAACCAGGCGGGCCACGGTGTGCTTCTCCGAGTACTCGCTCATGTCGATGCGCACCATGGCACGCTCGTCGTCGAAGAGGAAATCGGCCAGGGCCTTGGCCAGCTCGGTCTTGCCCACGCCCGTGGGGCCCAGGAACAGGAAGGAACCTGTCGGGCGGTCCGGATCCGAGATCCCGGCCCGCGCACGGCGCACCGCGTCGGACACCGAGACGACGGCCTTGCGTTGGCCGATGAGCCGGCTGCCCAGGAACTCTTCCATGTGCAGCAGCTTCTGGCTTTCACCCTGCAGCATGCGGCCGGCGGGGATGCCGGTCCAGGCGGAGATGACCTCGGCAATGTCGTCGGCGGTGACTTCCTCGGCCACCATCAGCTCCTTGGCATCGCCTGCCTCCTCGGCCTGGTCGGCGTCGGCCATCTCCTTTTCAAGGGCCGGGATCTCCCCGTAGAGCAGGCGCGAGGCACCCTCGAGATCGCCCTCGCGCTGCATCTTCTCGGCGCGCGAGCGCAACTCGTCCAGGCGCACCTTGAGGTCGCCCACGCGGTTCAGTCCGGCCTTCTCCGATTCCCAGCGCGCATTGAGCGCATCGAGCTCTTCCTTCTTGTCGGCCATGTCGGCGCGCAGCGCCTCCAGGCGCTCGCGGGACCCCGGGTCGGTTTCACCCGCCAGGGCGAGTTCCTCCATGGTCAGGCGGTCCACCGAGCGGCGCAGGGCATCGATTTCCTCGGGGGCCGAGTCGATTTCCATGCGCAGCCGGCTCGCGGCCTCGTCGACGAGGTCGATGGCCTTGTCCGGCAGCTGTCGCCCGGCGATGTAACGGTCGGACAGGCCCGCGGCGGCCACCAGCGCCGAGTCGGCAATCGTCACCTTGTGGTGGGCCTCGTAGCGCTGCTTGAGCCCGCGCAGGATCGCGATGGTGTCATCGACGCTCGGCTCCCCCACATACACCTGGGCGAAGCGGCGCTCCAGCGCCGGGTCCTTCTCGATGTTCTGGCGGTATTCGTCCAGCGTGGTGGCGCCGATCAGGCGCAGCTCGCCGCGGGCCAGCATGGGCTTGAGCATGTTGCCGGCGTCCATTGCGCCGTCGGACGCGCCGGCACCCACGACGGTATGGATCTCGTCGATGAAGGTGACGATCTGCCCGTCGGATGCCTTGATCTCCTCCAGGACGGCCTTGAGCCGCTCCTCGAACTCGCCGCGGTACTTGGCGCCGGCAACCATGGAAGCCAGGTCCAAGGCGATCAGCGTCTTGCCGCGCAGGGACTCGGGCACGTCGCCTGCGACCATGCGCTGGGCCAGGCCCTCGACCACCGCGGTCTTGCCCACACCGGGTTCGCCGATGAGCACCGGGTTGTTCTTGGTGCGGCGGGAAAGCACCTGGACGACGCGGCGGATCTCGGCGTCTCGCCCGATGACGGGATCGAGCTTGCCGGAACGCGCGATGGCGGTCATGTCGGTGCCGAACTTCTCCAGGGCCTGGAAGGTGTTTTCGGGATCCGGGTTGTTGACCTTGCGGTCTCCGCGGATCGTGGGCAGAGCGGCATCCAGGGCCTGACGGGTGGCACCGGCCTCGCGCAGTGCCTTCCCGGCCGCGCCGGTGTCCTCGCTCAACCCCAGCAGTAAGTGCTCGGTGGAGACGTAGTCGTCCCCCAGCGCCGCCGCCGCCTGCTGGGCACCCGTGATGGCCTGCAGGATGCCGCGGGAATACTGGGCCTGCGCGACGCTGCTCCCCGACGAGGTTGGCAGGGCCTTGATGGCGGCGCTGGCCAGGACCGAGACCTGGTCCGGGTCGATACCGGCGGCCTTGAGCAATGCCACGGCCACCGATTCGCGTTGATCAACGAGCGCCTTGAGCAAATGCGCCGGTTCCACCTGCGGGTTTCCCGCGGTGGAGGCGTTCATTCCCGACGCGGAGAGGGCTTCCTGGCTTTTGGTCGTCAATTTGGTGTCCACGCTCGTCCTTTCGTTGTTGGCTAATCACTCAAACTTGAGTCTACCTCACTCAACTATGCGTGCATGAAAATTATTCCTCCGTACACAACGCAGCGCCGGCAACTCCCGGAGGGTCGCCGGCGCTCTGCCTTGCGGATCGGTCACGGGCACCTTCCGCCCGGCCTAGGTGTCCTTGATGGCCGAGATCTCGAATTCGAGCAACACCCGCTCGGACACCAGGACCCCGCCGGAATCGAGCGCCTTGTTCCAGCTAACGCCGTACTCGCGGCGATCAATGCGGCGGCTGCCCTCAAAGCCCGCGCGCAGGTTCCCGAACGGATCGGTCTCGACTCCGGTAAATTCCATGGGCACGGCAATCTCCCGGGTGGTGTCCTTGATGGTCAGCTCGCCGTTGACGATGAAGCTGTTCTCGTCCACCTGGTCGATGCGCGTCGAGCGGAAGACGATGTCGGGGTATTTTGGCGCATCGAAGAAGTCGTTGGTGCGCAAGTGCTGGTCGCGGTCCGCATTGCGCGTGTCCACGCTGGCCACTTTCACCGTCATCTCAACGCTGCTCTTGCCGACATCCTCAGGGTCGACGTGGATGCTTCCCTCCACCTCGTTGAAGGCGCCGCGCACCTTCGTCACCATCGCATGGCGGGCGTTAAAGCCGATGCGGGTGTGCCCGGGATCAAATCTCCACGTCCCCGCGTAGGCTGGATCGAGCTGGGTCATCATTCCCCCTCGGGTGCAGTACGAGTCGCCTAGTCCCCCCGGCTGATGCTTACACTACCAATGCATTGGCCAGCAGTCTCCAGTAGCACCTGATGATTTTTGGTGCATTTGCAGCTCATTCCCGGCAGCCCGGCAACCGGCGGCGTTGCCGCGGCCCCATGTGGCAGGCCATAGCTCCATCCAGGCATTACACGGCCGTGCGAGGTCGCCGCGACACGCTTCGGAAAGGACACCGACTGAGATACCCGGGGCGAGCTATTGAACGGGATGACCGTCGGCTCCACCGACTCGACGCATGCGCGGCTATCCCCTGGCGGCGGCTTCAAGGACTGCGATATCCAGCTTCTTCATGGGCATGAATGCCTCGGTCACGCGACGGGAAACCTCCGGATCTGGATCGCCGAGCAATTCGACCATGCGCACCGGAACCACCTGCCAGGACACGCCAAAGCGGTCTTTCAGCCATCCGCACTGGCTTTCCTCTCCCCCGGCGGTGAGCTTGTCCCAGAAGTAGTCGACCTCAACCTGGTCCTCGCACATGATCTGGAACGAGATGGCCTCGTTGAACTTGAACAGGGGCCCGCCGTTCAGGGCAACGAAAGGGCGCCCGTCGAGATTGAATTCCACGGTGAGCGGCTCGTTCGTCGGGTTCCCCTCCGTGTCCAGGTCGAGTTGGGAGACAATTCGGGAATTCGGAAAAATTCCTGTGTAGAACCGGGCTGCTTCCAGCCCCTGTCCGTCAAACCACAGGCAGTTAATCAGGTCTTTCATAAGGTGGCCTCATCCGGTAGGCGTTTGGCATTGACTCCGACACCCAAAGACTAGAAATCGCTCGGCCAAGATGCAAGGTTTCGATGAGACCCAACAAAAGGGCCTTGCCGGCAGGCAGGGAATGGCGGGTATCTTCCATATGGGGCACCACCCCTGTTTCACGGGCGCTTTGGATGAGGCATTGCCCCGGATGACGCGGGCACCTTGACGGCAATGCGGGCGGCACGGATATTCGGGGTGAAAACCCGCCGTCCCATGGCAGTGGACCTCGGCAATGGCAGGCCGCGCGATCGGCCTAGCGTGACATTGGCATGTATTGGCTGCTCGGAACGATTTCCTTGCCCAGCGGCATGAGGGAAATCGGGATCATCTTCAGGTTGGCGAGGCCCAGCGGGATGCCCACGATGCTCACGAACATGGGGATTGCGGTCAGCACATGGCCGATGGCGATCCAGATGCCGGCCACCAGGACCCAGATGACATTTCCTATGGTTGAAAACGCACCTACTCTGCCGCGGTCCACCACGGTGCGCCCGAACGGCCAGAGCGCGTAAAGGGCAATGCGGAATGATGCAATTCCGAAGGGGATCGTGACAATGAGCAGGCAGCAAATGATGCCGGCCAGTACATAACCGGCGGCCAGCCAGATGCCGCCAAAAACAAGCCAGATGACGTTCAGGACCACGGAGAGAGTGTTTCGCATACCTCAAGTCTCTCCCACGGACCGGGGGCGCACCATGGGGTATCACCCTGAGCGAGCCCCCAGATGTTTGATAACGCTTTCTAACGATTCGTGCAGAAGCCCCCGGGGATTCGATTGGCGCACGCCAAACGGGCAAGATTATTGGATGCCGTCTGCGTTAGGTCAAAAATCTTCACTGCTCATCTCCGGAATCCTCTGCACCGTTTTCCTGGCAGGCTGCGCACCGATACCCGGATCGCCCCAATTCCCGTCGGCCCCGTCTCACGATTCCGGCGCCGCTTCTTCCGCGATGGACCGCCAGAACACCGACTCGCTGCCAATTTCGCTGGTGCCTGATTTGGAGGTTGTGGCGCAATCCGACGAACACCGGCGCATCTACACAAGGCATTTCGAGGTGCCCTCGGTCCCGGAGGCAACCCGGGTTCAGCGAGAACTGGTGAAGGACGAAGTCGAAGCCTTCAAGGGCGCAAACGTTCCAGACGTATCCACCGGCACTTTCCCCGTGGCGGAACTGAATTTGCGCAGCCACCTCACTGCCCTTTCCGGCCAGGTAATGGCCATCAGGGTCAATACCTACGAGTCATCGGGCACCGGCGGCGGGACGAGATACCTGACGCAGTGGTTCGCTCTGGGCGGCCCACGCGTCCTGGGAACCAGGGACCTGTTCGACAGCGACGATGACTGGGCGGAATTCAAGGAATTCGTTCTCCAGGCCGCGACCAGCGACACACTGGTCCTCACCGGGAGCCTCCGCGAGCTGGACGATTCCCTGCTGGACTCGGTGAACTTTGATGCGCAGGGCAACGCGTTGGTTGAGTTCGACGACAACAGTCTGGGCGCGGGCACCATCGGTCCCGTCACCGTGACGGTTGCGGCCGAACAGGTCTCGGCCCTGCTCTCGGACTTCGGCGCGTTGGCCCGCACCGCGTCGATGTCCCCGAGCCCACGGATCCAGCCGGGCCAATCGCAGGACGCCGTTGCACCCGAGGCCGGACGCTCCCGGTCCCAAGAGCCCGGCCCTCCATCGTCACGACGCGGCATCGACTGCCGGACGGAAAAATGTGTTGCCCTGACATTTGACGACGGACCGGGCCCGAAGACCGGGGCATTGCTCGATTCCCTGCGGCGGGGGGACGCGCCCTCCACGTTCTTTGTCACCGGCCCCAATGCCATGCTCCGCCCTGACATGCTGCAGCGCATGGCGTCCGAGGGACACGAGATCGGCAACCACACCTGGAACCACCGTTCGCTTACCTCACTGTCCTCGGCCCAGATCAGGAGTGAGATTGACCGCACCAACGACATGATCTCCCGGGCCGTCAACCAGCCGGCGACGTTGATGCGCCCTCCCTTCGGTGCGCACAATTCCATTAGCGACAGGCTGGCCAGCACCCCGGTCATCCTGTGGGACGTCGACACCTTGGACTGGAAGCACCGCAACACCGAAAAAGTGGTGGACGCCGCGATTAAGCAGACCAGGCCGGGGTCGATCGTGCTGATGCACGACATCCACCCCAGCACCGTCGCCGCCGTGCCGAGGATCCTTTCGGGCCTGAAGGACAAGGGATACACCTTTGTCACCGTCACCGAGCTCATGGGGCCCGCAGGTCTCGAGGCCGGGGAATCCTATGCCCACGCGCCGCGGCCGGCGAAGCCGGACAACTGGGAGACAGGGAAAGCCGGACGCTGAAGTTCGCTAACCTTAACTGCATGAGCCTTCCCCCAGAGCGCAAGATGCCGATTAGCGGCCGCGCCGTCGACGACCTCAGCTTTTACCAATCCGAACCCGTGTCTTTTGTTCGCCGCGGGAGCCGCTTGCACGGTCGTCGCGCCGACGCCTGGGAGCGGACGGCCAGCAAGTACATTATCGATCCCCCGCGGGACCGGACCGACACCTCGGTGGGCGAAGGCTTCACCTTCGATCCCCAGGAGATCTACGGCCGCCGGGCACCGCTGATCGTTGAGATCGGCTCGGGGCTGGGCGAGGCCATGGCCTTTGCCGCCAGCCGGAACCGTGAGACGGATTTCCTCGCGGTGGAGGTGTACCGACCCGGGCTGGCAGCGCTGATGGTGCGCGTGGAAAACAACGAACTGACCAACGTGCGCGCGGTGCAGGCAAACGCACCGGAGGCCCTGGACTCCATGCTCCCGGCAGGCTCCGCCTCCGAGATCTGGATCTTCTTCTCCGATCCGTGGCACAAGATCCGCCATCACAAGCGCCGGCTCATCAAGGACACGTTCCTGCCCAAGCTTGAACGAGTCCTGGAGCCCGGTGGGGTTGTTCGACTGGCCACCGACTGGTCCAACTACGCGGAGCAGATGCGCGATGTCTTTGACGCGTCACCCGCATTCACCAACCTGCACCCGGGCGAGCTGTCCGGCGAGGACAGCAATCTCACCAAGGTTCGCCGCCTGGGCCTGGAAAAAGACGACAAGGACCCGGGATTCATCGACGAACTCGGTGGCTGGGCACCGCGCTTCGAGGGCCGCACCCTGACCAGCTTCGAGGGCAAGGCGCTGAAAGCCGGACGCCTGATCTTTGACCTGGCGTACCGCAAGGCCCTGTAGGCACAACGATCGGCGGGGCGGTGTCGGGCCAGGGCACGGCGCCGCCCCGGGCCATTAAGGCAGGGGCGGCTGTCCGGTGGTGATCAGCGCAAGGTTGCGCAGCGAAAGCGTGCCGGGGTCCCGGTAGCCCCACGCCGGGGACAAGACATCGTCCCGGAACCGGGAGGTGTTGTGGCCCGTGGCCGCATGCAGTCCCAGCGCCGGTTCCGCGCCGACATTGAACCCGTGGCCGGAAAGCAGTTTGCGTCCGGAGAGCGTGCGACCGATCCACGCCAGGCAATCCCCCGCGGCGATGGCCTCGTAGATGTTCGGCTCCGGCACGTTGAGCCGGCCCGGCTCCCGGGAGACGTGCCGGGGAATCCCGGCCGAGCCGATCATGGCCAGCGCCTGCGCCCGGAGGCCGTACCCGGATTCCGCATCAAGCACCTGCGCTGCCAGCGTCGCCGCATAGGAGTGGGCCTCCACGGCCAGGTGGGGATTGTCGGGTCGCAGTCGGGCGAACGTGGCCAGGTCGTGCGCCAGCCGGTGCATGCCGCGCCGCGCGGCATGGTTCAGCAGGGCGCCTGCAAGGTTCGGGGTCCGATACCCCAGCCAGGCGACCACGGCGGGGTCGGGGACGCCGACCTTCCGCTGCTCCAGGTACAGCTGCCCGGCCTCGCGCACGCTGCCCCACAGGGCATTGCGGGCCCGGATCCCGGTCCCGGAGAGCTGGAACGTGACGTGGGTGGCGGTGTCCAGGTCGCCGACGGCTATGGCTGCCAGCGGCTCACGGGCGGAAAGGTCGAGGTAGAGCAATCGGCGGGCTGGGATGGCCGGATCCATGGAGCCGGGGCGCAGCGCATGTGCGGTGCCGTCCAGGCCCTGGCGGTGGGTCCTGCCCAGCCTGCCGCGGATTGCACACAATGCCTCGAAGCGGTCGTGTGCCTCGGCGGCGAGCCGGGCGTAGCCCTCACCCATGGGTCTTGATGCTTCCACGTGGGGGGTTCACGGCGGCTATTTGCCCCGCGGCTTCCACACCACCACGGCCTGGCTGCGGCCGCGCGGTCGTTGGCCCCGGGCCAGGGACACCACATCGCCGGTGCTGCCGGCGGCAAAGACTCGTCCGAGCCCGGCGGCCTGGTGGGCGCTGCGCAGGGCGAAGACCTCGTTGCTCAGTTCCCCGACCCGGGAACGCAGCGCGGCGACCTGGTTTTCCAGAGCCAGGATGCGCTTGATGCCCTCCAGGGAGACCCCGTCCTTGGACAGCCGCTGGATTTCACGTAGCAGCTCCACGTCGTGTTCCGAGTACCTGCGCTGCTTGCCGCCTTGGCGCGAGGGCGAGACCAGACCCAGGCGGTCATATTGGCGCAGCGTCTGGGGGTGCATGTCGGCCAGATCGGCTGCCACTGAAATGACGAAGATCGGCCTTAGTCGGTCATTGCCCATGATCCCTGCCTTTCAATCGTTTTCATCCACCGTAGCCAACTTCTTGGTAAGCCGAAGCGCCCCGTGCCGCTGGTGGGCGGCACGGGGCGTCACGGTGATTAGAGCGTTGCGCGCGCGAGCAGTCCCTCGCGCGGGTTCTCTGCCTTGGTTGCCTCCGCGAACGCCTCGACGGCCGCCTTGGCTTCCTTGGAGAGGTTCTGCGGAACCACCACGTCCAGGGTTACCAGCAGGTCACCCGTGGCCTTGGAGGTTTTCACGCCGCGTCCCTTCAGGCGCAGGGTGCGGCCATGTGAGGAGCCGGCCGGGACCTTCAGCTTGACGCTCTCGCCGGTCAGCGTGGGAACCTCGATCTGCCCGCCGAGGGCTGCCTCGTCAAAAGTCACCGGCACATGGATCCGGATGTTGTTGTCCTCGCGGATGAAGAACGGGTGCGGCTTGACGCTGACCTTGACGATCAGGTCCCCGGCGCCGGCGGCACCGGGCGCACCCTTCCCGCGGACGCGGACCGATTGCCCGTCCTTGATCCCTGCCGGAATCCGCACGTCGATGACCTCGCCGTTGGCCTCGCGCAGGCCGATGGTGGTTCCCTTCATGGAACCGGCGAAGGAGATCGTGGTGCTGGCTGTCCGGTCGGCGCCCTTGCGCGGTGTCTGCTGGCCAAAGCCGCCGAAACCGCCGCCCCCGAAGAGGTCTGCAAAATCCGGTGGCATCTGGCTGCCGCCGCCGCGGCGAGAGCCCCCGGTGTTGAAAAGGTTGGAGAAGACATCCTCGAAGCCGCCGTTGTCCGGTGCTCCGCCGTGACCGCCGGCACTGAACCGGGCCCCCGAGCCCATGGCGCGGATGGCGTCATACTGCTGGCGGTCCTCCGGGTCCGAAAGCACCGAATGTGCCTCGGTGATGTCCTTGAACCTTCGCTCGGACTCGGAATCGCCGGAGTTGGTGTCCGGGTGGTACTTGCGCGCCATCTTCCGGTACGCCTTCTTGATGTCCGCGTCGCTGGCGTCCTTGGAGACGCCAAGAATGGCGTAGAAATCTTTGTCGACCCAGTCCTGGCTTGCCACCGGGCGCCTCCTTTGCTGTAAAAATCCTTGTGGCTCACCCGCCGATCTGTCGTGGCGGGGAGAAATCCGTGATGTGGTGTCCACCAAGTATGCGGCGGATCGCCGGTTCCATCACTGGAAACGCTGCGAGCCGCCGCACCTTGGTGGGGGTGCGGCACCTGCATTTCTGCAGGTGCCGCCGTTGGTGACTATTCCCCGAGGGAGACGATCACCTGGGCCGCGCGGAGGATGCGCTCACCCTTCTTGAACCCCGGGCGCAGGACCTGCGCCACGTGGTCCGCCGGGATCTCGGCGTGCGGCTGCTGGATCAGTGCCTCATGCACGTTCGGGTCGAACTCCACGCCGGCCTCGTTGATGCGCTGAAGGCCGAGGCCCTCGAGCACCGCGTCGAGCTTGTTCGCGATCGAGGCGAACGGCCCGTCGACCAGGTCGCCGTGCAGGCGGGCCGCGTCGATGTCATCGAGGACCGGCAGCAGGTTGGTGATGACCGACTGGACGGCGACCTCGCGCGCCACGTCCCGGTCGCGCTCGACGCGCTTGCGGTAGTTGACGTATTCGGCCTGCAGGCGCAACAGGTCGTCGCGCAATTCGGCTTCCTTGTCGCTGACCGGGGTTTCTTCCCCGGCCTCGCTGCCTGCCTCGTTGAGGATGGCTTCGGCCTGGCTCAACGCGTCACCCGAGTCGTGGGCTTCGTCAACGGGAGTGACCTCTTCCTTGGAGGCACCCTCGTCGTGAGTTTCCTCTGACATGGTCGATGCGCCCCTTACTTCTTGACGTTTTCGTCGTCTTCGTCGATGACCTCGGCGTCGACGATGTCTTCGTCGGCGTTCGGTGCCTCGGCGTCGTCGGCCGCTGCTGCGCCCTCGGACTGCGCCTGCGAGTAGATTGCCTCGCCCAGCTTGGTCTGCGATGCCTGCAGCTTCTCGAACGCGGCCTTGACCTCGTCGTCGTTGTCCTGCTTCTCCAGGGCTGCCTTTAGCGCGTCGACGTCGGCCTGGACCTCGGTCTTGACCTCCTCGGGCAGCTTGTCGGCGTTGTCCTTGATGAGCTTGTCGACCGAGTAGGCGGACTGCTCGGCGGCGTTGCGGGTTTCGGCTGCCTCGCGGCGGGCCTTGTCCTCGGAGGCGTGCTCCTCGGCTTCACGGACCATGCGCTCGATGTCGTCCTTGGACAGAGCGGTGCCGCCGGTGATGGTCATCGACTGCTCAACCCCGGTGCCCTTGTCCTTGGCCGAAACGTGGACGATGCCGTTGGCGTCGATGTCGAAGGTGACCTCGACCTGCGGGATGCCGCGCGGCGCCGGGGCGATGCCAGTCAGCTCGAAGGTGCCCAGCGGCTTGTTGTCGCGGGTGAACTCGCGCTCGCCCTGGAAGACCTGGATGGAAACCGAGGGCTGGTTGTCCTCGGCGGTGGTGAAGGTCTCCGAGCGCTTGGTCGGGATGGCCGTGTTGCGCTCGATCAGCTTGGTCATCACACCGCCCTTGGTCTCGATGCCCAGGGACAGCGGGGTGACGTCGATGAGCAGCACGTCCTTGCGCTCGCCCTTCAGCACGCCGGCCTGCAGTGCAGCGCCCACGGCGACGACCTCGTCCGGGTTCACGCCCTTGTTGGCGTCCTTGCCGGCCAGTTCTTTGACCAGGTCGACTACTGCGGGCATGCGGGTGGAGCCGCCGACGAGGATCACGTGTGCGATGTCCGCGACCTTCACGCCGGCTTCGGCGATGACGTCCTTGAACGGCTTGCGGGTGCGCTCGAGCAGGTCGTTGGTCAGTTCCTGGAACTTGGCGCGGGAAAGGTGCTCGTCCAGGTGGACCGGGCCGTCGGCGGTGACCGAGAGGTACTGCAGGGAGATGTTGGTGGAGGTGGCCGAGGAGAGTTCCTTCTTGGCCTGCTCCGCTGCTTCCTTCAGGCGCTGCAGGGCGATCTTGTCCTTGGACAGGTCGGCGCCCTTCTGCTTGGCCTGGGCCAGCAGCCAGTCAACGACGCGCTGGTCCCAGTCGTCGCCGCCGAGGCGGTTGTCGCCCGAGGTGGCGCGCACCTGGATGGTGGAGAAGTCGTCCTCGTCCTTGCCGACTTCCAGCAGGGAGACGTCGAAGGTTCCGCCGCCGAGGTCGAAGACCAGGATGAGCTCGTCTTCCTTGCCCTTGTCCAGGCCGTAGGCCAGGGCCGCTGCGGTCGGCTCGTTGACGATGCGCAGGACGTTCAGGCCAGCGATCTCGCCGGCCTCCTTCGTGGCCTGGCGCTCGGCGTCGTTGAAGTAGGCCGGAACGGTGATGACCGCGTCGGTGACCTTTTCGCCCAGGTAGGACTCGGCGTCGGTCTTGAGCTTCATCAGGGTACGTGCGGAGATTTCCTGCGCGGTGTACTTCTTGTCGTCGATGGCGACCGACCAGTCGGTGCCCATGTGGCGCTTGACCGAGGCGATGGTGCGATCGATGTTGTTCACGGCCTGGCGCTTGGCGATGTCGCCAACCAGGACCTCGCCGCTCTTGGCGAAGGCGACGACGGACGGGGTGGTGCGGTTGCCTTCGGCGTTTGCGATGACGGTGGGCTCGCCACCTTCGAGGACGGATACAACGGAGTTGGTGGTTCCGAGGTCAATACCTACGGCACGTGACATGGGGTGCTCCTTCATTACCTTGGGAAAATGAACCAACGTCCAAACCGGATTCAACCGGTTGAGCGTTCTGGACTCAAGTTTACTCGGCGGCAAATCGATGTCAATTCAAAGTTGAGTGGATATGGCTCAACTTTGCAAGAGAAGCGCTGATTGATGTCCGAAAAGCAGGAAAGTTCCCCGGAATTACGGGGAACTTGGAGTTTTCTGTGAAAGCCGTTCGCTGATAGAGATCGGCCGGTTCGGGCCTCATACTCCGCCGTGCCCCCCTCGAGGCGCCGGTCCCGTGCGGGTATCGGCACCCGTGGTCGCCGGGGGCCCTCGACACCCCCGCGGCGGGCGGGTCAGCCGCCCAGGACCAGGTCCACTCCCAGGAAGGCGAGCAAGCCGAAGGTGGCGCCCCACAGGATGATGGAAATGATTTGCCAGAAGACGACTTTCTCCTTGGCGGCGCCGAAGGACACCAGCGCGGCGGAGGTGATCTGGCTGGGCAGGATGGTCTGCCCCAGGAGGCTGACGCCGGCGATGCCGTACTTCTCAAAGGCCGCGCGCAGCTTTACGTACTTCAGCGACGGGACCTCCCGTTCCCTGGCGATCTTCCGGCGCACGAGGTGGGCTCCGTTGACCAGCAGGAGCATGGAAGCAACGTTGCCCACGATCGCTGCGAGGATGGCGATCACCGGGTTAATGCCGATGACAACGCCGAGCGCCGCGCCGAAGTAGGACTCGATGAACGGAACGGCAGCCGCCAGCATCACGGCCAGCCACTGCAGGGCGGGAGGAAAATTGGACGTGAACTCCTGCAGTGATTCAATCAAGGCTGTCTCCAAGGTCGTGGGTGTAGTTGCCGCGCGTGCGGGCGTCCTCGGCGACAGGTAATTCGAGTCTTTCGGATCCTGCCGCGCTGATTCCCCAAGGTTATTGGACAGTCCCGCCGCCCCCGCGGATCCTAGGGATGATCTCCCGGGAACCGCAACCCGCCGGATTCAGACGAAGGGATGAAGCCGAAGGGATCCCCCTCATCCCTTAAAGCAGGCTGGGCCCGGGCCCACAACATTCGTTGTGAACCCGGACCCAGCCAATGGCTCAAGCCCTGCCGCGCGCGGCGGCGGGAATGGCCTTAGAAGTTGCGGCCGTTCGAGGCCGGCGACGAGGCGCGGCGCTGACCGCGTCCACGGCCTGCCCCGGTTGCTGCCTCGACCTTGGAAGCTCCCAGCGCTTCGGCGATGGTGTTGCCGCCGCGGGGGCGGGAACCGGCGCCGGAACCCTGGCGCTGGCCCGAGTTGTTGCGGGCCGCTGCCGAACCGCGGTTGGGTACTGCGCTGCGGCGGGCCACGTCGCGGTCGTCCTGGCGCACGTCGGTGCGGCGGTCGGCACGGTTGTCGGTGCGGCGTTCGCCACCGCGCGGAGCCGAGGCGCCGGCACCGCGGTTGTCGTTGCGGCGTTCCCCGCCACGGCCACCGGCAGCGGCGTAGCCACGGCCCTCGCCGCGGTTCTCGGTGCGGCGCTCTCCGCCGCGTCCGGCCGGGGCGTTGCCGCCACGGTTCTCGGTGCGACGCTCGCCGCGGTTTTCCTCGCGGCGCTGTCCCTCGCCTCCGGCGCTCTTGGCGGTGCCGCGGCCGCCGCGGCGGCGGCCGCGGCCGCCTGCTGCGTCCGAGTCGTTCAAGGTGTCCTTGCGGACGGTGGCGGTGCTGCGCAGCTGCGGTGCAACGTACGCAACCGGCTCGGCCCGCTCGCCGACGACGTCGGAAACGACCTGTGCGTTCGGGGTGACCTTGACCATCGGCACCTTCAGGCCCGCGGCCTTGAGCAGCGACTTCACGTCGCCCTGCTGGTCCGGGGTGGCGATGGTGACAACGGTGCCATCCGAACCGGCACGGGCGGTGCGGCCCGAGCGGTGCAGGTAGGCCTTGTGCTCTGCCGGCGGGTCGATGTGGACGACGAGCTCGACGCCGTCGACGTGCACGCCGCGGGCGGCGACGTCGGTGGCCACCAGCACGCGGGCGTCCCCGGCCGAGAACGCGGCCAGGTTGCGGTCGCGGGCGTTCTGGCTCAGGTTGCCGTGCAGGTCGACGGTCGGGATGCCGCACTTGGACAGCCACACGGCCATCTTCTTGGCGTGGTGCTTGGTGCGCATGAACATGATGCGGCGCCCGGCGCCCGAGGCCAGGGTGCGGACCAGTTCCTTCTTGTCGTCGTTGGACACCAGGAACACGTGGTGCTCCATGGTGTTCACGGCGGCGGTCGGGGCGTCGACCGAGTGAACGGTCGGGTTCTCGAGGTAGCGCTGGACAAGCTTGTCCACGCCGTTGTCGAGGGTGGCGGAGAAGAGCATGTGCTGGATGCCGCGGGGGGCCTGGTCCAGGATGCGCTTGACGACCGGCAGGAAGCCGAGGTCGGCCATGTGGTCGGCCTCGTCCAGCACGGAGATTTCCACGCGGGACAGGTCGGCGACGCGCTGCTTGAGCAGGTCCTCGAGGCGACCCGGGCAGGCGATGAGGATGTCAACGCCGGCGTTCAGGTCTTTTTCCTGGCGCAGCTGCGAGACGCCGCCGAAGACGACGGCCACGCGCAGGTCCACGGCCTTGGCCAGCGGCTCAACGACCTTGGCGATCTGGGTGGCCAGTTCGCGGGTGGGTGCCATGATCAGGGCACGCGGGAAGCGGGCCTTGCGCGGCTTGGGGTTGGCGGCCAGGCGGGCGACCACCGGAAGGGAGAAGGCAAGGGTCTTGCCCGAGCCGGTCTGGCCGCGGCCGAGCACGTCTCCGCCGTTCAGGGTGGTGGGAAGGGTGGCTTCCTGGATGGGGAATGCGCTCTCGATTCCCTGCGACGCGAGGACGTCGGCGAAGGTTGCGGGCACGCCAAGGGAAGTGAATGAAGGACTCACGTGGTACTTTCTCTCAAAGCTTCGCACGACGGTTTCGGCGCGCGTGGTCGCCGAAGAAAGAGAGAGCCAAGATGGCGCTAGGCGCACATCGACCGGCCGCAAGTGTCTCCCGCGAGGGGAAACGGATCAGGCGGCGGATCGGGAAATCCAGTCTGTCGACGCATAGACCCTCGGATTGCAAGCAGAGTGCTCGCACCTTACCGATCTACAAGTATCCAGCTTAGCAGTACCCGGCCCGCCGCCGAACGAGAGATCCGTTACCTTGTGCGTCCCAGCTTGCTTGGCCACCAAACCTTCGGGCCGATGTCGCGGACCAGCGCCGGAACCAGCAGGGACCGCACGACCAGGGTGTCGAGCAGCACGCCGAACGCCACGATGAAGCCCAGCTGCACCAGGAACATGATGGGGATGATGCCCAGGGCCGCGAAGGTGGCTGCCAGCACCACGCCCGCGGAGGTGATCACCCCTCCGGTGACGGCCAGACCGCGCAGGACCCCCGAACGCGTCCCGTGGTCCAGGGATTCCTCCCTGACCCGGGTCATCAGGAAGATGTTGTAGTCCACACCCAGCGCCACCAGGAACACGAAGCCAAAGAGCGGAACCGAGGGGTCTGCTCCGACGAAGTTGAAGATGCCGTTGAAGACCCAGGCCGAGACGCCCATGGCCGTCCCGTAGGACAGCAGGGTCGTGGCCACCAAGAGCACCGGGGCCAGGATCGAACGCAGCAACAACATCAGGATGAGTAGGATGGCGCCGAGGATCAGCGGGATGATCTTGACCAGGTCCGCCTGCGCGGTGGTCGCGGTGTCGCTCAGGGTGGCGGTGGTTCCGCCGACCAATGACGCGGCGTCCTGCTGGTGCAGCAGCTCCCGCAGGTCAACCAGCGTGGCCTTGGCCGCATCGGAGTCGGCGGCGTCGTCCAGGGTGATTGACATCAGGATGCGGCCCTCGACGACCTGGGGATCCCGGCCGGCTTGTGACAGCGCGGGCCCGCCGTCCGCGGCCTGGAGGTAGGCCGAGGCCACCCCGTCGGCATCCCCGACGGTGTCCAGGAGTCCGCTCGCCTTGGCTTCATCGACGACGGCAAACAAGGGGCTTCCGGTTCCTCCCGGGAAGTGTTCTCCCAGGACGACCTGCCCGTCGCGGGAATCGGTTTGGCCCAGGACCAATTCGCTCTGCGGCACACCCGAGGCCTTGAGCTGGGTCATGCCCAGCGCCCCGGCGGCCAGCACCAGCGCGGTGAGCACCCAGATGGGTCGGGGATGGCGGCCGACAAATCCGGCGACGCGTCCCCACAGGCCAGCGGGCAACGCCTCGGGGGCCAGCTGGAGCTCCGGCTTGGGCATGAATGGCCAGTAGGCCTTCCTGCCCAGCAGCGCCAACGCGGCTGGCAGGAAACTCAGGGCGGCAATGATGGAGAAAACGATGCCGCTGGCTCCGATGGGCCCCAGCGCCTTGTTGGAATTGAGGTCCGAGAAGAGCAGGCACAGCAGGCCGACCGTCACGGTGCCGCCGGATGCCAGGATCGGTTCCACGGAGCGCTTCCACGCCGTTGCGGCAGCCGCCCAGCGGTCCTGCCCGCCGGAGAGGGCTTCCCGGTGCCTGGCCACCAGCAGCAGCGAATAGTCGGTCGCCGCACCGATGACCAGGATGGACAGGATGCCCTGACTTTGCCCGTCGAGGCGGATCCATCCCTCCTTGGCCATGAAGTAGACGGCCAGGATCGCCGCACAGAGCGCGGCAACGGCAGTGAACAATACCGTGAGCGGCAGCAGGACCGACCGATAGACCAGCAGCAGGATCAGGAAGACCGCACCGAGGGCCACGCCCAGCAGCACGCCGTCGATTCCGCCAAAGGCCTCGACCAGGTCGGCACTGAAGCCGGCCGGGCCGGTGACATGGGCGCGGGTGCCGTCGGGGACGAGGGAGTCGAGCTCTGCCCGCAGGGCCTTGACGGCGTCCTCGACCTCGCCGCTGCCATCCAGCGGAACGAGCAACTGGGCGGCCAGTCCGTCTTCGGAGGCGAAGGGGCCGACAATGTCGCCGTCCAGTCCGTCCAGGTTCTTCAGCGATGCCGCCAGTGCCTTGATTTCCCCTTGGTCGATCGCCGATTCGCCGGCTATCACCACCACGGCGGGGATGGCGTCGGAGGTGCGGAATTTCGACTGCCATTCAAGGGCCCGGGTCGCCTCGGCAGTGGCCGGCAGGAACGCCGCCTGGTCGTTGGTCTGCACCTCGCCGAGTTTGCCGAAGGTCGGCCCGCCAACTCCGGCGACGCCCAGCCAGAGGGCGACCAGCACCACGGCAAGCACCGCGCGGAAGACTGCCTTGCCCGTTCCGGGCCGGGGATTCATTCCCCGCCGGGCCGGGCCCGTCCCGGCCTCCATGACTTGATTTCCCACGATCCAACCCCTCGTTGTGCGGGCGGCCTTGCGCCCACCTGCCATTACGTCTCCATCAAAGAGTATTTCCATAATGGAACTATTTCAAGTGGCGGCATAGAATGTTCACCATGGATCCCGCCGCCGCCTTCGAACTCGTCCTGCTACTTCAGCAGTTCGGCCAGGCATCGGACCGCTACGTCGAATCCACCGGGACCCGGCACAAGACCCACCGCACGGATATGAACGCCCTGGCCGTCATCATGCGCTTCGAACGTGCAGGAAACCCTCCGACCCCGGGCGACCTCTCGCGGACCCTGCAACTTAGTTCGCCGGCCACCAGCGCCATGCTGGACCGGCTCGAGCGCGTGGGCCACATCGAGCGCCTGCGCATCGACAGGGACCGCCGCGTGGTCCGGATCAAGATGACCCCGAAGGCGCAGGCCGACGGGCGTGCCATGTTCGCGCCCCTGGCGGCGAGCATGATGGAGGTCATTTCCACCTACACCGACGAGGAAGTGAAGCTGGTTTCCCGCTTCATGGCCGACGCGGCGGCCGGCGTGGACAGGGCACGGAACGCCGCGGAACACCCCTAGCCGCGCTCCCCGGCGAGCGCGGCACGGGCGCAGGTCCCGGAAAGGGCTCCTCCCCCCGGCCCTGCCCGCCGCCTCTGGCCCACAGCGGCGATTCGCACTAGGCTCGTGGCAACCGTCGGCCGAACGCTGGTGCGTTCATGATCGTTGAGGACCAGTCCCCGCCATGACCGAACTCCCCACCACGGGCACGCCCCGTTCCCTTGCCGCCGGATTCGATTCAACGCGCACCCTGGAGTTTCCGCCCGGATTCCGCTTCGGCTCCGCCACCGCGGCGTTCCAGATCGAGGGCGCCGCCCACGAGGAGGGCCGCGAGGATTCCATCTGGGATGCGTTTTGCCGGGTGCCCGGCGCCGTCTTCGGGGGGCACGACGGATCGATTGCCGCGGACCACTATCACCGGATGCCGCAGGATGTGGCGCTCATGGCCGAGCTCGGACTGGACACCTACAGGTTCTCCACTTCCTGGGCGCGCATCAAGCCCGGGGACCGGGCACTGAACCCGCGGGGACTGGACTTCTACTCCCGGCTGGTCGACGAGCTGCTGGGGGCCGGGATCGCCCCGTGGCTCACCCTCTACCACTGGGACCTGCCCCAGGCCCTGCAGGAACGCGGCGGATGGGCGAACCGCGACACCGCCTACCGCTTCGCCGACTACGCCCTGGAGGTGTTCGAGCACCTGAAGGACCGCGTCGGCCAGTGGACCACGCTGAACGAACCGTGGTGCTCGTCCTTCCTCTCCTATGCCGGCGGCGAGCATGCCCCCGGGCACACGGACCCGGCCGAGGCGGTGGCGGCCGCGCACCACCTGCTGCTGGGGCACGGGCTGGCCACCACCGCCATGCGGGAGGTTGCGGGCAAGGAACACCGGCTGGGGATCACGCTGAACTTCACCGTGGCCGACCCGGCGGACCCCGCGAGCGGGTCCGATGTCGATGCCGCCCGGCGGGTGGACGGCGCCTTCAACCGCATCTTCCTCGATCCGATTTTCCACGGCCAATACCCGGCGGACGTGCTCGAGGACATGGCCGGGGCAGGCCTGGAGCGGCACATCCGGGGCAACGACCTGGAGGTCATCGCGGCCCCCCTCGACGTGCTGGGCGTGAACTACTACAACGGGGAACTGGTC
Organism: Paeniglutamicibacter sp. GQ140; assembly: GCF_059759235.1. NCBI lineage: Bacteria > Bacillati > Actinomycetota > Actinomycetes > Micrococcales > Micrococcaceae > Paeniglutamicibacter > Paeniglutamicibacter sp. GQ140. The sequence continues at coordinate 76,740 of NZ_JCAXDW010000016.1, forward strand.
GCCTCGGGCGCGCTGCCGCCGGCGACCGCCGCGCCGCTGGTGTTCGCCTCAGAGCGGGGCCTGCCCCGCCGCTCCCCGATCGTGGGCGGCGAGCACGTCAGCAGGGTCTCGCGCGGGCTGCCGCGCACGGCCATGGACTGGGAGGTGCAGCCCGAGGGGCTGGAACGGTTGCTGCTGCGCCTGCAGGAGCTGTACACCGGCCCGGCCGGCATCCCCATGGTGATCACGGAGAACGGGGCCGCCTACGACGACGTTGCGGACGCGGCGGGCTTCGTGGATGACTCGGCGGACCGGCTGGCATTCATCGATGCCCACCTGCGCGCCACCCACCGGGCCATGGAGAAGGGCGCGGATGTGCGCGGGTACCTGGTGTGGTCGCTCATGGACAATTTCGAGTGGGCCTTCGGCTACGACAAGCGCTTCGGGATCGTGCGGGTCGACTACGACACCCAGGCCCGCATCCCCAAGGCCTCCGCCCGCTGGTATGCGCAGGTTGCGGCCTCGCACCGCCTGCCGGCCCGTCCCTAGCGTCGGTTTCCGCATGCTCCCGGCTGCCGCCGGGCTGCCCTAAACTTGAGCGGTGACTCTTTCCCTCTGGCTCTCGCTCCTTGGCGCCTCGACGCTGATCAGTTTCACCCCGGGCGCCGGGGCAATCAACACCATGACCAACTCGCTGAACTCCGGCTTCCGCCGCTCCATGTGGGGAATCCTGGGCCAGCAGGCGGCGCTTCTGGTGCACGTGGTCGTCGTCGCGGCAGGCGTCGGGCTGCTGGTCTCCCGTTCGCCGATGGCCTTTACCGCGATCCGCTACGCCGGCGCCGCGTACCTGGTGTACCTGGGCGTGCGGCTGATCCTGGCCAGGCCGCAGGGGGCGGAGGAGATCGATGTGAAGGGCCGCGAATCGGCGCTCGCGATGTTCCGGCGCGGACTGTGGGTCAACCTGCTCAACCCCAAGGCCATCGTGTTCTTCCTGGCCTTCACCCCGCAGTTCATCCGGCTCGATGCGCCCGCGCTGCCGCAATACCTCATCTTCATCGGAACCATTGTGGCGGTGGACATCGTGGTGATGTGGCTGTTCTTTGCCGCCTCGGCCAAGAGCTTCAGCCGCTTCACGGCCACCGCCCGCGGCCAGCGGATCCTGAACCTCGTCTTCGGCACGCTGTTCATCTTCGTCGCGGCCTTGCTGGTCTTCATCCACTAGGCCCCGCCCCCACACCGGTGGCACGCGCGCCCAAGGGCACAATCCGGTAACCATCGCCGCGAACCGTGTTTGGGCCTGTCACTAGGTGCGTAAGGGCCCTAGACTAAAACCATGTTCCGGATATTGACAGTGTGCACGGGAAACATCTGCCGCTCCCCCATGGCCGAGTACATGATTCGCACCGCCCTGGGCGATGCAGGAATCCTCGACGTCCTGGTCGAGTCCGCCGGCACCAGCGACGGCGAGGCCGGCCACGGGATCGACCCGCGGGCCGCCGCCATCCTGCAGTCCCACGGCATCAACGCCGAGGAGCACGTGGCGCGGGTCCTGGACGCCGACATGGTGACCGGCGCCGACCTGTTGCTGGCCATGGACCAGGAGCACCTCGCGGCGCTGGCCAAGATGCTGCCGGCCGATCCCTCGGCACCCCGCCCCGACCTGCGCATGATGCGATCCTTCGACACGACCCTGGCCTCGGCCCCGGTCGAGGGCCAGGGAATCTACGATCCGTGGTTTGGCGATTCGGCCGACTTCCGCCTGTGCTGGCAAATGGTCAACGCCGCCATCCCGGGAGTCCTCGACTACGTGCGCGCACACACCATGCCCCAACGTGGCAACTAGCCCCGTACTGGTCCTTGGCATCGACGGACGGTCCGGAGCGGGGAAGAGCACGCTGGCGGCGGAACTTGCCACCGCGCTGCGCCGCCACCGCGAAGTGGCCCTCTTCCACCTCGAGGACATCTACCCCGGCTGGGACGGCCTGCAGGCCGGCACGCACTCCTACGTCACCGACGTCCTGGCTCCCCTGTCCCGCGGCGAGGCAGCCGACTGGACCGGCTGGGACTGGGCGGCAGGCGCCCCCGGTCCGCGCGCCACGCTCGCCCCTGCCCCCGTGGTCATCATCGAGGGCGTAGGCGCAGGCTGCGCCGCCGCCCGCGGGTTGCTCGACGCCCTGGTGTGGGTCCAGGTGCCGGACGAAACGCGCAAGTCCCGGGCACTTGAACGCGACGGCGAGGTCTTTGCCGCGCACTGGGACCGCTGGGCGGCCCAGGAAGGGACCTACCTCGATGCCGATGACGTACCCGGGCACGCCGATGTGACCGTGGAAAACCGGGCCGACGGCAGCGCCCCGCACCACGTGCTGCGCGCGCTGATGTCGCTGTCCCGGTGCGCCTCGGCACTGGCCCCCGAACGCACCGAGTCGGCGGCCCAGGCGCCGGTGCACACGGCGCTGCCCGCGGCACCCGACGCCGCCGCGCTCTTCGAGGCGCTGTATGCCGGGAACGACCACGCGGTCCTGCTCGAATCCAGCAACCTGGGGTTCGCCGACCCGCGCCAACGCAACCGCTACTCGATCATGGCCGCTGCCACCACCGATCACTGCGCGGTCTATGAACACCGCGGCGGGGCGGGGACCCTGCGCGAGGGCACCGCGACCGCCAGGCTCACCGGCGGCTTCTTCGACTGGCTCGCCCGCAGCTGGGACGCCGCGGGCTTCCTGCCGGCGCAGGGCGAGCTTCCCTATGTTCCCGGCTGGCTGGGCTACCTGGGCTACGAGCTCAAGCGGGAAACCGGCGGCAGCGACGTCCCTCCCGCGCCGGGGGCTCCGGCAGCACCGGCGGATGCCGCGCTGATCAGGCCCTCCCAGGTGGTCGTCGTTGACCACCAGGCCTCCACGGTGCACCTGCTGGCCACCGCGGCCGCTGACGCCGAGGGCTTCTTCGACCGGGTCCGTCAGCTGCTGCCGCAGCTTCCCGCCGCCGTCCCCGTGCCCGCGCACCTGGAACCCGCCGCTGCCTTCACCCCGCACGATGACCGCCCCGCCTACCTGGGCAAGGTCCGTGCCGCGCAGGAACAGATCCGCCTGGGCAACAGCTACGAGGTCTGCCTGACCACGTCCCTGCGTGCGGAGGCGGTGCCCTGCGACCCGTGGGAAAACTACCTGAGGCTGCGCGCGGCGAATCCCGCACCCTTCGCGCACTACCTGCGCTTTGGCGACATGGCCGCGGCCAGCACCTCCCCCGAGAGGTTCATGTCGATCGGTTCCGACGGCTGGATGCGTGCCGAGCCCATCAAGGGGACCAGGCCGCGCGGGGCAACGCCCGAAGCTGACCAGGCATTGATCGAGGAGCTGGCGTCCTCGCCCAAGGACCGCGCCGAAAACATCATGATCGTTGACCTGCTGCGCAACGACCTGTCGCATTTCGCCGATCCCCGCACCCTCTCGGTGCCGCGGCTGTGCGCGATCGAAAGCTATGCGACCGTTCACCAGATGGTCTCCACCATCGACGCCAGGTTGCGTCCCGGTGCACCGCGCGCCGAGGCCATTGCCGCGGCGTTCCCCGCCGGGTCCATGACCGGGGCGCCGAAGGTCTCCACCATGGAGATCCTCGATACCCTGGAGGACGGGGCAGCCCGCGGGCTGTATTCCGGTGCCGTCGGGTACTTTTCCGCCACCGGCGCCGCCGACCTTTCGGTCGTCATCCGCACCCTGGTCATGGTTCGCGGAGAGATCTCCGGGCGCTGGGACCTGTCCCTGGGCGTGGGCGGTGCGATCACCGCCGATTCCTCGCCCCAGGAGGAATGGGACGAGGTCCGCACCAAGGCCTTCGGTGTCCTCTCGGCCCTCGGCAGCGTCTTCCCCGGCAGCTAGCCGGCGCCCGACGGCGGGGGGCTCCCCGGGTGGCCGGACTAGCTGACGGCCTTCTTCAGCAGCTCCACCAGGCGCTTTTGGTCGGCGGCCGCCAGCTTGGTCACGGCAAAGGAGCTCGGCCAGAAATTGCCCTCGTCGAGGTTCGCGTCCGGCTGGAACCCGATGGTGGCGTACCGCACCTTGAACTTGGCGGCACTCTGGAAGAACACCACGACCTTGCCGTCGGCATTGGTGTAGGCCGGCATGCCGTACCAGGTCTTGGCACCCAGGGACGTGTGCTTCTTGACCAGCGCGTGCAGGGTCTCGGCCAGTTCCTTGTCCGTGCCCGTCATTTCCCCGATGGCCGCAAGGCACGCCGCCTCAAGGTCGGCGCCGATCTTCGCGGCCTTTGCCTCGGCGGCGGCCGCCCGCATGGCTGCCTTTTCCTCTTTGCTGAAGGTCGTGTTCACGGCTTGTTCCTTTCGGTCCTCTGGTTTACGTCTCCCACTCTAGGCGGAGCCTCCGGGGAGTACTTCTTGAATCCTGTTTGACTTGGCCGGCCTGCGATCCGGGCGGCTGGGAGTCCGCCGACAGCTCCCCTGCCCCCAAGGCGCGGGACGCCGGCATCGTGGCCGCCAGGGGGCATCGCTTGCCCCGATGGATGAAATCGGCTGAGGGATCATGCGGGTGTTGTTCATCGGCGCGCTGCGCTCCGGCGGCGATGACATCCCCGGTGCCGCGGCCGACCGCGAGGAGACCTGGCGCCCGGCGGGAGTCAAGTCCGAAGCCGACGGGCGGTGGTGGGCATCGGGCCCGCGGGCCTATTGCAGCGTCGCCGAAAGCCGTGCCACGTTGTCGATCCACCGGTTCACCGGGGTGCGCCGGCTCCACTGCTCCAGGGTCAGCTCGGTCGAATTCGCCCGGTAGCTGTCCTGCACCTTCATCAGCTCGTTGACCAGGTCCGGGCCCAGGAGCATGAGCGTGATCTCGAGGTTCAGCGAGAAGGAGCGCATGTCCATGTTGGAGGATCCCATCACCACCACGTCGTCGTCCACCGCCATGCACTTTGAATGCAGCACCGCCGGGGCCTTGTAGAGGTAGATCCGCACCCCGGCCCGCAGCAGGGCCTCGTAGTAGGACTGCTGGGCATGCTGCACCAGGGCCTGGTCGCCCTTCTCGCAGACGAAGAGTTCCACCGCCACCCCGCGCTGGGCGGCGGTGGTGATGGCGTAGAGCAGCGAGTCGTCGGGAACGAAGTAGGGGCTGGTGATGGAGAGGCGCTCGGTGGCCGAATAGATCAGCGTGTTGAACAGCCTCAGGTTGTTTTCCGCCTCGAAACCCGGCCCGCTGGGCACCACCTGCCCGAGGTCCTCCCCCGCATCCGGCGCCTCGACCATCGCCTCTTCCACCGCGGCCAGGTCGTGGAGCAGGTCCCCGTCGGACTCCTGCGACCAGTCGGTTGCGAAGACCACGTCCAGGCTGGTCACCAGCGGGCCGTGGACCTTGACCATGAGCTCGACCCATTCCCGGCCGATCTTGTGTGCGGAGGCCCGCTTGTATCCGGGCTCGATGAGGTTCTGGCTGCCGGTGAAGGCCACCTGCCCGTCCACCACCACGATCTTGCGGTGGTTGCGCAGATCCGGGCGCCGCCACCGTCGTTGGAAGGGCGCCAGCGGAAGCATCCGCCGCCAGTTGATGCCCGCGTCGCTCATCCTGCGAATCAGCGAGAAATAGCCCTTGACGCGCAGCGACCCCAGGTGGTCGAAGAGCACCCTGACCTTGACCCCGCGGGCGACCGCGCGTTCCAGGGCGTCCAGGAGCGGGGCGACGTACTGTTCGTCGTCGCCGATGATGTAGAACTGCACGTGCACGTAGCGCCGGGCCCTGTCGATTTCCAGGCGCATCGCCTCGAGGGATTCCTTGTAGCCGGTGATGAACTCCACCGCGTTGCCGGCCTGCAGCGGCAGCGCGCCCAGCCTCCGGTTCAACTCGACCGCCGAGAGCACCCAGTCGGGGGCGTCGGGGGCCCAGGTGCCCCCGGTCAGGTGCTGGGTGGCCTCGAGGATCGATTCGTTGACCCTCCGCTGGCGTTCGATGCGCCGCCTCGACAGCTTGATGTTGGCGAAGAGCAGGTAGAGCAGCAGGCCCGCCACCGGCAGGAAGAAGATGGCCAGCAGCCAGGCCATCGCGGTGGTGGGGCGGCGGTTGCCCGGAACGATTCCGACCATGGTGATGCGGATGGTGAGCTCGATGCCCACGGCGATCGACCACAGGGCGGCGCCAAGGGTCAGCGCGTCGCTGCCTGCCTCCATGGATCCCTCCTTGCCAGAGCCCGTTTCCCGGCCATACCCCAGACTACCGCCCGCACGGCGCTAGCCGGAGAACCACTTTCGCGGCGGTAATCTGGTACCCATGACTGCACTTGTGTTCCTTGACCGCGATTATCCCGCCGGCCGCGTCGCCGATGCCGCCACCGCACAGCTCTCGGTCCTTGACCAGGGGGTGACGCGCGGGGACGGGATCTTCGAATCCGCGCTGTACACCAACGGGATCGTGCGCAAGCTCGATGCCCACCTGGCGCGGCTGCGGGTCTCGGCCTCGACCTGCGACCTGCTGGTCCCGCACGAGGAGGCCTGGCGCGCGGCGATCGCGACCGCCGTGGCTGCATTCGATGCCGCCAACCCCTCCGAGGAAGCCGTCGTGAAGCTCGTGGCCACCCGCGGCACCGAGGGGCAGGACCACGGCACCTCCTGGGTCATGGTCTCCGCCGCCCCCGAGCTGGGACGCCGCCAGCGCCAGAGCGGGGTCTCGGTGATCTTCCTGGACCGCGGCTACGACTCGAGGGTCGCCGAGCGCGCGCCCTGGCTGCTGATGGGTGCCAAGACGCTGTCCTACGCGGTGAACATGGCGGCCCTGCGCCACGCCAAGAAGATGGGCGCCGACGACGTCATCTTCCTTTCCAGCGACGGAATCGTGCTGGAGGGCCCGACCTCCACGGTGCTGATCGCGCACCGCGACGGGGACACCAAGCGGCTGATCACCCCGACCCTGGAAACCGGCATCCTGCCGGGCACCACCCAGGGCGCCATCTTTGCCGCCGCGAGGGAGGCAGGGTGGGAGCTTGGCTACGGGCCGCTGACGCCGGAGAACCTGATGGATGCCGAGGGCGTCTGGCTGGTGTCCAGCGTCCGGCTGCTCACCCCGGTGAACTCGATCGACGGCACCGCCATTGCCCGCGACGGGCAGCTACATGCCGAACTCACCGCCATGGTCGACGCCATCCAATAAACGCGCTTTTCGCATCCGCTCCCCCGGCGGATGCCGGAGAAGATTCGAGGTTTCCCCATGCAGGAACTGTTCCAGTTGGTGCCCGCCGCCTACGTGGTGCTGCGCCGCGGCGGCCAGGTGCTGTTGCAGCTGCGCCAGAACACCGGTTTCATGGACGGGCACTGGGCCTGCGCCGCGGCCGGGCACGTGGAGCCGGGGGAATCGGTGGATGCCGCCGCGGTGCGCGAGGCGGCCGAGGAGCTGGGGCTGCGACTGGATCCGCGGGACCTGCTCCCGCTGTCCACCTTGCACCGCACCAACGGCGGGGATGCCCCGCGCGCCCAGCGCGTGGATTTCTTCTTCGCGGCCAACCGCTGGGACGGGGAGCCGAGAATCATGGAGCCGGAGAAGTGCGCAGCCATCGAATGGTTCGACCTGGACAGGCTGCCTGCTCCCATGCCGGAACACGAACGCTACGTGCTGGAAAACCTTGCCGCCGGGACCTTGCCGGCCATCGCCTCGCTGGGCTTCCCCTAGCCGGCGGCACCGCGTAAAACTGGCGGGTTCCGGTCCCGATGCATCTTGCGATGCACCGGGACCGGGACCCGCCCGTGCGTTGGCCTAGGTCCAGACCAGGTTCCACGTTCCCAGCGCGAGCGCGGCCCAGGTGGCGGCGGCGCCCAGCAAGAGCCCCGCTGCCACGATGGCCGCATCCCGCCGCCCGTACGCCGAGGTCCTGAGCCAGGTGCGCGCATTGGTCCCGAAGCCCTTGGCCTCCATGGTGATCGCCAGCCGCGAGGCCCGCCGAATGGCCTGCACCAGCAGGCCGAAGACCTGCCCGAGGTTGGCGCGCATCCGCTGCCCCACCGAACCCCGGCTGCCCACGCCGCGGGCGCGCCGGGCCATGCCCAGGGTGGTCCATTCCTCGATCAGCAACCCGAGCAGGCGCATGCCCGCCAGCGCGCCGAGCACAAAGCGGTGCGGAAGCCGCGCCTTTTGCGCCAGCGCGTTGGCCAGGTCGGTGGGGTCGGTCGTGAAGAGCACCAGCACCGCGGGGATCGCCACGGCGAAGGCACGCATGCCGGTGGCGGCACCGGCCGCCAGCGAGCCCTCGGTGATGTCGAAGATGCCCAGGTCCAGCAGCACCGCACCGGAGTCGTTGCCCACCAGCGCGGTTCCCCAGGCCCCGAAGAGCGCGGCGAGAAGCAGTGGCCAGCCCCGGGCCAGGAAACGCGGGATCGACAGCCCTGCCAGCGGCAGCGCCAGGATCGTCGCCAGGACCACCAGGGAGCTGCTGACCCAGTCCATCGAGGCCACCAGCGGGATCGTTGCCAGCGCCACCGCGGCCAGCTTGGCCAGCGGGTTCGCCCGGCCCAGGAAACTGGCCCCGCCGCGGGCATCGGCCTGCAGCAACCCGGGGCGGGCCCCGGTCTCCGGGTTCCCGTCCCGGCCGCCGGGGGCATCGAGGACGAACTCGTTGGCGCCCAGGGCGCGGGCGAAATCCGCGTCGTGGGTCACGGCAATGATCGCCGTGCCATGCGCCAGTTCCTCGCGCAGCAACAGTGCCAGCTCCCGCCAGGTATTGGCGTCCTGGCCAAAGGTCGGCTCGTCGAGGATCAGGACCTGCGGGGACGAGGCCAGGACCGTGGCCACCGAGAGCCGGCGCTTTTCCCCGCCCGAAAGGGTGAAGGGGTTTGCCTCGGCCAGGTGCCCCAGCCGCAGCCGGGCCAGCAACGACTCGACCCGCGACTCGATCTCCGGCTGCGTGAACAGCGGTTCCCGGGTGCCGGGCTTGACCGCGTGCGCCGGGCCAAAGGCCAGCTCCTCGGCCACCGTGTTGGTGACGAATTGGTGTTCGGGTTCCTGGAACACCGAACCGATCCGGCCCACCAGCTCGGTGGCCCGCCAGTGGTAGGGGCGCGCCTCGGATCCGGCGGCCAGTTCCGCGGTGGCCAGCACCGTGCCGGAGGCCTGGGGCAACAGGCCCCCCAGGGTCAGGGCGAAGGTCGACTTGCCCGAGCCGTTGGCCCCGCGCACGCTCCAGGCCTCGCCCGCCGCGACCCGCATCTCAAGCCCGCCGGCGGCGACCGGGCCGCCGCGCTTCCGGGCGACGGCCAGGGAACCGGCCTCGAGCAGCAGTGCTCCGCTGCTCCCTGTGTTCGGCCTGGCCTCGATGGCCGGGGTGTATCCGGGCACCCAGACCCCGGCGGAAATCAGTTCCCCGCGGACGGCGCCGGGCCCGAACAGCTCGTCCGGGGTTCCCTCGTGGGCGATGCCCCCGCCCGGTTCCAGCACGATGACCCGGTCCATGTGCGGCGCCCAGGCCTCCAGCCGGTGTTCGACGATCAGCAGGGTCGCCCCGGTGGCGTCGAGTGCACGGATCACCGCGTCGCGGACCTCCAGCACGCCGGCCGGGTCGAGGTTCGCCGTCGGCTCGTCCAGCAGGACGAGTCCCGGGCCCATGGCCAGGATCCCGGCCAGGGCCAGGCGTTGTTTTTGCCCGCCCGAGAGCGCCGCGGTGGGGTGCTCCAGGGGGACGTCGAGTCCCACGGCGTCCAGGGCGTCGACGATGCGCCGGGCGATCTCCTCCGGCGGCACGGAGAGGTTTTCGGCGCCGAAGGCCACATCGTCACCGACCCGGGCCTGGACGACCTGGGTTTCGGGATCCTGCTGCATGAGCCCGACCAGGCCGCGGCCCTGGGCCACGGGCGTTCCGTCCAGCAGGAGCTCGCCGGAGGAATAGGCCTCGTCGTCCTCGTGCAGGACCCCTGCCAGCGCGTAGAGCAGTGTGGACTTGCCCGCGCCCGAGGGCCCGGCCAGCAGGACCCGCTCCCCGGCGCGGATGTCCAGGTCAAGGCCCCACAGGGCCGGTTGGGCGCGGTCCGCATGCCGCCAACCCCAGTTGCGGGCGCTGACGGACACGGGCGCGGAGAGCCGGCGGGCCTGCCCCGGGGCGTCGGCCTCACGGTGCAGCATCGAAGGTGAAGACATGATGGCGGCCGCGTCCTAGAGGATGGGTTCGGTGGCCGCCTTGCGGCTGGCTAGGGCGCCCAGGGCGCCGGTCTTGGCCAGGGCGCGGGTGGCCAGGAAGGACAGCAGCCCGGCGATGACGATGCCCGAGATGGTCATGAACGCGATGTAGGCGAAAAGCATGCCGGTGGTGTATTCGGGGTACCAGCGGAAGATGAAGGTGTCGTTGACGCTGCCGAAGAGCCCGGCGCCTGCACCGGCCAGCAAGGCCACGGGCAGGTTGAACTTGCGGTAGCGGAACGCGGCGAAGACCGCCTCGGCGCCCAGGCCCTGGATCAGGCCGGAGGTCAGCACCGTCAGCCCGAATTCGGACCCCATCAGCGCGGACACCATGGCCGCCACCAGTTCGCAGAACAGGGCCGCGCCGGGCTTGCGGATGACCAAGGCGCCGAGCACCGCGGGAAAGAGCCACATGCCCGAGACCAGTGCGGTCGAGGGCGGGAAGGCCAGGAACAGGAAGTCAAGCAGGTGGTGGGTGCTGTTCCAGGCCCAGAAGATGACGCCCGAGGACACGGCGATGACCGCTGCAATGACGATGTCGACGACGCGCCAGGACGTGGTTGCCGTTTTGGGCCCGGCGGGCTGGTTGGTGGTGCTCATGATCGTGATCCTCCTTGGATACAAGGAGGGGAGGGAAAACGTTTGTTTCAACGCACCCCTGAGAACTCGACTTCCTTCGCCGGTACTAGCCGGGGCAGGTTCGAGGGTCTGCGGTTCTCCGCACTCTCAGCGCCTTGGTGCGAATTGCTTCGCACGACGCTCCCCTGTCGTGATTGTTTCAGTCCTATGATGCTACCTCAGGCTATGCTGGGGCAGGTACCGTTGCCCGCAACATTTGGGAGTCCCCATGAACAGTTTGATGAAACTTATCGGCCCAGTTATTTCCATTGCCGCAGGATTCTTGGGCGGGAAGATCGTCGACAAGGCATGGCTTGGCTTCACCGGCCAGCAACCGCCCAAGCGAGGCAACAAGGAAGCACAGGCCGAGGCCAGCATGCGCCAGGCGATTGCCTTCGCCGTCCTTTCTGCCACGACCGCCGCCCTGATCCAGGTGCTCACCGACCGCGGCACCCAAAGGGCCCTGGCCCGGTTCGCCAAAAAGGCCTAAGCCACCAATGACTCGGGGGCCCACGGATTTCCCGTGGGCCCCCGAGTCGTTTCCGGCGCTGCCGCCGGCTCCGGGACACGGGTTACGGACCCGGGCCCCGCGGAGTCTAGTCGATGAAGTCGGTGCGGTCCCGCGGCCTGTCGCGGCCGATTTCGTGTTCCTCCCGCTGCTCGGCGGCCTCGACGACCGCCGCCAGCTCATCGGCAACGAGGGTCTCGCGCTTGAGGTGCCGCGTCCGGTATCCGGCGCGTCCGACCATGTGTGCCGAGACCGGCGCGGTGAGCAGCTGCAGCAACCAGGCCAGCACGAGCACCGGCAGCACCGCCCAGGAGCGCAGTTCCAGCCCGAGCGCCGCCAGCAGCAGGAACAGGCCCAGCACCTGCGGCTTGGTCGCGGCGTGCAGGCGCGAGAGCAGGTCGGGGAAGCGAAGCATGCCGATTCCCGCGGCCAGGGACATCAGGCAGCCGACGATCATGAACGTCCCGGCAACGATGTCGATGAGCGTGTCAAGCATCAGGCGTTCCTCCGATCCGTGACGAAGCGGGAAACCGTGACCGACCCGACGAACCCGACCAGGCAGGCCAGCAGCACAAAGACCAGGTTGTTGGCGTGCTGGTTGACGGTCATCTCGATGCAGAGCGCCGCGGAGATGATCAGGAGCAGCACGTCGGTGGCGATGACGCGCTCCAGGATGGACGGGCCCTTGGCCAGCCTGACGATGGCCAGGCAGGCCGCAATCGAGAGCGTGATTCCGCAAATCCACAGGACGATGTTCATGAAGGTGCTCCGTGTTCCTTGCTTGGTTCCGTCTTCTCGGCGTTCAGCGCCGCAAGTTCCTCGGCGGTGCCCATCATCCGGATCAGCCGTTCCTCGATCAGCAGGACCGATGCCCGGGCCTTTTCCACGCCCGCCTGGTCGTTGACGTTGAGCACGTGCAGGTACAGCGTGGAGGACCGTCGGTCCACCTCGACGACGTAGGATCCGGGCACCAGCGTCAGCACGTGGCCGACGAAGGTGACCAGCAGGTCAGACTCGGTGCGCAGCGTGACGGTGATGACCGCGCTGGTGGTCCGCGGCCCGCGGAACACCGCCAGGTACATGACCTCGAAGCTGGCCCGCGTCACGTCCCGCAGGAACGCCCCGATGAAGACCACGGCACGCCAGATGTTGAAACGCCCCGAAAGGATGATCGGCGGCAGGCGGAAGACCCGCACCAGCAGCAGCGAGATCAGCAGCCCGAACACCAGGTTTCCGATGGCAAAGTCCTGCCAGAGCGCGCCCCACACCAGCATCATCCCTACCAGCAGCGGAATCTCCTGGCGCAGCGTGGATCGCTGGCGCTGCCCGCTCTCGTCCTTGGCGTCGGCCAGACGTTGTTCCCTGCTCATCGTGCTTGCCCCTCTCCGGCTCCGAGGACGGCCTCGATGTAGTTGCCCTCATCGAGCATCTGTCCGGCCACCCTGTCGCTGAAGTCGAAGAGCGGCCCGGCAAACACCGTCAACGCCACGCCCACCAGCACCAGGGCGGCGGTCATGGCCAACATGCCGTTGGGCAGCAGGGCCGCGTTTCCGCGGTCGCTGTAGCGGCTGGCCGGTTCGTCGGCGACGATGTCGTAGGTGGCCCCGCGCGCCGCGGAAACGCCAACGAGCAGCAGCGGGTCCGGGTCCGAGGCGTCCTCGGCATCGCGCCAGAACGCCCTGTTCCAGATGCGGGCCACGGCCAGCAGGGTCAGCAGCGAGGTCAGCAGCGACACCGCCACCAGCACCCAGGCCATCGGGGTGCCCAGCTCGGCGCCGCCCTGGACCAGGCCGAGCTTGCCCAGGAACCCGGAGAACGGCGGGATGCCGCCCAGGTTCATGGCCGGGACGAAGAAGAGCAGCGCCAGCAACGGCGAAAGCTTGGCCAGCGAACCGAGCCGGTCGATGTTCGAGGTGCCGGCGCGGCGCTCGATGAGGCCCGCGACCAGGAACAGCGAGGTCTGCACCACGATGTGGTGGGCCACGTAGTAGATGGTCGCCCCGAGGCCCAGCTGGTTGCCCACGGCGACGCCGAAGATCAGGAAGCCGATGTGGCTGGTCAGCGTGAAGGAAAGCATGCGCTTGATGTCCGTCTGTGCCACGGCGCCGAGGATTCCCACCAGCATGGTCAGCCCGGCCACGACCATCAGCGCATCCGAGAGCCGGTTCCCGGGGAACAGCAGGGTCTCGGTGCGGATGATGGCATAGACGCCGACCTTGGTCAGCAGCCCGGCGAACACCGCGGTGACGGGGGCAGGGGCCGTCGGGTAGGAGTCGGGGAGCCAGAAGGACAGCGGGAAGACCGCGGCCTTGATCCCGAATGCCACCAGCAGCATCACGTGCAGCACCGTCTGGGTGCCTTCGGAGATCTGCGGCAGCTTCACCGCCAGGTCGGCCATGTTCACGGTGCCCACGGCCGCGTAGATCATGCCGATGGAGATGAGGAACAGCAGCGAGGAGGCCACCGAGACCACCACGTAGGTGGTTCCGGCGCGGATGCGCGCGGTGGTCCCGCCGAGCGTCAACAGCACGTAGGAGGCCGTCAGCAGGATCTCGAAGCCCACGTAGAGGTTGAACAGGTCCCCGGCCAGGAAGGCGTTGGACACGCCCGCCACCAGGATCAGGTAGGCCGGGTGGAAGATCGACACCGGCCCGTCCTCGTCCCCGTCGGCCAGGCCCTGGCTGGTGGCGTAGAGCAGCACGGCCAGGGAGACGATGGTGGAGACCACCAGCATGAAGGCGGAGAAGCCGTCAACGACCATGGAGATGCCGAAGGGCGGTGCCCAGCCGCCGAGGGTGACCGAGTAGGTCCCGCCGTCCCAGACCGTGGCCAGCATCCAGGCCTCGAGGCACAGGGTGATCACCAGCACGCCAATGGTGACCGCGCGCTGGGTGCGCCGCTTGCGGCGCAGGATGAAGGCAAGTGCCGCGCCGAAGATCGGCAGGGCCACCGCCAGCGGGGCGAATGAAACGGCGCTCAGTGGTGCATCGATCATGCGCTGGGCCCCGCTTCCTTGGTGTTCCCTGCAGGCACTGACTCGTCCCCCTCGAATTCGGTGGTGTCCTCCGGGACCGGGGAGTCTTCCTCGAAGTCGAAGGTCGACTGCTGCGAGACGCGAAGGTCCTCGTCGTCGTCGGCGACCACGTCGGCCCGGGAGATCACCCAGGAGCGGTAGATGATCCCCAGCATGAACGCTGTCACCGCGAAGGTGATCACGATGGCCGTGAGGATCAGTGCCTGGGGCAGCGGGTCGCTGTATTCCTGCGCGTCAAGCGCCGACTGGTACAGCGGGGCCTCGCCGCGGCGCCCGCCGGCCGAGAGGATCAGCAGGTTCACCCCGTTGCCCAGCACCACGATGCCCAGCAGCACCCGGGTGAGGGAACGTTCGAGCAGGAGGTAGATCCCCACGGCAAAAAGGATGCCCATCACTATGAGCAAGGTGATATTGGTGCTCAACGTCCCACTCCCGTCTCCGCGTCGGAAACCATGTCATGCGTGTCGGTGGGGCTGCGGCCCTCGGACCGGTCGTCGATCTCCGAGCCCAGGGAGCGCAGCACGTCGATGACCAGTCCGACCACCACCAGGTAGACCCCGATGTCGAAGATCGTCGAGGTCACGAACTTGTGCTCCCCGAAGAGCGGCCAGGTGAATTCGATGGCGGCGGAGGTGAACATCTGCGCGCCGAAGAACAGCGGCACCGCCGCCGTGAGCGCCGCGAGCCCCAGCCCGGTGCCCATCAGCGTCCCCGGGCTCACCGGGGTGGCCTCGGCCAGTTCCACCCGGCCACCGGCCAGGTAGCGGATGGTCAGCGCCAGCCCGGCCAGCAGGCCGCCGGCAAAGCCGCCGCCGGGGGTGTTGTGCCCCGCCAGCAGCAGGTACACGGAGGCCAGCAGGATGGTGTGGAAGAGCAGCCGGGTGACCACCTCGAAGGTGATGGACCGGCGCTCGGGCGCCAGCGTGTGGCCGGCCACCAGCCAGGAGTCGCGGGCGGAGGCAGCGAACGTCCTTGCCACTTTCAGCCCGGCGCGGCTCGGGTTCTTGCCGCCGATGGCCTCGGAGCCGTGGTCCACCGATCCGGAGGGCACCGCGGCGACGCGCAGCCGCTTGTCGCCGCGCCCGCGCACGAAGATCAGCGAGGCGACGCCGGTGGCGGCGGCCGCCAGCACCGTGATCTCGCCGAAGGTGTCCCAGGCGCGCATGTCCACCAGGGTCACGTTCACGATGTTCTTGCCCGCCCCGCCGGTGTAGGCAAGCTCCGGGTAGGCCAGCGAAATGGGGTCGGCCACGCGCGAGGCCATGGAGGTGGCGGCAATGTAGATCATCGACGCACCGAAGCCGATGCCGATCAGCGCACGGCCCAGCCGGTGTCCCGTGGGGTTCTTGGCCCACAGTTCCACGGGCAGCGCGCGCAGGGCCAGCACGAAGGCCACCAACACAATGGTTTCCACCAGGAGCTGGGTGACGGCCAGGTCGGGGGCGCCCTGCAGGGCGAAGATCGCCGCCATCCCGTAGCCGCTGACCGAAACCATCAACACGGCCAGGAAGCGCCGGTTGGCCTGCACCGCCCCGATGGCACCCACGACCATGATGAGCCCGATGACCAGCTGGGCGGGGTGGTCGAAGGCAATGAAGTTTCCCGGGGCGGGGGTGTTGAGCAAGATCGCGGTGGTCGCCGGAAGCACCAGCGCCACCGTCAGGATCACCACGAGGTAGAAGGACAGGGAACCGCGCTGGGTCCGGCCGGTGAGCCAGATCGCCAGGTTGTCCAGGATGGTGATCAGGAACTTGTAATCGCGTTCGGCATCGAAGACCGGCGGGACCCTGGACTGGAAGGCAAAGATCCTTTTGCGGCCCAGGAAGAGCAGCGCGCCGATGACCATGGTCAGAATGCTCAGGCCCAGCGCCGGGGTGAACCCGTGCCAGAGCCCCAGGTGGATGGGGTCCTCTGCGGGGCCGAACAGCCCGATGTACGGTGCGATGGCCCCCTCGAGCACCTGCGGGATCCAGGCGAAGACCACGGTGGCGGCGGTGAGCACGAGCAGCGGCGTGAGGAACAGCAGCGGCACTTTCGGGAAGGTGGTGGTCTTCATGCCTGCCTTGGCGGCAAAGCCGCCCCAGAGGAAACGCGCGGAGTAGGCGAAGGTCATCATGGCCCCGATGACCACGCCAATGAGCAGCACCACGCCGGTGGCGCCATTGCCCCGGGCATGTTCCAGCAGGGACTCGAAAACCGCTTCCTTGGCCACGAAGCCGAAGACCGGCGGGAATCCGGCCATGGAGGCCGCGGCAATGGCGGCAACGACAAACAGCAGCGGCGAGGACTTGTAGAGCCCGGAGAGCTGGTGGATGTCACGGGTGCCGGATTTGTGGTCGATGATCCCCACGATCAGGAAGAGCGTCGCCTTGAAGAAACCGTGGGCCAGCATCATCGCCAGGCCCGCCAGGTAGGCGTTGGGGGTGCCCATGCCAAGGATCAAGATCAGGAAGCCCAGCTGGGAGACCGTGCCGTAGGCCAGCAGCAGCTTGAGGTCGTGTTGCCGCAGCGCCCGCCAGCCGCCGATCAGCATGGTGGCCAGGCCGACCCACAGCAGCATGGGTTGCCAGAAGGCGGTCTGGTCGAAGCCGGGGGCAAGGCGGGCGACCAGGTAGATGCCTGCCTTGACCATGGCGGCCGCGTGCAGGTAGGCCGAGACCGGCGTCGGGGCGGCCATGGCACCGGGAAGCCAGAAGTGGAACGGGACCAACGCGGACTTGGAAATCGCACCGATCAGCACCAGGGCGATGGCCACGTCGATGTAGGTGCCCAGGGCGGTCAGTTCCGGGGCCATCGCCATGATCTCGGAGATGCGGTAGGTGCCGGCGGCGTGGCCGAGCATGATCAGGCCCGCCAGCATCGTCAGGCCGCCAAAGGTCGTGACCATCAGCGCGGTCAGGGCCGAACGCCGGGCACTCATGCGGGTGCGGTTGAACCCGATCAACAGGAACGACAGGATCGTGGTCAGTTCCCAGAAGATGAACAGCAGGAGCATGTCGTCGGCGGTCACCAGGCCGAACATTGACGCGGCGAAGGCCAGCAACTGGGCGCCGAAGGCGCCGGTGTGGGGATCCTCGTTCTTGAAATACCGTGCGCAGTAGAACAGCACCAGGGCACCGACCCCGAGCACCAGGAGGCACAACACCGCGGAAAGTGCATCCATCCGGAAATCCAGATGGGCATTCAGCGGGCCGATCCAGCTATAGAGCTCGGATGGGGGCGCGTTCGGCCCTCCGCTGGCAATGGACTGGTCGGTCCCGGTAAAGCTCGAAAAATTCGCCACAAGCCAGACAAAGGCCAACGCCGGGACGGCCGCCAAAACGTAGAACGTCGAACGGCCCAGAACTCGAAAAATGAATGGCGCAATTCCGGCAACGGCAAAAAGCGCAATCAGGACAAGGAGCACACGTATCTCCTATGGTCGGCGGGCCAGTGCCCTGGCGGCAAAACGGTCAAAAAGGCAGCTTTCAGCTTATCAGCCGACATCTCCCGCCAAGTGATTTGACCCGGGATTCAGCTGATGAAATGTTGGGGAATAATTCTTCTTTTCGGATTGTTTAAGACCCGTCCGGAAAAGGACATTCCGGCGGCACGCCGGGATGCATTATTTCGCTGCTTCCCCGTTGTTGGTTCGATGCGGCTACGATGCACCCATGAGCGAGTTTCCTGCGGCACCGTCGGCCTCGACCGACCGGCAGAGAATTATCACCAAACCAGTCATGGCGTGGGCTTCCTGGGACTGGGGGTCGGCCGCCATCAACGCCGTGATGACGACCTTTGTCTTCACGGTCTACCTGACCAGCGACCTCTTCGGGGACAAGGACGCCAACTCGGTGGTGCTGGGCAACGGGCTGGCGATCGCCGGGGTGGCAATCGCGCTGCTGGCCCCGGTGACCGGGCTGCGTTCGGATGCCGGGGGGCGCCGCCGCTTCTGGCTGGGTGTGAACACGGTGATCGTTGCGGTGCTCACCGCCGCCTGCTTCTTCGTCTTCCCCGAGCCGCGGTTCCTGGTCCTCGGCGTGACACTCATCGCGCTGGCCTCGGTCTTTTCCGAGTTTGCGACGGTGAACTACAACGCCATGCTGCCGCAGATCTCCACCCCCTCCACCATCGGCAAGGTCTCGGGCTTCGGCTGGGGCATGGGCTACCTCGGCGGCATCCTGGCCCTGGCCATCGTCCTGTTCACCCTGGTGACCCCGCTCTTCGACTGGGCGGGCGCTTCGGAGGCCGGTGCCCTGAACCTGCGACTTGTCGCGGTGTTCTCCGCGGTCTGGTTCCTGGGATTCGGCCTGCCGGTGCTCTTCGCGGTCCCCGAGATCCCTGGCGAATCGGGCGGGCCGCGCTTCACCATCCTGCAGTCCTACGCCGAGCTGTGGCGCCGGGTCGTCGCCCTGGCCCGCAAGGACCGCCATACCGTCTTCTTCCTTCTGGCCAGCGCGGTCTTCCGAGACGGGCTGGCCGCGGTGTTCACCTTCGGCGGGATCATCGCCGCGGGAACCTTCGGGTTCCCGCTGCAGCAGGTGATCATCTTCGCCATTGTCGGAAACGTCGTCGCGGCCCTCGGCGCCATGGTCGGAGGGCTGCTCGACGACAGGATCGGCCCCAAGCGCGTGATCATCGGCTCGCTGGTCGGGTTGCTGGTCGCCGGCCTGGGCGTCTTCCTCTCCCCCGGTGCCGCGGGCTTCTGGATCTTTGGTTTGCTGCTGTGCCTGTTCGTCGGCCCGGCCCAGTCATCCAGCCGGGCGTTCCTGGCCCGGCTGGCGCCGGTCGGTCAGGAGGGCGAGCTCTTCGGGCTCTACGCCACCACCGGCCGCGCCGTCAGCTTCCTGGCCCCCGCCCTCTTTGCCGCGGCCATCGCGCTGGCGTCCCCGCACGTGGCCGAGGCCCAGCGCTACGGCATCCTGGGCATCCTGGCGGTCCTGCTGCTCGGACTGCTCCTGCTGATCCCGGTGCGGGCACCGCGCCACGGCCCGACGCCGCTGGAACGTGGCCTTTGACCGGCGTTGGTGGTTCCATGGGAGCCATGGGCATCAATGAACCCGTGACAGTGACCGTGACCGGCGCCGGAGGACAGATTGGGTATGCGTTGCTCTTCCGCATCGCCTCGGGAGCCATGTTCGGGCCTGCGACCCCTGTCAGGCTGCGCTTGCTGGAGATCCCGGCCGGGCTGAAATCCGCCGAGGGCACCGCCCTCGAGCTGCAGGATTGTGCGTTCTCCAACCTGGATTCGATCGAGGTCACCGGCAATGCCGAGCGGGCCTTCGACGGCACCAATGTTGCGCTGCTGGTTGGTGCCCGGCCGCGTGGTCCGGGCATGGAGCGCGGGGACCTCCTCGCGGCCAATGGCGCCATCTTCGGCCCGCAGGGCGCCGCCATCAACGTCGGCGCCGCCGATGACGTGAGGGTCCTGGTGGTGGGCAATCCGGCGAACACCAACGCGTTGATCGCCGCCGCCCATGCACCGGATGTCCCGGCCGAGCGCTTCACCGCCATGACCCGCCTGGACCACAACCGGGCGCTCGGCCTGCTGGCCGGCACCCTGGATGTCGGGGTGGCCTCGATCGGCAACGTCATCATCTGGGGCAACCACTCGGCAACCCAGGTCCCCGACATCTCCCACGCCATCCTCACCGGCGCCGACGGCTCCCAACGCCCGCTGCCGGACGCCCTGGCCGAAGCCCTCGGCGGCACGGACAAGGTGGCGGCGTGGCTCGAGGGGACGTTCATTCCGCGGGTGGCCGGACGCGGGGCCGAGATCATCGAGGTCCGTGGGTCCTCCTCGGCGGCTTCGGCGGCCGCTGCGGCAATCGACCATGTCCACGACTGGGTCCTGGGAACCTCCGGTTCCTGGACGTCGGCGGCGGTACTTTCCGACGGGTCCTATGGCGTGCCGCGGGGACTGGTCAGTTCCTTCCCGGTGCATTCCCGCAACGGCGCCTGGGAGATCCAGCAGGGACTTTCGGTGGCCGCGGACGTGCGGGCCCGGATCGACAGCTCCCTCAAGGAGCTTGAAGCGGAACGCGACATGGTCAAGTCCCTGGGGCTCATCTAACGGGTTTTCCCGTGAAAAGGAAGTTTTTTCGTGGAGCGGAGCACTGTTTTGCAGCTGGACGGGCAGGAGGTTGCGGTGCGTGATGCGGTCCGGGGCGACCTTCCCGCGCTCCTGGCGATGCTCGCCGACGACCCCCTCGGGGCGTCGCGCGACCCGGTTGCCGACGCCGACGTGGACGTGGAGCCCTACCTCGCTGCCTTTGCCGCCATCGACAAGGATCCGGCACACCGGCTGCTGGTGTGCGAGAGCGCCGGACGCGTTGTCGCCATGCTGCAGCTGTCCTTCATTCCAGGTCTTTCCCGCCGCGGGGCCTGGCGCGCCCAGATCGAGGCGGTGCGCACCCACGCGGATTTCCGGGGGCTCGGCCTGGGCAGGGGCTTCATCCAGTGGGCCATCGAGCTGGCGCGCGACGGCGGCTGCTCACTGGTGCAATTGACCACCGACAAGAGCCGCTCCGATGCCCACCGCTTCTATGAACGGCTGGGGTTCGAGGCAAGCCACGAGGGCATGAAGCTGGTGCTCTAGGCTGGACCGGGCCAGGGCGACGCCTGGAACACGGGTGCGGGCCGGCGGAATCCTCCGCCGGCCCGCACCCGCATTTAGCTTTTGCCTAGTTTTCCAGCGTGGTCTTGTGGAAGTTCAGGTGGCTGCGCGACGCCGTGGGGCCGCGCTGTCCCTGGTAGCGGTTCCCGTAGGCTCCGGAACCGTAGGGGTGCTCGGCCGGGGAGGAGAGCTTGAAGAAGCACAGCTGCCCGATCTTCGATCCCGGCCACAGCTTGATGGGCAGGGTCGCCATGTTCGACAGTTCCAGGGTCACGTGTCCGGAGAACCCGGGGTCGATGAAGCCGGCCGTGGAGTGGGTCAACAGGCCAAGGCGGCCCAGCGAGCTCTTGCCCTCGAGGCGTGCGGCGATATCCGTGGGCAGCGTAACCGTTTCATAGGTCGAACCCAGGACGAATTCGCCGGGGTGCAGGATGAACGGCTCGTCCGGGTCGACTTCCACCAGCCTGGTCAGTTCCGGCTGGTCCAGCGCCGGATCGATGTGGGCGTATTTGTGGTTGTCGAAGAGCCGGAAGAACCGGTCAATCCTCACGTCCACGCTTGCCGGCTGGATCATCGCCGGGTCGAAGGGGTCCAACTTAATACGTTCGGAGGCCAGCTCGCGTCGAATATCACCATCAGAAATCAGCACAGTACCCAAAATATCCCATTTGGCGCGTGGTTCCGGCATCGGAGTCCTGGGTGGATGGGTGGCGACCGGCCGAGCGCGGGCTGCCTACGGGAATATGCACCCGCTTGGCATGGGCGGAATCACGCGGTCTGCGGTTATCCTGAAAGGGCTCCATCCAGTTTTCCCGAAGGGACATCGTGTCTTTGTTTCGTGCCGGCCTTCCCGCCATCCTGTTGGGCTCCGCCCTCGTGCTGGCGGCCCCGCTCGCCGCGCAGGCCGCCCCCGTGGACGCCGCGGCCATGAAGGTGCGCGCCGAAACGCGGTTGAAGGCACCGACCACCGATGAACTGACGAAGGACCAGGATTCCTACCTCGCCCTGGTGAGCAGGGACCATCCCTTGGATCCCGCGAACTACAAGCCGAAGGACCTGCGGACGGTGTCCGGCACCGGGATGGAATTGCGCAAGGATGCGGCAACGGCACTCGAGAAACTGCTCAAGGCCTCTCGCAAGGACGCCCAGTCGCTGAGCGTGCTCAGCGCGTACCGTTCCTACGACCGGCAGATCGCCCTGTTCAACGGATACAAGGCGCGCTACGGCACCGACTACGCCACCCGGATTTCCGCCCCGGCCGGAACCAGTGAACACCAGCTCGGACTGGCTGCGGACCTGGGGCTCAGCAGTGGCGTGTGCGACCTCAAGGCCTGCTTCGGCGAAACCGATGGCGGAAAATGGCTGGCTGCGAACGCGGCTGACTTTGGCTTCATCATTCGATACCCGTCCGACGGCGAAAAGGTGACAGGCTACAAGTACGAGCCGTGGCATCTGCGCTTTATCGGGGTCGACCAGGCAAAGGCCATGGAGAAGTCCAAGGCCGAGACCTTCGAGGCCTTCCACGCTGCCCTCGTCAAGGCGTCCAAGGTCAAGCCGCCCACCGCGGCCGAGATCAAGAAACAGCGCGAATCGCTGCTGATCCTGCGGTTCCTGCCGCCCTATCGCGACTGGTCGATCGGCTTCGACTTCGCGCGCTAGCGAGTAGCCCCGGCACCCCACCCGAATTCCGGCCACGGTGTGCGCCGCAATTCACGTAGTATGGCGCCCCGACGACGGGCCCAAGGCACGGCACGACGCAGCAAAAAGGCATCGGATGATGCGGGTTTGCGCCCGCATCATCCGATGCCTTGGGGATTTTTCCTGCCGCGGCCTACTTGGCGCGGACCGGGATGCCGGTGAAGGTCGGCTTCAGGGTCTCGGCGAAGAAGTCCTCGCCCTTGTTGTCAACCACGATGAACGCCGGGAAGTCCTCGACCTCGATCTTCCAGATTGCTTCCATGCCGAGTTCCTCGTATTCGACGACCTCGACCTTTTTGATGCAGTCCAGGGCCAGGCGTGCCGCAGGTCCGCCGATGGAACCCAGGTAGAAGCCGCCGTGGGCGTTGCATGCGTCGGTAACCTGCTTGGAACGGTTGCCCTTGGCCAGCATGACCATGGAACCGCCGGCCGCCTGGAACTGGTCCACGTAGGAGTCCATGCGTCCGGCAGTGGTGGGCCCGAAGGAACCCGAGGCCATGCCTTCGGGGGTCTTGGCCGGACCTGCATAGTAGACCGGGTGGTCCTTGAGGTACTGGGGCATCTCCTCGCCGGCATCCAGGCGTTCCTTGATCTTGGCGTGTGCGATGTCGCGGGCCACGACCAGCGGGCCGGACAGCGACAGGCGGGTCTTGACCGGGTGCTTGTCCAGCTCGGCAAGGATCTGCGCCATCGGCTGGTTCAGGTCGATCTTGACCACCGAGGATCCACCGGTGCCGGTGACGCCGTCGGTCTCCTCGTCGTGGGCTGCCAGCGCCGGGTGCGATGCCTCGGGCATGAAGCGCGCCGGATCGGTCTCCAGCTGCTCCACGAACACGCCGTCGGCGGTGATCTTGGCCAGCATCTGCCTATCGGCGGAGCAGGAGACCGCAATGGCCACCGGCAGCGAGGCACCGTGGCGCGGCAAACGAACAACACGCACGTCGTGGCAGAAGTACTTGCCGCCGAACTGGGCACCGATGCCGAAGTGGCGGGTCAGCTCAAGGACCTTTTCCTCCAGGTCGATGTCGCGGAAGCCGCGTCCGGTCATGGCGCCGGTCGTGGGCAGGTTGTCCAGGTACTTGGCCGAACCGTACTTGGCGGTCTTCAGCGCGAACTCGGCGGAGGTGCCGCCGATGACGATGGAGAGATGGTACGGCGGGCAGGCGGCCGTGCCCAGCGAGCGCAGCTTCTCGTCGAGGAACTTCAGCATGGCGTTCTCATTGAGGATCGCCTTGGTTTCCTGGTAGAGGAAGGACTTGTTGGCCGAGCCGCCGCCCTTGGCCATGAACAGGAACTTGTACTGGTTCTCGTGTCCCGGCTCGGTGTCGGCGTAAAGCTCGATCTGCGCGGGCAGGTTGTT
Source organism: Paeniglutamicibacter sp. GQ140 (assembly GCF_059759235.1). Taxonomy (NCBI): domain Bacteria; kingdom Bacillati; phylum Actinomycetota; class Actinomycetes; order Micrococcales; family Micrococcaceae; genus Paeniglutamicibacter; species Paeniglutamicibacter sp. GQ140. The sequence goes on from NZ_JCAXDW010000016.1 coordinate 100,683, forward strand.
GCCCGTGGACTTTTCTTCCCACGTGGTCAGCGGGGCCAGCTGCGAGTAGCGCAGGTTCAGCGTGGTGTAGGCGTCGTAGATGCCCTTGGACAGGGCCTTTTCGTCCGTGCCGGCGGTCAGCACGTGCTGGCCGCGCTTGCCCATGACGATTGCCGTTCCGGTGTCCTGGCACATCGGCAGGATGCCGCCGGCTGCGATGTTGGCGTTCTTCAGCAGGTCCAGCGCGACGAACTTGTCGTTCGGGCTGGCGTCCTCGTCGTCGAGGATGTTGCGCAGCTGCTGCAGGTGCGCCGGGCGCAGGTAGTGGGAGATGTCGTGAAGTGCGGTGGTGGCCAGGTTTTCCAGCGCCTCCGGATCCACTTCGAGGAAGGTCCGGCCGCCGGGGCCCTCGACGGTGCGCACGCCATCGGTGGAAATCTGGCGGTAGGTGGTCTCGTCCGCCCCGATGGGCAGGATGTCTTCATACTGGAATTCGGGCATGGGCTTCCTTGCAAAAGATTCAATTCGTTTCCCCCTAGTTTAGGACGGTTGGGCGAACAACCAGACATCGGGTTGCGCCGACGGGCGCAATGTAGACATGCTTGGGTGCATGAGTGAAGAGAACCAGCAAGCCAAGTCCACCGCAGGCACCGACGACATCCAGGCTGCCTTGGGCATCGAGCCGACGGTTACCGGCAATGAACCGGCCACCCATTTTGAAATGATGATCCGTGCCGCACAGAACGACCCCGCCCTCAACGGCCAAGTCATCGCCTCGTTGATGAACTCGGAAGTATATTTCCTCAGTCGCGAGGAGGTCGCCGGCGAGGCCACGAATGCCCAGCCGATGATCTTGCAGAACGCCTCGGGCGAACCGGTGATCGCCCTGTTCACGCATCTGGCCCGGATCCCCGGCGCCTACATTGACGTCGCCCCGTATGGCGTCCAGGTGCTCGGCGGGACAGTCGTCCGCTCGCTGCAGGACACCGGGCTGGTCATCAACCCCGGGCATGAGCTGTGCTTTGAAATCGATGCCGCCGGGGTGAGGACCATCCGGGAGGAATTCAACCTCGACGGAACGCTGAAGAAGCCCTCCGGCGAGGGAAACAAGTAACCCTGCCCCGTCGCCGTATCCGCGCCTCCGTTTTGCGTGTCCTGCGGACTAGAGTGGGAGCATGGATTTTGAAGATACGTCGTTGCCCGGGCTCGGCGTCCGTCGCGAAATAATCCTCGCGTCAGGGCGCCGGGTGGGCGTGGTGATCCTGCGTGATGGAACCATGCAGTTGATCATTTCCCAGCGCGATGACCCCGACGCCTGCGCCGCGTCCATTCCGTTGAGCGTTGAGGAAGCCGGCGCCATCGGTGCCATGCTCGGCGCCCCGCAGCTGGTGACCCAGCTGACGGACCAACATCGCGACCTGCCCGGGGTCAACACCCAGCAATTCGTCCTGAGCCACGAGAGCCCCTACGTCAACCAGACCCTGGGCGACACCCGCCTGCGGACCCGTACGGGAACCTCTGTTGTCGCCATTTCCCGCAGCGGAAAGGTGTTCCCCTCCCCCACACCCGATTTTGAGCTCAATGGGGGGGACGTCCTGATCATTGTCGGCACCTCCGCAGGGCTGGAAAACGCAGCGCACCTGATCAACGACGGCTAAGGGGAGGTGCACGGTTCATGCACGGCACTGCGCTAATACTCGTTGAGCTCGGCGCCGTTTTCTTGGGGCTTGGCCTGCTGGGACGCCTGGCAGCACGAATCGGGATGTCACCGGTTCCGTTGTATCTGCTCGGCGGCCTGCTCTTTGGCAGCGGTGGCGTGGTCAACCTGGCCGGGGTTTCGGAGTTCGGGGAGATCGCCAGCGAAATCGGGGTGATCCTGCTCCTGCTCATGCTGGGGCTGGAATACACCGCCCGCGAGCTTGTCACTGGGCTGAAAAGTTCGTGGCTCGCGGGAGTCGTTGACCTGGTCCTGAATTTCACCCCGGGAGCCGGGCTGGCACTGATCATGGGCTGGGGCGTCACCGGGGCCTTGGTCCTTGGCGGCGTCACCTACGTGTCGTCCTCCGGCATCATCGCCAAGGTGCTCTCCGACCTGGGCAGGCTGGGCAACCGCGAGACCCCGGTGGTGCTTTCCATCCTGGTGCTCGAGGACCTCGCCATGGCCATCTACCTGCCGGTGCTCACCGCCACCCTGGCCGGGCTCGGATTTCTGGGCGGTTTGCGTGCGGTGGGCATTGCGATGGGCACCATCACGCTGGTGCTGTTGGCCGCGTTGCGCTTCGGGCCGCAGATTTCGCGGCTGATCCATTCCTCGGACCGGGAAAACTTCCTGCTCAAGCTCATCGGGGCGGCGTTGCTGGTCGCGGGGCTGGCATCGGCGCTGCAGGTCTCCGCGGCGGTGGGCGCCTTCATGCTCGGCATTGCCATTTCCGGGTCGACCGCGCACTCGGCAACCAAGGTGCTTGAACCGCTGAGGGACCTTTTTGCCGCCATGTTCTTTGTGGTCTTCGGGCTGAACACCGATCCGACCAGCATTCCCGCGGTCCTGCCGATGGCCATCTTGTTGGCCATCGTCACCTCGTTGACGAAGGTCGCCACCGGGGTCTGGGCGGCAAAGCGGGCCGGCATCGGGATACCGGGACGGGTCCGCGCCGGTGTCGCGCTGATCGCCCGCGGCGAGTTTTCCATTGTCATTGCCGGACTGGCCGTGGCCTCCGGTGCCATCACCGGCGAACTTGCCGCGCTGGCAACGGCCTACGTGCTGCTGTTGGCGGTCCTGGGGCCGGTGGCGGCCCGCCTGGCCGAGCCGCTGGCCAGGCCGTTCATGCCCAAGGCGTCGCCGGCACCCGACGTCGCTTTTTGACGCGCCGGGATTCCCGATTAGGTTTTGGCACCCCACTTTGGGATATGCTGTTTTTTGCCCGGGACGCCAATAGGCTTCCCGGAGCACTGCGGGCGTAGCTCAATGGTAGAGCGCCAGCTTCCCAAGCTGGACACGCGGGTTCGATTCCCGTCGCCCGCTCGCTATGAAATTGGGACCCGGCCTGCGGCCGGGTCCCAATGCGTTAAGGGGCACCCCTCGGTGCGGTGCGCCGAATAGGGGAAAGTGGGAATCCGAGTCCAATGAATGGCGTACTCTCTGGTTTTGCCGTGGTGTGGACGGTCATCGTCGTGGGTTACTTCGTCGGTCGAAGCGGCGTGCTGGGGGAAAACGCCCGGTATGTGCTGAACCGCCTGACCTTCTTCGTGGCCAGCCCCGCATTGTTGTTCACCACCCTGGCGGAGTCGGATCCCGCTTCGGTGCTTGGCCCCTTCCTGGGAGTTGCGGCGATGTCGTCCCTGGCCACGGCCGTCGTCTTCGTGCTGGTTACCCGATGGTGGCTGCGCCGCGACCTGACCGAGTCGACCATTGGCGCGATGAGTGCCTCCACCGTGAACTCGGCAAACCTCGGACTGCCCATCGCCCTCTATGTCCTGGGTGACATGGCACATGCTGCGCCGGTGATCCTGTGGCAACTGGCGTTGTTCTCCCCGGTGTGCCTGGCCATCCTGGACGCCAGCACCTCCAGGCACCGCACCACCGTGTTTTCCATGTTGGTCCAGACGCTGAAGAACCCGATGATCGTCGGTTCCCTGGCCGGCCTGGTGTGCGCGCTGTTCGATTTGACGCTCCCCCAGCCGCTGGCCGACCCGATCGAGTTGATCGCCGGCGCCTCCATTCCGGCCATGCTCATTGCCTTCGGCATTTCCCTGGTTGGATCCAAGCCCTTGGAGGCCTCGGGCGGGCGGCGAGCCGACACGCTGCTGGCCACGGGCATGAAACTGTTTTTCCAGCCCGTCGTTGCCTGGGCCCTGTCGGTTTGGCTCTTCCGGCTGGATAGAGACGCCGTGTTTGTCGCGGTGATCATGGCGGCACTTCCCACCGCCCAAAACATCTTCGTGACCGCCTCGCGCTACGAGCGCGGCGTGGTGCTCGCCAAGGACACCGTCCTGCTCACCACCATCGTCGCCGTCCCGGCCATGATGTTCATTCCCCTGCTGCTGGCCTGAGCGATACGGATCGGCCGGTTTGGACGGCCCTTCGACGCACGGGGGAATAAAAGGCTTATGCCAGCCCCACCTCCGTGTTAGCGTCTGATCAGGATTCATTTGGCCACGCGGAACGCGGCCCCTTGCCCCAAGGGACCCGCTCCCCCCGCCGGCGCTTGAACAATCGCCACCGAAAGGACCGTTTCCCATGAAACGTCAAATCATCGCCTTAATGACAACGGCAGTGCTCGCCCTGGCTGCCACCGGATGCGGCGGCTCGACCGAGCCCTCGGGATCGCCGGCGGCCACCGGAACCGCCACCGGCCTGACCCTGAAGCAGGTCCAGGACGCGGGTGTCCTGAAGGTCGGCACCGAAGGCACCTACAAGCCGTTCTCCTTCCACGAGGGCGGGACCGGCGCATTGACCGGCTTCGACGTGGAAATCGTGACTGCCGTGGCCCAAAAGCTCGGCGTTGAGCCCAAGTTCGAGGAATCCCAGTGGGACGCGATCTTTGCCGGGCTGGAGGCGGGACGCTTCGACGTCATCGCCAACCAGGTCTCCATAACCCCGGAGCGTGAGGCCAAGTACGAATTCTCCAAGCCCTACACCGTGAGCACCGGCGTCATCGTGACCGAGGCCGGGAACAGCGATATTTCCTCCTTCGCGGACCTGAAGGGCAAGACCACCGCCCAGTCGCTGACGAGCAACTGGAACACGCTGGCCAAGGACTCGGGGGCCAATGTCGAAGCCGTGGAAGGGTGGGCCCAGGCCATCACGCTGCTGAAGCAAGGTCGCGTGGATGCCACCATCAACGACAAGCTGACTTACCTGGATTCGCAGAAGACCAAGCAGGACGACGGCATCAAGATCGCCGCAGAAACCACCGACAAGTCACTCAGTGCCGTGACATTCCGCCAGGGCAGCGACGACCTGGTCAAGGCCGTGGACAAGGCCCTGGACGAGCTCGCCGCGGACGGCACCCTGGCCAAGATCTCCGAGAAGTACTTCGGGGCCGACGTCACCAAGTAGTACCCGGCATCGCCGCGGGCCGCATCCCTGCGGCCCGCGACCCCACCTTGCAAAGGAGTACTGCCCATGGATGTCGATTGGGAGCTTGTCGGCAGTTCGCTTTGGCCCATCGTCCAGGGAGGGCTGGTCGGGACCATTCCCCTGTCGCTGCTGAGCTTCGCCATCGGCCTGGCGATCGCGCTGGTCGTGGCGCTGATGCGGCTGAGCCGCAACCCGGTGGTCTCGTTCATCGCCCGCGCCTACATCTCTGTGATCCGCGGGACCCCGCTGCTGGTGCAGCTTTTCGTGATCTTCTTCGGTTTGCCGTCCATCGGGGTGACCCTGGACCCCTGGCCCAGCGCCGTCATCGCCTTCTCGCTGAACGTGGGCGGCTACGCGGCCGAAGTGATCCGCGCGGCCATCCTCGCGGTGGCCAAGGGCCAGTGGGAGGCCGGCTACACCATCGGCATGTCGCGCACCACCACGCTGCGCCGGGTGATCCTGCCGCAGGCCGCAAGGGTGTCGGTGCCCCCGCTGTCGAACACCTTCATCTCCCTGGTCAAGGACACCTCCCTGGCCTCGCTGATCCTGTTCACCGAGCTGTTCCGCAGGGCCCAGGAAATCGCCGCCTTCAGCCAGGAATTCCTGCTGGTGTACATCGAGGCGGCCGTGGTCTATTGGGTGGTCTGCCTGGTGCTTTCCGCCGGCCAGACACGACTGGAAAGAAGGCTTGACCGCTATGTCGCACACTAGCCCCGGCACGAATGCCCCCGCGCTGCTGAAGGTGACCGACCTGCAGAAGAGCTTCGGGGACCACCAGGTCCTCAAGTCCATCGACCTGCAAATCGGCAAGGGACAGGTGCTTGCGCTGATCGGCCCCTCGGGCTCCGGCAAGACGACGGTGCTGCGCTGCCTGAACGGCTTGGAGATCCCGGACGGCGGCGAGGTTGCCTTCAGCGACGGGCCCGCCGTGGCCTTCGATCGCGGGACGACTCAAAAGCAGGCGCAGGTCCTGCGCACCCGCAGCGCCATGGTCTTCCAGAACTACAATCTCTTTCCCCACATGACGGTGCTGGAGAACGTGATAGAGGGCCCTGTCCAGGTGCAGCGGCGCAAGCGCAAGGAGGCGGTTGCCGAAGCGGAGGTGCTGCTGGCGCGGGTCGGGCTGGAAGCCAAGCGCGACCAGTACCCGCACCAGCTCTCCGGCGGGCAGCAGCAGCGGGTCGGCATTGTCCGGGCGCTGGCCCTCCGGCCCTCGCTGCTGCTCTTTGACGAGCCGACCTCGGCGTTGGACCCGGAACTGGTCGGAGACGTGCTGAAGGTGATCAAGGAGTTGGCCGACGAGGGCTGGACCATGGTCCTGGTGACCCACGAGCTGGCCTTTGCCCGCGAGGTCGCCGACGAGGTCGTCTTCATGGACCAGGGCGTGGTGGTCGAGCGCGGCCACCCCGAGGTCGTGTTGCGGGCTCCGCAAAACGAACGCACCCAGCAATTCGTGCACCGCCTGCTCAACCCGT
>NZ_JCAXDW010000017.1:0-97725 GCF_059759235.1 Paeniglutamicibacter sp. GQ140
CGCCGATGCCTCCGCGCTTGCTCACCCGGCCTGATTGCCTGTGGTGACGCGTGGGATTTCTGGTGCCAAAGGCCTGTCTGCTGGATACCTGCTGTGCGCGTGCCCCAGGTTCGATAAGCCACTGCATGTCCCACGGCAAGGATCCAATCCTAGGGCGGAAGCCTGGACCCAGTGGATTTCCAGGCTTCGCTGCCCGGATACCTAATGGCGGTAGCGACCCGAGTCGCGCTATCCGCGGGCTCCACGCCTCCCAGACATGCACCCGGATCTCACGACCGGTCATGGGAGCTGACGAAGGACTATGGATGCGCCAATGGTCGTAGAGAGTGCTGGACCGCGCTCCAGTGAGCGTCTACGTCTGCGCTGACGGCAGGTCCTATTGCGTGCGACCCGGAGTGCTGGGCTCGCTTGTCGCCTCCCCGCCCCCAGGTAGTCCATAGGCATGAAACCAGCGTCTGCTCCGGCGCGGGGCAGGGGCCCCTCCCCCGGCGAGTTGGTTGCTCCCGTTTGCCCTGGTGGACAGTTCGCGGCATGTATCTTGTGGCAGGTGATGGCCACGGTCGGAAGCATTTTTCGGCGGACAACCATACAACGTTCGCCTCATCCTGCAGCCCACCCCTGGCTGTTCATGGCGCGGTGGGGCGCCTACCTCGGTGTCTGGGTGGCGATCCATTTTCGTCCCCGCAGGGAGGGGTAACCATGGATTGCCGGGGCGGAGTATTGGCAATGGGCGTAACCGTTTCACGTGAAACATCTGTCGGTTTGGCTGGCTCGCGAACCCGTGTCCCCCGGGTGCAGCTGAGTCCATGTTTCACGTGAAACTTTTGTTGGCGCACGCTATTGGTTTCCTGCCTAGGGATTCTGCAGTACCCGTTCGAGCCTCCAGATCCCTGCCTAGGGCCGGTTGTATGACCAGCGGGTGAAGGGCCGACACCCTGTCGAGTCCCTGCCGTACCTCAATCGATCGTTGATCGGCGAACATCGCGGAAGGCTTGGTGGGCCAAGGGAGGTCAGATCTTTCAGTGTGCCTGGTACCCCTGCGGCTCGGGATTCGTATATCCACCGGATCATGGGCGCCCTTGTCGTAGAGGAGTGCATCGCACACGTTGCTGTGTTGAATGTCCTTGGATATGTCCATGCAACCCGCATCGAGGCCTGACAACGGTCCGCAGCCGCAGCAGAGCATTGGCCGTCACCTGCTGCCAGTGGCCGACACCGCGCTGCCTCTTAGCCCGCCCCGACTTTAGGTCGCATAGTGAGTGCTGGGTTGCTGGCCCTCGGTCCCGGTATCGCTCGTCCTCCCCTAGCCATTTCAATCGGTCCCCTAATGCTGTCGCCGAGGATCGATAGATGTCGGCCGCATTGCCGAGAGGGCGCAACCAAAGGCTGAAACGACGTCCAGATGTACACAAAGCGATGTTCCTGATCCACGCTGCCAATGCACCCGACACATTGCAGCGCCACATGACACGGCCAAGCCCACTGCGAATTCCCGTTCCGGGAGCGGCAGGTGTCGTTCATGGTGGGGCATCCGGCGAGGTGCGCGCAACGTCCGGTTCGGCAGAATCTTGCCTGGGTGGCAGGCTCCATGCTCCGCGACCTGCGGAACCTTGAAACAGGAAACAGCATAATGCCGTGCCGACAGAGCTTGTCCGGCGGGTTCAACGACTACCTCAGTCAGGAAACTACCGCGGTCTCGAACCGATTCATCGGTCAATTCGGCCCGCCCCGTCCGACGACGGGCCTGGTGAGCGGTGCGAGCTTGGAACTCGCGGCCCAGTTGGAACCGCTACCCCTGTACCCGACTCCGGATCACTGACGTCGTGCCTCGAGGCGCGGTTCAATGACTTCTGCTCATACACTCAAATATGAGCCCAGGCCCTGAGGTGTTAGATACCGAAGGCGTTTGCGGCCATGGGGTCCAAACCGTGATCTGGACGGCTAATACGTCGGCTGACATCAGCCTGGTACACCAAGACCTTTGCCTGGCCCCTACTGCGCCACCCAGGAAAAGGTTCTGACGTTTACCGGGCCCCCGGTCGAAAGTGGTCGATTCACGAGCCCCTTCTCTGCCTGCCCGGACTCGGGACCACTCCCCCGAGAAAGGCAACAGGTCTCTGTGACCGGCAGCCCGGTCCTATCTCTCCGCTTGTACTTCGCCGACGGACTACCACCGAGGGGGCGAGCGTAAAGGTGGAACCCAAGCGCCTATCTCCGTCGCCCCCCGAGCTGATCCCTTCACCTTGGGTCGGTTGTGTTTCGTCAAATTTAAGTCGGCCATTAAAGCGCTAAGAATCAGGCCACGTGGGCTCGGTTTCCTGCCATGTCGGCGTTTGGCCTACTTCATGAGCGCATTCTTGACCCGGTAGGACTCGCCACGGAACTGCAACAGCCGCCCATGGTGCACCAGCCGGTCGATGACGGCGGCAGCCATGTTGTCGTCCCCGAACACGCTGCCCCACCGAGAAAACTCCAAATTTGTCGTGATGATCAGGCTCCGTTTTTCATACCCGTCCGCGATCACCTGGAACAAGCGCCTGGCCCCTCGTTGTCGATCGGCAGGTATCCCAGCTCATCGATGGCGATCAACTGGTTCTTGGCCAGGGACGCGAGTTCCTTGTCCAGCCGGTCCTCCTCCTTCGCCCGGCGCAGCATCATCACCAGCGCCGAGGTGGTGAAGAACCTCGCGGCGATGCCCTGCCGGCACGCGGCCGCCACCAGGGCTGTGGCCATGTGGGTCTTGCCGGTGCCCACGTCCCCGTAAAGCACCAGGTCCTGCGCCCGGTCAATGAAGTCCAGGGATTCAAGGGGATGGCTTCCATAGTCTTCGGGGAACCTGACGTTGCTGTAGTCAAACCCGGTCAGTGATTTCATCGCGGGCAGCCGTGCGGCCTTGAGCAGCCGCTGTCGCCGGGATTCGAGCCGGGATTCGTGCTCGGCGACCAGCACCCCGTGCAGGTATTCGCGTTGCTTCGGGGTGCCCTTCTCGGCCCATTCGGTCAACACGCTGCCGGTGAGCGAGGCGTGCTTACCGGCCTCGAGGAGGTCTTGGTCGGTGATCGGGTTCATGCGACCTCTCCTGTGGTGATGTTCAGGGTGGTGAAGGTGTCATAGACGCTCAAGTCCACGTTCGCTGCCGGTGGTTCGGTGCCGTCGGCCAGCCGGCGGGCGAGCATGCCCAGCATGGCCATGTCCGGTCCGTCCCCGCGTTGGATCAGAGTGTCGGCCGCATGTATCGCATGGTGGAATCCGGTGGTCCCGGACGCGGCATCCACGGCATTGAACAGCCGACGCCGGTCGGTGGGCGTGGCCTTGTCCGGCCACTCGCGCACCGGGTCGGCGACCAGGGCGCGTAGCGGGGAATGAGACCAGGCACCGAGCTTGGTCACCAGCAACGGGACACAGTCGGTGGCGGGTTGTCAGCACCACGTCGAAAACAGCCATGAGCGGCAATTGAATTTGCCACGGAGTCGACTCGATCGTGGACGGCAACCCTGAGCAGGTGCCGGCGGCCGAAAGGCATTGGCCCCTCTTTCAGTTGCTGCCTGGGCGGACGAGGGTGCCCGGTTCAGCGACCGCCTCAGTTCATTCTAAAACCGTGGATCGGTCGGTCGCGCTCGGTTCTGTGACGGCACCATCGCCAGACATGGATGGATGCTCAGGAGCTCCCACGGGTGGCTCGATTCAGCACAACGTTCACGTGGAAGCTTCGGATGGACCGCCTCAGGGAATGCCAACATCTCCGTCATGGGAGGCCTGGACTCCTCTGGGCCCCAGCCGGGCAAGAAGAGGATGTCCGCCTGCGGTCAACAAGGTTGCTGCAGGGTCACCCTAGAGTTTCGCCCGTGGGCAGTGTTCGGTTGCCGCTGACACAGGTTCCACTGCTGTACGTGCGATCGGAATGGCTTCCAGCTCCCATCCATGGCTGTTGGCAACCTGAGCTGGCGTGCCGCTGGTCCGGGTGTCCCGGCAGCGATGCGAGCCCGGGACAACATTCATACTCCCCTGTCCGGTGCGGTAGCCCCAGACAGGGCAGCGTTCCTCCCCGTCTACGCGCCACTGCACACCATGGCCGTCGGCGTCGATCAACGAGCTCGAAGTCTCCGGCGGCAATGCCGTTGGACCTCGTCAGCGTTTCGAATGCCCATCCCGGGGACGCCGTCGACCATCGTCATCCAAATCCGGTTGCTCACAAGCGCGGAGGGCCGCGAACTTGGATTCTCTCTTCGTGCAGAGTTGCAGGCAAAGTCGCCGTGAGCTCGTTCTGGACTCCATGGAAAGACTCATCGATAAGGGAATGAGGCCCAGGGTGTGGACGGCCATCGTCCGCTCCGCGCAGGACACATACGAAACCGAGATATTGATCTCGATGGAAACTTGCTCTCCTCCGGCATCCTCCACTGCTGCGTCCTGGATCCGGACACGGGTTATTGAATACGTCGGGCAGCATCTCACAGCTGCAGCCCCCGTGGTCGGACAAACTCCGCCGTCGGCTCGTTGCACACCTGCACCTGTGCGACACGGGGCACGAGTACGGGCTCTTCAGTCCTTCGGAGATTCCGCCGTCGTTACACTGCCCGGAAGGCGTGGCTACGTCGCATCGCATCAGACCCATGGGCATTGGTCACTTCGCCCAACTATCGCGACCAAAAGCCGCGTCCGGGATGCCCTTGCCACCAAGTTGGTGGGCGTGCCAATTCGATGTGGACAGACTCCGAAATCGTATGGATTTGACTCATGCGGCTCCGGATCGCACAATCCAGCAGTCTGTTCGCGTTACGTCCCGAGGACAATACGCGATTCGGGGCAGGCAGGCGGTACCTACCGTTCCAACGATCGTCAGTCCATGAGGCCCAGCATCTCTGACACTCCCATGAGTAGCCGAGGGTAGGCACGCTTGTCTTGGCCATTCCGTCTTCGGTTCTCTCCGCTCACAACATGGCCCACGCCGATTCAGGCCACGAAATATTTTGAAAGGCCAGCCCTTTCGCAGCCTTCCAAGACATCCTCGCGCGTCGGCGTTCAACTGAGAATGGATATTTACTTCGACGGGAGCCACCGATATTGGACGTGGCGACCATGGCCAGCACCAAGGGCGAGCGATTTCCACTTGACAGGTCCGAGCCGCACCGGGGGCCCGCCGGCCGAACTGCCACCTGGATCGAGTCCGGAGATGGGAACATGCGCGAGACGCTCTGGTCCTCCCGGGCATGAATTCACGAGTTGGAGCCCGCCGGTTCCGACCCAGGCCGCTGCTGGCCCGAATTGGCAGCATCAGTGGCCCCAAGGGGACTGGACAGTGTCCCCCAAAGCGCCGAATACCGTTGCGGACCAATAGTTGGGTGGACAACTCTGCAATCGTCCGCTGTCTTGCCTCATCACCGCTCTCGTTTTCAATCGGTGGGACCATGCGTCATCCTCAGGTCGTGATAGCGCTACTCCTGAAGCGCTTCGGCAGCCGTCATCTTGTTTCACGTGAAACATCATCTCCACCATGCACGATTGATCTTGTCTGGGCGTCAGTGGAGGGCAGTCCAGCCACCGCTTCTCTGGAGTGGAATCACGGACTTCCTGGGTAGCCGGCAAGTTCCAAGCGATTCGATTGAAACGAAGATCTAGCGTCCACCGGGTGCAGCCCGTCATCGACGATGGGTGTTCGCTCGTGTCTGACAGCCTCATCCTCTGCCAATACTCGACCGCACAGGCGTCCTAAGCGCTGGAGCTTGATCGGTCTCAATTCATGGCGACAGCACTGTCGCGCCGCTCCTGGACTCAGGCATGGGTGCAGTTGTCGTACTTGTCCTGGTTCGCAGTCACCATAAGTCGCCACACAAGTCCGACTCCCCTATTCGATGCCGACCCTCGCATGGCTGCCCCCAGGGGCCCCCTAGGGGCCTTCGGGGACGTCTGGTGCCGTACGTAGTCCGGAGATGCCCCCAGTCGCTCTCGAGGGCTTCTGCGGGCTCCTTGACGCCATGCGAGACCCCACGCGGCACAGGTCGGTGCTGTGGCCGTCGACTCCGAGAGCACTGGACGTCCAGCTACAAAGTATCCCTACTTGGTTAAACGAAAAGGGTGGAGTGTTTCACGTGAAACACTCCACCCTTTTTTCGCCTGATTGCCTACTTCGCTTCGGACTCCGGCGACAGCACGCTCATGATGCGGTTCAAATCATCGACGCTGGCGAATTCGATGCTGACACGACCCTTCCGAGCACCTAACGAAATCTTTACGTTCGTATCAAGCCGGTCAGAGAGCGAAGTTGCCAAGAAGTCCAACCGCTCATGGCGCGGCGTCTGCTTCGGAGCCGCGGTCTTGCGCGGCTTTTGCTGACCATCACTCATGGCCACGGCTTCTTCGGTAGCCCGGACGGACATCCCCTCGTTGACGATCCGCTGTGCCAGCTGCTCGATCTCCGCGGCATCGGCGAGACCCAACAGCGCACGCGCATGTCCGGCGGATATGACACCCACGGCTACTCGACGCTGCACCAGTGCGGGCAACTTCATTAGTCGGATTGTATTGGAAATCTGCGACCGTGAACGACCTATACGTTCCGACAGGACTTCCTGTGTGCAATCGAATTCGCTAAGAAGCTGCTGGTACGCGGCTGCCTCTTCGAGCGGGTTGAGCTGCGAACGGTGAAGGTTTTCCAGTAGTGCATCCCGGAGGAGATCATCGTCTTGCGTTTCACGGACGATTGCCGGAATTGTTGTAAGGCCGGCTGCCTGGGTGGCACGCCATCGGCGTTCACCCATAACGATCTCGTATGGTTCTTTGTCATTCTCCTTGGAGGGACGAACCACAATCGGTTGCAGCAGGCCGACTTCGCGAATGGAGTGGACCAATTCGTCCATGTGTTCTTCGTCAAAGTATGAACGCGGTTGCTTACGGTTCGGGTGGATCTGGTCAACCGACAGCTCGGCAAAGCTGGCACCTGGCACCTCCACTAGGTTGCTGGTGTCAGTTTCAACCGCTTCCATCTCTCCAGCACGGCCGGAAGACGCAATGAGACCCGGCATCTGGGCGCGGCGCTTTTTAGCAGCTGCGGACGTGGCTGGGGCCGATTTGGCTTTTTCTGCGGCAACTTCTTCTTCGGTCTTGCCCGGCACGAAGAACATATCGACCGGCCGAGCCTTTTTGCCATTGGCGCCACCGGCAGCGGTCTTTGGCTTGGAAGGAATCAGTTCCGGATTCTTTGCCGTTTTCGCGGTGGCCGGCTTTGATGTTTCACGTGAAACATTCGCTGGAGTCTCCTCCTCGGATTCCGCGACCGGGCTGCTCGAAATCAATGCACCAAGACCTCGTCCTAAACCACGTCGCTTTTCCGACATTGGATGTTACTCCCTTTCGACACCGTTACTACCCTGACCCAAGGCAATTCTACTGGGTGGTGATTGATTGTTGAGGACGCGGCTCACGGGTGTGGCTCGCAGAAGCCCGAAGTGCGACTTTTTGCACCCTACCCGACCCCAGGTCATGTAGCTATCCGCCAAAGAGACGCTTCTTCGGCATTCTTACTCTAAAACAACTTAAATTGGGCACTTATCGAACCGTGGCCAGACTATTCTCGCTTTGGCGTGGGTCAGACATGGAAAATTACCGGAAGCGCAACAAAACCTAGTGGTTGCCGCGCTCGGCGATCTCGGCAGCTGCTTCCAAGTAGGAAAGCGCACCCGTAGAGCTCGAATCATAAGTGATGACCGTCTGCTGATAGCTGGGTGCTTCGGAGATGCGCACGCTGCGGGGAATCAAGGCCTGCAACACCTGGTTCGGGAAATGCTCGCGAACCTCGCTTGCAACCTGAGCGGCGAGGTTTGTCCTGCCGTCATACATGGTCAGGAGAATCGTCGAGACCGTGAGATCCGAATTGAGATGCTTCTGGATCATTTCAATGTTCTTGAGGAGCTGGCTGAGGCCTTCCAATGCATAGTATTCACACTGGATAGGAATCAAGACCTCGCGGGCGGCAACAAACGCGTTGACTGTCAAAAGCCCGAGGCTGGGCGGGCAATCGATGAAAACGTAATCCAGGCGGTCCATGCCGTTCGCATCGCGATACTCAGCATACTGTTCCAGGGCTCGTCGCAGCCGTTGCTCGCGGGCCACCAGCGACACGAGCTCAATTTCCGCCCCAGCCAAGTGGATGGTTGCAGGTGCCACGGTCAGGTTATTGATGTCAGGGCATGTGGCCACAACTTCAGCGAGAGGTAAGTCGTTGATGAGCACATCATAAATGCTGTCGACATCCGCGTGGTGTTCAATGCCCAACGCAGTCGAAGCGTTTCCCTGCGGATCAATATCAATCACCAGGACGTTGAGGCCCGCTATGGCCAGGGCGGCCGCAATGTTTACAGTGGTCGTCGTCTTGCCGACGCCACCCTTTTGGTTGCTGACAGTCATGTAGCGGGTGGTGTCCGGCTTGGGCAACTGCCGGCCGCTCAACTTTTCCCGCCTTTTGTGTTCGCTTGCCAGCTGGCTTGCCAGCGGAGAACTATCGTCAGTGGTATCGAAAACGTTTCGTGCCATCACAGGTTCCTTCGCCACCACTGGGTCCTCTCCATCGGAATCCGCCAATTCCACCGCTTCGATCTCGTCGAGAATCATTGCAGTGGTAAAGATTGTTTCACGTGAAACAACATCGGACTCGGTTGAATCAATCGTTTTAGGTTGTTCTTGAGAGTTTGATGAGCCAAAACTAGCGAAAAGCGCTGCAAACGGTGGAATCTTGTTAACGCTACGCTTCAAAACAGTTCTTTCTACTAACTCAACAGGTGGCATGGAGCCACCTGATACAGCCTATCGCTAATGCGCTAACCTACGTTGATACGCACCACGGTGGTTGGTTCGCTGAGAATCTCTTCTCCCACCGTTACGACCTCGGTCTTCTTACCTCCGAGACGACGAATCATCTTCGCAGCCTTCTCGACTTCTTCGGCCGCAGAGCGCCCCTTGATGGCCAGGACAGTCCCCTTCCCATGAAGTAGCGGGATGGTGAGCCCTGCGAGGTTCGTCAGAGCCGACACCGCGCGAGCCGTGGCAAAGTCCGCGTTCACGTGCTCCACGACTTGCTCGGCGCGCCCACGCATCACCGTGACGTTTTCCAACTCAAGGTCCTCGACGACTTCGTGCAGCCAGATGCAGCGCCGCTCCAATGGCTCGATCAAGGTCAGCTCAAGGTCGGCACGAGCCAAGGCAAACGTCAGTCCCGGGAGCCCTGCCCCACTGCCTACGTCAGCCACATGAGCGCCCTCGTCAATTAGGGTGGCAACGACGGCACAGTTCAAGACATGCCGGGACCACAGGCGTGGAACTTCACGAGGGCCTAGCAGTCCGCGTTCCATGCCGGAGGTGGCCAAATGCTGAACATAGCGCTCGGCAAGCCCCAGGCGATCACCAAACACTGTCCGGGCGGCTTGGCTCTCTTCTGCGGTAAGTTCTACTTCGTTGCTCATAGAATTGTTGTTCCTTGGTTCCGGGCTTAAGAGTCGGCTGGAGACACAACGATGTGGCGGCCGGGGCCTTCACCCTCGGACTCGCTTTGCATGCCCAGGGCAGCCACACAATCGTGTACCAGCTTGCGTTCGTAGGCGCTCATGGGCTCGAGGGCTACACTTTCGCCGTTGGCTTTGACCCTGGCGGCGGCTTCCTCGGCAATGCGCTTGAGTTCACCGGCTCGCCCCTGGCGGTAGCCAGTGATGTCCAGGACTAGACGCGAACGGTTGCCGGTCGCTGTCAAGACGGCCAGCCGGGTGAGCTCCTGCAGGGAGTCCAAAACCTCGCCCTTGGCACCAATCAGGCGACGCAGCGACTTTTCGTCTTCGGGTTCACCGGCGATTGAAATGTAGGTCCGCCCACCACGGACTTCAATGTCGATGTCTCCGTCGAGGTCCGCAATATCGAGCAATTCCTCGAGGTAGTCCGCGGCGATGTCGCCTTCCTCTTCGATGTTCCTCGCTTCATCGGGAACATCGTTTTCCTGTACCGGATTTGCGGTATCGACAGTTTCGCTCTGCTCAACATTGCTCATGACTATTTCTTCTTCCTGTTCTTGCGCTGGGGCTGCACGCGCTGCACCTTTGGCTCCTCGACGACCGCTGCTGCAGCTTCGGCTTCAGCCTTCTTCTGGCCGATCGGAGGAAGTCCCTTGGCGGCACGGCGCTCATTGAGCTCGCGCTCTGCCTGCGAACCGGGAGTCGGGTTGTTGCGAATTACGTAGTACTGCTGGCCCAAAGTCCAAAGGTTCGTGGCCGTCCAGTAGATCAGGACACCGATCGGGAAGTTGATCCCGCCGATGCCGAAGACCAGCGGAAGGATATAGAGCATGATCTTCTGCTGCTGCATGAAGGGACCCTCGAGGGCTTCCTTCGTCATGTTCTTGGACATGATTTGCTTCTGCGTGATGAACTGCGAGGCAGTCATGGCAAGAATCATGATGACGGCAACAATGATCACCGCGGCGCTTGGGGATCCCGAGTTCAAGGTGTTCAGGAAGGTGTCGGAAAGACGGGCGCCAAAAATCGACGAATTGTCAAAACTACGGATGTGATCGGCAGAAAGCGCGCCAACAGCCGAATTGGTCGCACTGGCCTTGGAAGCGTTGTTCAAAACAGTAAACAGCGCAAAGAAGAACGGCATCTGCACGAGCATGGGCAGGCATGAAGAAAGCGGGTTCGTCTTGTGCTTCTTGAACAGCTGTCGCTGCTCCGCAATCATGGCCTGCTGCGAGAGCTGGTCCTTTTTGCCCTTGTATTTGGCCTGAAGCTTGCGCAGGTCAGGTTGCAGGGCCTGCATGGCGCGCTGTGCCTTGATCTGCTTGACGAAGACCGGAATCAAGGCCGTACGAATCAAGAGCACCAGGAAGACGATGGACAGCGCCCAGGTCCACCCCGAGCTGGGGTCAAGTCCGATTCGAGTGAACAATTCGTGGAAGGCCCAAAGGATCCACGAGACTACATACCGAAAAGGGCTCAGTAGCAGGTCAAAGAAGTTTGTCATTACCGGTCATGCTCCTCAGGCCGCATCTGCGGCATCTTCGTCGGCGGGAATCGGAGGATGATTCATCACCATGATCTTGGGGGTCTTGCCTTCTGGCCAAATTCGTCGGCCGTCGGGAACGTAATCGATCCCGCCATGGCTAAAAGGATTACATCTTAAGACACGCCAGATGGTTAATCCGATGCCTTTGATGGCGCCATGTACCGTAACTGCTTCAAGGCCATAGGCCGAGCAGCTGGGAAAGTAGCGACAAACATCGCCATAGACCGGCGAAATAATCTTGCGATACACCATCAGGAACCCGATGAGGAGGTTTCTGGGGATATCTATCAGGAACCAGATGAGCCCGGTTCTGGGTCTAGGATCCTTTTTCATGCTTAGCACCTGCCTTACGGACAACCGATTCAAGTCCGGAGAGGACCTGCTGGCTCAAATCGTTCCAATCGGTGCCGGCGGAGCCAGGCAAAGCCCGGAGCACGACGTCGAGACCGGTGGCATCCGCAGAGAACTGCTTGGCCAATGCACGCATCCGTCGCTTGACGAGGTTGCGGTGCACGGCATTGCCAACGGCCTTGGAAACGATAAAACCAAAACGGTTATTGCCCTGGGGTTCGTCGGAGCGAACCCGTGCATATAGCACTACGTTCCGGCGCCCAGTGCGGGCGCCGGAACGTACAGTGGCTGTAAAGTCCTGCGAAAGGCGCAAACGTTGGTTCTTTGGCAACACGACGTCACGCGTCGAGTCTGAAAAACAAAGAACCCACGAAAACCTGCGCCATTCCAGGACAGTAGTGCTTAATGGTTATGCAGAAAGTTCGACGCGACCCTTGCCGCGGCGGGTTGCCAAGATGGCACGGCCTGCACGGGTACGCATACGAAGTCGGAAACCGTGCTTCTTGGCACGACGACGGTTATTCGGCTGAAAAGTCCGCTTGCTCACGGTAGTAACTCCAAGACGATCATGTGATGCGCCTTGCCCGTTGCTAATAAGTAGGGAAGAACAGGCCGACGCTCGTATTCAGGTGGCCCTCATGGACTGTTCCATGCTTTCGATGGCCAATAGGTCTTCGAAGGCATCTCACAGTGCCAAAAGTGCGCACATAGGACTACACAACGATAGGGGTGCAAGTGAAGGTACGTCAAATTGAGCCCAGCGACGGCCCACCGGGACCCTGTGCACAATGTGATCTTAATTGTGGATACCGCGGTGGATAAGCGGCCAAAAAATCCGAATAGCGGGCCTGACACCTTGATCCTAGAGATCAATTTTTACTTGGAACCCCGCAGATTTGCAAGCCCTTGGGAGATATCCACCCCGAGTTATCCACCGTCTGTGCATAACGCTGTGGATGACGGCTAGAATCATTCCGTTGGGGTCCGGCAGTTCTGGGCCCCATTCGTCGCCCGTTTGGTCGATGTAACAGAACGAAGGGGCCTAATTGTGAGCACGGACGAGACCAATAGTGTCGGCAGTGCCTGGCGCCAGGTAGTTCGCCATATCGAACAAGACGACCGTGTGACGCCCATGCAGCGTGCATTTGCCGCCTTGGCACAGCCCCAAGGTCTCATCGGAACGACGCTCTTGCTGGCGGTTCCCAACGAGTTGACTCGTGACGTTCTCCAAACCCAGCTCAAGGATCCGCTTGAACAGTCGCTGAAGCTTGTTTTCCAGTCGGATATCAGGTGCGCGTTCAGCATCGACTCGGACTTGGTCCCGGAAGAGGTCCCGGCTCCCCCGGTCGAGCTTCCACCCGTTCCCAAGGCACGGATCAGCGATGTGCTTCCTCAGCCTTCGCCTCCTTCCAATTCCCAGGAATTCGGCCGGCTGAACCCCAAGTACATCTTCGATACGTTTGTCATTGGTTCTTCGAACCGTTTTGCCCACGCCGCCGCCGTGGCGGTTGCAGAGGCTCCGGCCAAGGCCTACAACCCCTTGTTTATCTATGGCGATTCCGGTCTTGGCAAGACTCACCTGCTTCACGCAATCGGACATTACGCCCGCCATCTCTACAACGGCATCCGCGTCCGCTACGTGAATTCCGAGGAGTTCACCAACGACTTCATCAACTCCATTCGGGACGATGAGGGTGCCAGCTTCAAGCAGACCTACCGGAACGTCGACATCCTGCTGATCGACGACATCCAGTTTTTGGCCAACAAGGACGCAACCCAGGAAGAGTTCTTCCACACCTTCAATGCCCTGCACAACCACAACAAGCAGGTTGTGATCACCTCTGACCTGCCGCCAAAACAACTCTCGGGCTTCGAAGACCGCATGCGATCGCGTTTTGAATGGGGCCTGCTCACCGACATCCAGCCGCCCGAGCTTGAAACCCGCATCGCGATTCTGCGCAAGAAGGCCACGGCCGAGAACCTTTCCGCGCCCGATGAGGTCATGGAATACATCGCTTCCAAGATCTCCACGAATATCCGGGAGCTCGAGGGCGCCTTGATCCGCGTTACTGCCTTCGCGTCGCTCAACAACCAAACCGTTGACATGAGCCTTGCAGAAACGGTTCTGAAGGACTTGATCACCGACGAGGGCGCCCAGGAGATTACGCCGGCGACCATCGTTGCCCAGACAGCGGAGTACTTCAACCTCACGATTGAAGAGCTCAACAGCAAATCCAGAACCAGGACCCTGGTGACTGCACGACAAATCGCGATGTACCTCTTGCGAGAACTCACGGATATGTCGCTGCCGAAGATTGGCCAGGAACTCGGTGGCCGTGACCACACCACCGTGATCCACGCCGACCGCAAGATCCGCGAACTCATGGCCGAGCGGCGGGCCATTTTCAATCAAGTGACCGAGCTGACCAACCGAATCAAGCAACGGCAACGCGAAGGCTAGAAGGCCCACAAATCCAATAACCACAGGTGTGGATAAACCTGTGGATTATTAAGTGGACTACATCGATTCCCTGCGGATAACTACAGGGGCAGCTGTGGATCCCTTAATTCACGGGAAAAGTTATCCACGGAGCCGTGACACTCAGTGTCACGCCCAGTCACATGTTGTGCACATGCATAATTGGTGCGTTCCCGCGGCCGGGAGTGCTTATCCACAGTATCCACAGGGGTTATTAACACTACTAATCCCATCTTTCTTATTCATCCAGATAACAAGTCCACTTCTGCACCCATGCGTCCAAACTGCGTCAAATGCCTCCTCGTCGACCTCTTTGTCTGGATTGCCGAGTACCGGTTGGCCAGGAGATCAATTCGTGGAAACGTCTCCTCTGGATTGCTGCTTGCCGGAACTTCGTCACTGGATCTTCTTTGCTGCCAAGGGCAAGGCCGAGCCACTTGAATTCCTTGTCCATGAGCTGAAAAGCGTTCGTCAGAATGATTCACCGCAGGCAAACCCCTCCGGGAAGCTTCGCGAACCACATCCACTGGTCTCCGGCATACGCCGGACATGTGATTTCCCTGGCTTCTGTTGATTTGGTCTGGTTTCTAAAGTGGCGCTTCCCGAATACCCGGATGCAATCGCTGCCTCGTTGATCCACGGCGCGCATGGGATTCTGGTTTCGAGCCCCAAAGCCACGTTTCACTCCAAGCCAGAAGCCCGATCATCATCACGGACTTGTAAAAGCCGGTATGCTCGAAGGCTGTGCCGTAGTTCTGCCATCAGATGCAGTCGGTTCACAAAGCGAGCGTGCCAACTCATACCGTTTCCCGAATCGGTTCTGCGTTTGGATTTTTTCCGAGCCGCTAAGCTTGCTTTAAGTCATGTACTGTCGACTTCGTCGTGAAAGGCGGACCACTTCGTGAAGTTCAGCGTTGAAAAGGATGTATTGGCCGAAGCCGTGTCCTGGACCGCCCGTTCACTTTCCCAACGGCCGCCCTCCCCGGTGCTCTCAGGCATCCTCATCACCGCAACCAGCGGTACCGTTTCCTTGGCCGGGTTCGACTACGAGATCTCTGCCCACCTCGAAATCGCTGCAGATGTCGCCGCCGAGGGAACCATTTTGGTCTCTGGCAAGTTGCTGGCGGAAATCTGCCGAAGTCTTCCAAACGCCACCGCGGTCATTGAAACCGACGGCACCAAGGTCACCCTGACGTGCGGTCGAAGCCGCTTCCACCTGGCCACCATGCCGGTGGCGGAATATCCGGAACTTCCATCGCTTCCCGAGGTCACAGGTGTCGTCGATGGCGAGGCTTTTGCCCATGCAATCAACCAGGTGATCGTTGCCGCGTCCAAGGACGACACCTTGCCGATTCTCACGGGTGTCAAGATGGAGATCGAAGACGACCTGATCACCTTCCTGGCCACTGACCGTTACCGACTGGCCATGCGTGAAGTCCACTGGAAGCCCTCACAAGCAGGCATTTCCACCTCTGCGCTGGTCAAGGCGAAGACCCTGAACGAGGTTGCCAAGACCCTGGGATCCGCAGGCGAACTGAAGATTGCCCTGGGCGAAGGCAACGAACTCATCGGTTTCGAAAGCGGAAACCGCAGGACAACCTCGTTGCTCGTGGACGGTGACTACCCGAAGATCCGCTCACTCTTCCCGGAAAACACGCCGATTCATGCCACCGTGCGCACCTCCGATCTCATGGAGGCCGTCCGCCGCGTGGCGGTTGTTGCCGAACGCAACACCCCGGTCAGGCTTTCCTTCTCCGGCGGCCAGCTCTCCCTCGATGCCGGCACCGGTGAGGATGCCCAGGCCGAGGAATCCATCGAGGCGCAGATCGACGGCGAGGAAATCACCGTCGCATTCAACCCCGCATACCTGAGCGAGGGACTGAACGCATTCGACAGCGAATTCGTGCGTTTCTCCTTCACCAGTGCACCGAAGCCCGCCATGATGACGGCGCAATCCTCCCTGGACGGACAGGACAGCGACCAATACCGCTACCTGGTCATGCCGGTGCGCCTACCAAACTTGCCCAATTAGGTTGCCCGCGGGGGAAAACCTGGTTTTTCCACCCGTCGCAATCTCGTGTTCGACCGCTCCACGTCCGCTCCAAACGGAGCGGTCGAACACAACTTTTCTTGGCGGTTCCAGCCAAGGCTTCATCACCAGATCTTTGGCACCCCGCCCCTTGATCCCACCGCAGGACGTATAGGTGTATATCTCACATGTCTCTCTCACCGACTTCCGCTCATATGCGCAAGCCGATGTCGAGCTGGGGCCTGGCACCAACGTCCTGGTAGGTTCCAACGGCGTCGGCAAGACCAACATTGTCGAGGCCATTGGCTATCTGGCAACGCTTTCCTCCCACCGGGTCACCAATGATGCACCGCTGCTGCGATTTGGCACCGACCGGGCATTGGTCCGTGCACGCGTCCAGCGGGCCAATCTGGTCACCACCCTCGAGGTGGAAATCACCGCCGGCAAGGCAAATCGCGCCCGGATCAACCGCGCCAACCCGGTGCGGGCCCGCGACATCCTCGGGATCGTGCGCACAGTGCTCTTCGCACCGGAGGACCTGGCCCTCGTCAAGGGCGATCCTTCCAACCGCCGCCGTTTCCTTGACGAGCTGCTGGTGACCCTGCGCCCCGGCGAGGCCGCGACGCGCGGGGACTACGATCGGGTGTTGAAACAGCGCAACGCCCTGCTGAAGTCGGCCCGGGCGGGAGGCAAGCCCTCCACCGCACACGAATCCACGCTCGACGTCTGGGACACCCATCTCGCACGTGCTGGTGCCCGGGTACTGCGCGGGCGCCTGGAGGTGCTGCGCATGCTCTCCCCCTACATGGGTGCCGCCTACGCGTCGCTTGCCGACGCCAACAAGGAAGCCCGCGCCTATTACCAGGCCACGGTCCTGGACGATTTCGACGGCGAGGAATCACCCGCAGGGGCGACTGCGGGGGAAGACGACAGCGCGCGGGTGGCCCCGGCCGCGCTGCTGGAGGCCAGCACGGAGGAACTCGAGGAAATGTTCCTCGCGGCCCTGTTGAAAACGCGTACCAAGGAACTTGAACGAGGCATCACACTGGTTGGTCCGCACCGCGACGACGTCCTGCTGACGCTGGGCGGTGCCCCGGCGAAGGGCTACGCCAGCCACGGCGAAACCTGGTCCCTGGCCCTGGCGCTGCGGCTAGCCGCCTACAAGGTCATGGGCGAGGACGATCCGCGGCCCGGCGCCGGACCGATCCTGATCCTGGACGACGTGTTTGCCGAACTCGACGCCACGCGGCGCACGCGCCTGGCCTCCATCGTGGCCGGCGCCGACCAGGTGATTGTCACCGCCGCGGTCGCCGGGGACGTGCCCGAGGAGCTCGGCGGCACGTTCCTGAAGGTCAGCCCGGGAGTGGTGCACTCGTGAGCGAGGAGAAGGATCCACACGCCCCCGAGGCGCTGGACGCAGCCCGCGCGATCCTCAACCGCATGCGCGAGTCGGCCCTGAGCCGGGGCGAAGCCCGAATCGACGCCGCCAAGGCCGCCAAGTTCGAGGAGAACGCCGCGGCGCGTAAGGCGCGGCGGCGGGCGAGTTCCGCGCCGGCGAAATACACCGACGGACGGGACCCCCAGGAAATCGGCAACCTCTTCGGCAAGATCGTGCGCGACCGGGGCTGGAGCGCCCCGGTGGCCGTCGGCTCGGTGCTCTCGCGCTGGAGCGAGCTGGTGGGTCCGCAGATTGCCGCGCATTGCACCCCCGAGTCCTTCGAGGATTCCACCGTGGTGGTGCGCTGCGACTCCACGACCTGGGCCACGCAAATGCGGCTGCTCTCCCACGAACTGCTGAAGCATTTCGACAAGGAACTGGGCGCGGGAGTGATCACCGTGATCCGGGTCCTCGGGCCCGCCGCGCCCTCCTGGCGCCACGGCGGCCGATCGGTCAAGGGCCGCGGTCCGCGCGACACCTACGGGTAGCAGAGCCAAAACGCGTAGCTGGCCGACTGGCGCACCGGGACGGCCCGAGCCACATAGCCCCCCACGCGAGGCCGGACCAATCGCTCCCAACCCTGCTTGGCGGCCAGTGGCGGTATATAGCCGCCCGTCAATGGCGGGATAATTTGGACCGGCGCGGTAGAATTGGAACAGGCGTTTTGTCCGTGCGACAAGACGCTGGTTCATGATCGGGCACCTTCGGTGTTCGGCCTTCCACTGTTTGAGGAGTCTGTAGCACCTGTGT
The DNA here is from genome assembly GCF_059759235.1 of Paeniglutamicibacter sp. GQ140. NCBI lineage: Bacteria > Bacillati > Actinomycetota > Actinomycetes > Micrococcales > Micrococcaceae > Paeniglutamicibacter > Paeniglutamicibacter sp. GQ140. Next base: position 18,088 of record NZ_JCAXDW010000017.1, read on the forward strand.
CTACCGATAACACCACACCCCAGGAACCAATCGATTCCGTAGAGGCAGCTGAAACACCCGCCGCAAAACCTGCAGAAGAGCAGGTCAGCGGCCGAGTGGAGCACACCTACGGCGCCCAGGACATCACGGTTCTTGAAGGCCTCGAAGCGGTGCGCAAGCGCCCCGGCATGTACATCGGTTCCACCGGGCCGCGCGGCCTGCACCACCTGGTCTACGAGGTTGTCGACAACTCCGTCGACGAGGCCCTGGCCGGGCACTGCGACCACATCAAGATCAACCTGCAGGCCGACGGCGGCGTGCGCGTCGAGGACAACGGCCGCGGCATCCCGGTCGACATCCACCCCACCGAGGGCAAGCCCACGGTAGAGGTCGTCATGACCATCCTGCACGCCGGCGGCAAGTTCGGCGGCGGCGGCTACGCTGTCTCCGGCGGCCTGCACGGCGTGGGCATCTCCGTGGTCAACGCCCTGTCCTCGCGCGTGGAGACCGAGATCTGCCGCCAGGGCAGTTCCTGGCACATGTCCTTCGCCGACGGCGGCAAGCCGCAGGGCACGCTCGTCAAGGGCGAAGACACCGACGCGACCGGCACCACGCAGACGTTCTACGCGGATGCCTCGATCTTCGAGACCGTCGAGTTCGACTTCGAGACCCTGCGAGCCCGCTTCCAGCAGATGGCGTTCCTGAACAAGGGACTGCGCATCACCCTCACCGACGAGCGCACCCTCGAGATCGACGCCGACGAGATCGCCACCGAGGAAGACGAGGCCAACGACGCCGCCCCGAAGCACCGCGTGGTGGACTACCTCTACAAGGACGGGCTGCTCGACTACGTCAAGCACCTGAACTCCTCCAAGAAGGTCGAGCTGGTCCACGAGGACGTCATCGCCTTCGAGTCCGAGGACACCACCAAGGGCATCAGCGTCGAGGTCGCCATGCAGTGGACCAACTCGTACTCCGAGTCGGTGCACACCTACGCCAACACCATCAACACCCACGAGGGCGGCACCCACGAAGAGGGCTTCCGCGCCGCCATGACCTCGCTGATCAACCGCTATGCGCGCGAAAAGACGATCCTGCGCGAAAAGGACGAGAACCTCACGGGCGACGACATCCGCGAGGGATTGACCGCGGTCATCTCCGTCAAGCTCTCCGAGCCGCAGTTCGAGGGCCAGACCAAGACCAAGCTGGGCAACTCGATGGCCAAGGGCTTCGTCCAGGGCGTGGTCAACGAGGAACTCGGCGACTGGCTCGAGCGCAACCCGAACACCGCCCGGGACATCATCCGCAAGGCCCAGCTCGCCTCGCAGGCGCGCATGGCCGCACGCAAGGCCCGCGACAACGCCCGCCGCAAGTCCCCGCTGGAATCCTTCGGCATGCCGGGCAAGCTCTCGGACTGCTCCTCGAAGAACCCCGCCGAGTGCGAGGTCTTCATCGTGGAGGGCGACTCCGCAGGCGGCTCGGCCAAGCGCGGGCGCAACCCGCACACCCAGGCCATCCTGCCGCTGCGCGGCAAGATCCTGAACGTCGAGCGCGCCAGGCTTGACCGCGCGCTGGGCAATGCCGAGGTCCAGGCCATGATCACGGCCTTCGGCACGGGCATTGGCGAGGAATTCGACATGGCCAAGCTGCGGTACCACAAGATCGTGCTGATGGCCGATGCAGACGTCGACGGCCAGCACATCACCACGCTGCTGCTGACCCTGCTCTTCCGCTTCATGCGCCCGCTGATCGAGAACGGCTACGTCTACCTGGCGCAGCCGCCGCTGTACCGCATTAAGTGGTCAAACGCCGCGCACGAATACGTGTACTCGGACAAGGAACGCGACGAATCGCTGGTCGCCGGCGCCGCGAAGAACAAGCGCCTGCCCAAGGACAACGGCATCCAGCGCTACAAGGGCCTGGGCGAGATGGACTACTCGGAACTCTGGGACACCACCATGGACCCCGAGCACCGCACGCTGCGCCAGATCACCATGGACGACGCCGCCGCCGCGGACCAGATCTTCTCCGTGCTGATGGGCGAGGACGTCGAATCGCGTCGAAACTTCATCCAGCAGAACGCCAAGGACGTGCGCTTCCTGGACATCTAGTCCTCGATTTCCCGCACTCCCCCGCGTTTTAGACACAGACTTTTGACTAGAGGAAGAAATCGATGAGCGATCAGACTCCCGAAAACCCGCAGGACAACGCACCCGGCAGCGACGAGATCGTCGAGGGCGCGGTGATCGACGACGCCGTGGCGGTGAACCTCGGCGTCGACAAGATCGACCAGATCGACCTGCAGACCGAGATGCAGCGCTCCTACCTTGACTACGCCATGGCCGTCATCGTGGGCCGCGCGCTGCCGGATGTGCGCGACGGCCTGAAGCCCGTGCACCGCCGCGTGATCTACGCGATGTACGACGGCGGCTACCGCCCCGAGCGCTCCTACAACAAGTGCGCCCGCGTGGTCGGCGAGGTCATGGGCCAGTACCACCCGCACGGCGACACCGCGATCTACGACGCCCTGGTCCGCCTGATCCAGGACTGGACCATGCGCTACCCGCTGGCCCTGGGCCAGGGCAACTTCGGCTCCCCGGGCAACGACGGCGCCGCCGCCCCGCGTTACACCGAAACCAAGATGGCCCAGCTGGCCATGGAGATGGTCCGGGACATCAACGAGGACACCGTTGACTTCCAGGACAACTACGACGGCAAGAACCAGGAACCCACCATCCTGCCGGCGCGTTTCCCGAACCTTTTGGTCAACGGCTCCTCCGGCATCGCCGTGGGCATGGCCACCAACATCCCGCCGCACAACATGCGCGAGGTCGCCGCGGGCGTGCAGTGGTACCTGCAGCACCCCGAGGCCAACCGCGAGGAACTGCTCGAAGAGCTGATGCGCCACGTCAAGGGCCCGGACTTCCCCACCGGCGCCATGATCCTGGGCACCAAGGGCATTGCCGATGCCTACCGCACCGGCCGCGGCTCCATCACCATGCGCGCCGTGGTTTCCGTCGAGGAACTCCAGGGCCGCACCTGCTTGGTCGTCACCGAGCTTCCCTACCAGGCCAACCCCGACAACCTGGCGGTGAAGATCGCCGAGCTGGTCAAGGACGGCAAGATCTCCGGCATTGCCGACCTGCGCGACGAGACCAGTGGCCGCACCGGCCAGCGCCTGGTCATCGTGCTCAAGCGCGACGCCGTGGCCAAGGTCGTGCTGAACAACCTCTACAAGCACACCGAGCTGCAGTCCAACTTCTCCGCGAACATGCTCGCGATCGTCGACGGGGTGCCGCGCACCCTCTCGCTGGACGCGTTCATCCGCCACTGGGTCACGCACCAGATGGAAGTCATCATCCGGCGCACCCAGTTCCGCCTGCGCAAGGCCGAGGAGGAGGCGCACATCCTGCGCGGCCTGCTCAAGGCCCTCGACGCACTGGACGAGGTCATCGCGTTGATCCGCCGTTCCTCCACCACCGAGGCGGCACGCGACGGGCTGATGGAAATGCTCGACATCGACGATCTGCAGGCCAGGGCCATCCTGGACATGCAGCTGCGCCGCCTGGCCGCCCTGGAACGCCAGAAGATCCAGGACCGCCACGCCGAGCTCGAGGGCATGATCACCGAATTCAAGGTCATCATCGCCGATCCGCAGCGCCAGCGCACCATCATCTCCGAGGAGCTCGCCGAGATCGTCGAGAAGCACGGCGATGACCGGCGCACCAAGGTCCTGATGGGCTACGACGGCGACATGAGCGTCGAGGACCTGATCCCCGAGGAGGAAATGGTCGTCACCATCACCCGCGGCGGCTACGTCAAGCGCACCCGTAGCGACAACTACCGCTCGCAGCACCGCGGCGGCAAGGGCATCAAGGGCGCACAGCTGCGCGGCGACGACGTGGTGGAGCACTTCTTCGTCACCACCACACACGACTGGCTGCTCTTCTTCACCAACCACGGCCGCGTCTACCGCACCAAGTGCTACGAACTGGCCGAGGCAGGACGCGACGCCAAGGGCCAGCACGTGGCCAACGTGATGGCCTTCCAGCCCGACGAGCACATCGCCCAGGTCCTTGACCTGCGCAACTACGAGCAGGCCCCGTACCTGGTGCTCGCCACCCGCAACGGCCTGGTCAAGAAGACCCGCCTGGCCGACTACGACACCAACCGCACCGCCGGGGTCATCGCCATCAACCTGCGCGAGGGCGACGAGCTCGTCTCCGCGCAGCTGATTTCCGAGACCGACGACCTGATGCTGGTTTCCCGCAAGGGCCAGTCGGTGCGCTTCACCGCCACCGACGAGGCGCTGCGCCCCATGGGACGAGCCACAAGCGGCGTGACCGGCATGAAGTTCCGCGAGGCGGACGAACTGCTGGCCGCCGACGTGGTGACAGAGGATTCCTACGTGTTTGTGGTCACAGAGGGCGGCTATGCCAAGCGCACCTCGGTGGGCGAATACCGCGTGCAGTCCCGCGGCGGCATCGGGATCAAGGTAGCGAAGCTCGCCGAGGACCGCGGGGACCTTGTCGGTGCACTGATTGTGCACGATGAGGACGAGGTTCTGGTGGTCATGGAGGGCGGCAAGGTCGTTCGCTCCGACGTTTCGCAAGTTCCCGCCAAGGGCCGCGACACCATGGGTGTCATCTTTGCCAAGCCGGACAAGAAGGACCGCATCATCGCCGTGGCGAAGAACACCGAGCGCGGTCTCGGAGAGAACCCCGAGGAAGATGCAGTACCGTTGAACGCGGAAAAGACACAAGAAACGGCCTCCGAGGCCCTGCCGGGTGATGAAAACCCTGCGGGAACCGAGGAAATCCTTGGACACGACGACGAGGCCACCAACGACGGAGGTAACGCGTGAGCACCCCGAATACGCCCCGCCCGGCGGGCGGCACTGGTGGTACCCGTCCCGCACCGCCACGACAGGCACCCGTAGGCGCCCAGCGCCCCGCCGGAGCGCCGCGGCCAGGATCCGCACCCCGGCCCGCGGCCGCGCAGCGCCCGGCTGGCACCCCCCGCCCCGGGGCCCCGCGCCCCGCCGGTGCGGCCCAGGGGCGCCCGCAGCAGCTGGTGCGCCCGGCGCCCAAGGCAAAGGTCCGCAAGGCACGCTTGCTCATCTCCAAGGTCGACCCCTGGTCGGTGCTGAAGATGGCATTCCTCCTTTCGGTGGCCTTGGGCATCGTCACTGTCGTTGCCAGCGTTGTCCTGTGGTCGGTGCTTGACCTGACCGGAATCTTCGAGTCCATCAACGGGCTGTTGCGCGAGATCATCGGCTCCGAAACCGGGTTCGACTTGATGGAGATCGCTTCGCTGGGCCAGGTTGCCTCGTTCGCCACCATCATCGCCGTGGTTAATGTGGTATTACTCACTGCGCTGTCCATGCTTTCAGCGGTGCTTTACAACCTCTCGTCGACCCTTGTCGGCGGCATTGGTGTGACCCTGACCGACGATTAATTCGCGAAAACACGCCAAAATCGGCCCTCGAAGCCCTTTGCAAAGGGGGCTTGGAGGGCCGATTTGTTTCTTGGGCGGTTTCTCGGGTATTGTTTTATCTCGTTCCCAGCGGGAACAAAGAGGGCGTATAGCTCAGGCGGTTAGAGCGCTTCGCTGATAACGAAGAGGTCCCTGGTTCAAGTCCAGGTACGCCCACGGATTCCCTCGTCCGACCGATAGGTGAAAGGAAATCTCCATGCGGAAATTTCTGGTGTTGGTGGCAGTAGCCGCAGGCATTGTTGGTTATCGGAAGTACAAGGAATCTTCGGCTGAAAAGGCCACCTGGAGCCAGGGTACCGATAAGGTAAACTGAATTCATTCAGGAACATCGCGCACTTGCTAGCAGGCATGCGGTGTATAAAAAAATACGGGGACTTAGCTCAGTTGGTAGAGCGGTAGCTTTGCAAGCTTCAGGTCAGGGGTTCGACCCCCCTAGTCTCCACCGAAGGAAAAGGCCCGGAACGAAAGTTCCGGGCCTTTTGCGCTTAAACCGGAGCTGGGTCCGTGCCCGGGAAGGGAGCCCCGAACCGGTGCCTCGCTGCCCGCATTCGGTGCCGCCGCACACGGAACCATAGAGTGGTCAAGTGACTTTTCTTCTGGCCCTGGTGGGCGTCCTGGGTGTTGCCGCGTCTGGCCCGCTCATTGCCGCCTTTCCCGCGGTCCCGGCCCTTTCCATGGCCCTGTGGCGCAACGCGGTGGGAACCGCCGTCATGGCCGTTCCCGCCCTGGTGACCGACCCGCGTGGCTTCGGCCGGCTCCGCCGCCGGGAATGGGGCTGGAGTGCGCTGGCGGCCGTGTCGCTGGCCTTGCACTTCGCCTTCTTCATGACCTCGATCCGGATGACCACGGTTGCGGCGGCAACCGCTCTCGTATGCCTGCAGGCGGCCTGGATTGCCCTCTTCCAGTCCCTGCGGGGAACCAGATACGGCTGGCGGGTGGGGCTCGGGGTGCTACTGGCCTTCTCCAGTGTCCTGGTCATTACCGGGTTCGACATCGGTTCGGGAACGGAGGCCCTCATCGGTGACGGGCTGGCCCTTGTCGGCGGCGTCCTGGCCGCCGCCTACACGCTGTCCGGCTCCAAGGCCCGCGCCACCATGAGCACCAGTTCTTACACCACCATCTGCTATGGCCTGACCTCGGTCCTGCTCCTGCTGATGTGCCTGCTGGCCGGCGAACCGATCTGGGGATTCGACCTCAATGGCTGGATCGGCATCCTGGCCTTGGCCGTGTGCTCGCAGATCCTTGGCCATTCGGCATTCAACCACCTGTTGAGCTCGCTGGGGCCGTTGACCGTCTCCACCCTGATCCTGCTCGAGATCCCAGGGGCAGCCCTGCTGGCCGCATTGTTCCTCGGCCAGGTATTGCCCGCGGGCACGGTCGTGGGGCTGGCTGTCATCCTGGTGGGCCTGTTCTTCGTGGTGCGTGGCCAGGGCCGCGCCCAGGCCAAGGCAGCGTCTCTCGCGGAACCTCCGGCAAAGGAACAGGGCGGCACCTGACCCGTCGCTTCTCCCGTGGTCCGGGGCAAGCGACGGGTCAGGTGCCGCCCTGCAGCTGGATGTCGTTGCCCCGCGGCTTCCGTGTGGACGCCAGGGGCTGACAACACTACTTCTTGGTGCGGGGACCCGGCTTCGGCGCGGTGTCTGCATCGTTGGCCTCGGCGACCTTGGCCTCGCTCGTGTCGACGGCCTCCTCGGCCTTGTGCTTGGCGGTGGTGGCTGCCTCCGAGATTTCCTCAGCGGTTTCGGAGAGCTTCTCCTTGGTGTCGGCGACCGCTTCCTTGGCCGCTACTGAGGTGTTCTCCTTGGCCTCGGCCGCGGACGAGGCCACCTCGTCGCGAACCTCCTCCACGCTTGCCGGAACCTCCACCGGGCCACTGGCGCGCACTGTGGTCGGTTCCACCGGTGCCGGGGTCTTCCACGGGTCATCGATGGGCTTTGACGCGCGCCATGCGGCTACGGCCGCGGCTCCCGCGGCAGCAATGACCGCAACGACTAGCCAGCCCTTTTTCTTCTTCGCGGGCTTCTGCACCTTTTCAATCTCCTTGCTGACAGTTTCGGCGGCGGCACTTGCCGTGCCCTGGAGACGCTGGACGGTTTCAGCACTCGGGGTGAGTTTGTCGGCGACCTGGTGCAGTGCCTCGGAAGACTTGGCCTGTTCGAGCTTGCGGGTCGTGAACTCGGCCGCCTGGCCGATCTTTTCGTTGGCGGTCGGCAGGTATTCATTCAGCACGACATCGCGCGCGTGGCTAAGCGCGGGGGCTGCCTTCCCGAGTGCCTCGTTCAGGGCCGGGGTGGCACGATCGACAGCCTTCTGAACACGGGGGGTCGCTTCGTCGATGGCCGCGGAGATGCGCGGGCCCACCCGCTCAAGGGATTCCTGGATCATCGGGCTGACCTTGGCGACGGTCTCGGACAGTTCGTGGGCAGCCCAGTTCAGACCCTCTTGGATCCTCGGGGATGCGGTCTCGATGCCCTTTTCTATGCGCGGAACGGCCCACTTCACGGCCGTGTCCACCTTTGGCGCTGCCCAATCCATTGCCTGTTCGGCGCCAGTGGCAACACTTTCACCAAAGTCTCGAGCAATACGTTCTGACTTCACAGTGAACCCCTTTGATCGTTTCGTAAGCTTCGTCCTAGCCTACGACCTACGCTTGGCTTACAGCCATTACCTGCCCGGCATATAAACAATCGATTATCCGTGTTCACTGAGCGCGTAGCCATTCGCAGCGGCGGTTCAAGCGCGCATGGAAGAATGACTTCATGACTGCAATCCCTACGCATACAGCCACCATCCACACCAACTTGGGCGACATCGTCGTCAACCTTTTCGGCAACCACGCCCCCAAGACCGTGAAAAACTTCGTCGGGCTTGCCACCGGTGAACAGACCTGGACCGATCCGCGCAGCGGCGAGGAGAAGACCAACACCCCGTTGTACAACGGCACGATCTTCCACCGCATCATCTCCGACTTCATGATCCAGGGCGGGGACCCGCTGGGCCAGGGCACCGGCGGCCCGGGCTACCGCTTCGACGACGAGATCAACCCCGAGCTTGATTTCCGCGAGCCGTACAAGCTGGCCATGGCCAACGCCGGCATCCAGATGGGCCAGGGCACCAACGGTTCCCAGTTCTTCATCACCTCGATCCCGACCACTTGGCTGCAGGGCAAGCACACCATCTTCGGTGACGTCACCGACGAGGCTTCGCGCAAGCTCGTTGACCAGCTGAACGTCGTTCCGACCGACGGCCGCGACAAGCCACTGGAAGACGTCGTCATCAGCAGCATCGACATCGCCGCCGTCTAGCCACGTGAATTCGGCGCGCTTCACGCGCCGTTGACCGTGAAGGGCCCCGTCTGCCGCCTCGCACGTTTGTTTTTCACCTCGCCCTGCAAAGTGAAAGATGACGGCGGGACGTGTGGATGGGGCCTTTTGCATGGCCAGACAGGCCGTGCGCCCATGCAACGTTCCCGGCTCCAGCCCCTGGACCGCGGCACCCGAACCCCGTCCCGTGAAACGGGACAATGAACGTACTTACCCAGGAGCATCGATTCCATGTCCTATGGACTGTCCAACCCGAACCAGTCCGCCAAGGCCCCGGTGTGTCCGAGGCACCCCGACCGGATCTCATACGTCAGCTGCCAACGGTGCTCGCGCCCGGCGTGCCCCGAATGCCAGGTGACGGCGGCGGTCGGGACCCAATGCGTGGACTGCGTGCGCGAGGCCAACCGGCAATTGCCGAGCACCCGGACGGTGTTTGGCGGCAGAACGACGGACGGCCGGCCCCTGGTGACGTACGTGCTGATCGCAATCAACGTGATCGTCTTCGGACTGCAGATGCTGCTGCCAAACGTCAGCACCTACGTGGTCTATGCGGGGCTCTACACCAGCCCATACCTGGAGCCCGAGCCGTGGCGCATGCTCACCTCGACCTTTGCCCACTCGACATCCTTCATCGGACACATCGCCTTTAACATGTACGCCCTGTATATCTGTGGGCGCGTGCTCGAACCAATGTTGGGACGGTTGCGCTTCCTGGCCCTGTATCTGGTCGCCGGGCTGGGTGGTTCCGTAGCGGTGCTCTTGATCGCCGATCCGCGGATTCCGGTTCTCGGCGCCTCCGGTGCGGTGTTCGGACTCTTTGCCGCGATGTTCGTGCTCCTGCGTTCACGCGGAGTGCAGACCATGCAGATCCTGGTCCTCATCGCGATCAACCTTGCCATTGGTTTCATCTTCCCGGGGATCGCCTGGGAAGCCCACGTGGGAGGGCTGGCGGTCGGCGCCGCCACCGCAGCCATCATGGCCTACGCGCCGAAGGGACCCCAGCAGGCCCTGATGCAGTGGGCGGGGACTGCACTGCTGGTCTTGCTGCTTGTGGCCTTGACTTTCTATGGGGCAGCCAACATTCGACTTGGATAGGAAAACGGACGCGGCTGCAGCAAAAGTTGTCCACACGGGTTATCCACACTGTTAATAACTCACAACCATGTAATTCACACGAGCCTGACCGGCCTTAGCGCCCGCGCTGACGCCGGTCAGGCTTTATTGTGGACAGTTTTTGGCACGTATTCACAACTTCATCCACACCTGTGGATAACTTAGTGCACAACCTGTGCAGTGTTTGGTCTCCGATTCGAAAACAGGACGAACCGCATTCTTCGAAAATATAACCTAATCCGCGGGAGCGCGCGGAAAATAGGGCGTCCGGAGGGGTGTGCGACCCCCGTTGTCCACACGCCTTATCCACAGTGTTAATAACTTACGCACATGTAATTCACACTGGAGAAAAGCGCGGAATGCCACGAATCCCGTGTGCTGCGAGGCGAAACCCACAGCCTTGTCCCCAGCTGTGGATAACTTTCGTGCACAGCATGTTACTAAGTTTTGCCACCCTCCGACACTCGCATCCCTGTGAATGATCGGGCGAAAATGCAAAACTGGACCCTGTCCGCACCTTCGCACCAACCATGCTTCTTCACGTAGTCACCGGAGGCCCCAAATGCGCCGAGATTGGATCCATCCCGAGCAGGTAGCCGCGTGGGCCGGGCTGACGAACCGGCTGGCGGTCGTTGACGATACCGGGGAATTCTACGAAGTCGAGGATCTCGCTGAAGAGCTCGAAGAACCGGGCGTCGATCCCGAGCGAGATACCCTCGGGCTCTGGGACAACGACACCATGATCGGTTTCGGCCAGCTTCGACTCGGTGAACAGTTGCGCGACGGCCGCGGGCGAGTTTCCATCGGCGGCGGCATCGCCCCCGAATACCGGCGGCTCGGCCATGGTTCGGCAATCATGGACACCTTGGAATCCCGGGCGGGGGCAAAGATGGCCGAACGCCATCCCGGCATTGACTTCACCATCGACATGTGGGGAAACGCGCCCGGGCACAGCGCGGGTGCCATGGCCCTGTCCAGGGGCTATGAGGCGGCCCGCTATTTCCAGGACATGTCGATGAAACCAGGCGAATTCAAGCCTCGGGGACGCCCTGCGGCCGGAGCCGAGGGCGCGCGGCTGGTTGCCTACTCCCCCGCCCTCTCCGAGCCGGTCAGGCTCCTGGACAACGAGGCATTCGCCGATCACTGGGGTTCTGCCCCGAAGAGCGTCGAGGAATGGGCGGCCATGACCGGCGCACGCTCCTTCCGGGGCGAATACTCCACGGTGCTCCTGGAAGACGGCACCGGCCCGGCATCCGCCCGGGTGCTCTGCTATGTCTTGGCCGCCGAATGGGTGCCCGGGGAGCTTTACATCTCCCGTGTGGGCACCGCGCGGGCAGCCCGCGGGCGCGGCTATGCGGCCTGGGCCCTCTCCGCGACCGTCCAGTCCGCATTCACCGCCGGATTCACCAAGGCGGACCTGGCGGTCGATGTACATAGCCCCACCCGCGCAGCGGGACTCTACTCCCTTCTGGGCTTCGAGTTGGTCCGCCAGGGGACGGTGTACCGCAAGGCCGTCCGGGCGCAATGATCAGTTGGCGGGCGGCGCCATGACCCGACGTGGGGAATTGTCAGGCAAATATCGGCAACAACAGTGAAGCGGCGAGCAAGGCCATGAGCGACGCGATGACGGCATCGAGGATGCGCCAGGATCGGGGACTGGCAAAGAACCCGCGCAAGTAGCGTGCCCCGAATCCCAGGCCGATGAACCACAGGATGCTGGCAAGCGCCGCACCCGCTCCAAAAACCCAGCGCCCGGTGTCGCCTTGGGCCGCGGCGATGGAGCCGAGCAGGATCACGGTGTCCAGGTAGACGTGCGGGTTGAGCCACGTCAGGGCCAGCGCCGTGATGGCCGCTGAGCGTCGCGGGGTCGGTGCCATGGCGGTGTTGGTTTCCATCCCCTGGGGGCTGATGGCCCGACGGCCGGCAAAGAAGGCGTAGACGAGCAGGAACGTGGCGCCACCGATCCGTGCAACGTCAATGAACCACGGGGCCACCGCCAGCAAGGCGCCAAGCCCGGCCACCCCGGCAAAGATCAGGACGGCGTCGGAGACCAGGCAAATCAGCACCGTGATGCCAACATGTTCCCTTCGGATGCCCTGGCGCAGGATAAAAGCGTTTTGGGCGCCGATGGCAACAATCAACGACAGGCCACTGGCCAGGCCGGAAACAAAAGGAAGGAACGTCACCAACCGAGATTAGGTGAACCAGCTAAGACGTGTCGAGCTAAAGATTATTAGCGTCCATTAGGATTTCTAACTATGGACTTTCCCGCGGAGCAGCTTCAGACATTCAAGGCCGTGATCGATGCCGGAACCCTGGAACGGGCGGCGCGGCAACTGAACGTCACCGCATCCGCCGTCAGCCAACGACTCAAGGCCCTGGAAAAACGGGCAGGTAGCGTGCTGTTCATTCGTTCCCGGCCGATTCGGACCACCGGCAGCGGGGAGGTGCTGCTGCGTTTGGCGCGCGAGATCCAGATGTTGTCCACGGAAGCGCAGCGGGAGCTTGGATTGGACGCGAGCGGCGGCCAGGGGTCCCGGCGCACGGATCTCAGCGTTGCCGTGAACGCCGATTCCCTGGCCAGCTGGTTCGCCCCGGTACTCGATGGGCTGGCCGCCCAGGACGTCATGAACTGCGAGATCCTGCGCCACGACCAGTCCCATTCCACCGAGTTGCTTCGATCGGGTCAGGTCATGGGAGCGGTGACGACGAAACGCACTCCCGTCCAGGGGTGTTCCTCGGTGTATTTGGGAACCATGCGCTACCGGGCCATGGCCGGTGCGGGTTTCGTGGACCGATGGCTGCCGGGTGCCGACCCGGAGACCGAACTCGCGCTCGCGCCCATGGTGAGTTTCGATCGGAGCGACGACCTGCAACGGGAGCTTCGCCGAAGGATAGTAGGCGCCCGGGTCCCGGAATCACCAGTGGAACATTTTGTGCCCGACTCAAGGGTCTACGTGGCGGCAGTGGCGGCTTCGCTGGGTTGGGGCATGATTCCCGAGATCCAAGACCCGGGGGACGGTTCGCTGGTGTGCATCAATCAAGGATGGACGAGCGAGGTCCGCCTCTACTGGCAGCGGTGGAAAGTGCCCTCCCAGGCACTGGACCTGCTGACGGGGATGGTCGTCGACGCGGCAGGGGCCGCGGGGCTGCGCCAGGATCGTTGAGGCTTCCGGCAGCAGGCCGCCCAACGTCAGGACCGGGGTTCAGCTAGGTTCCGCGGGCAAGCGGAGCGCCGTCGGTGCCGGGATCTGGCAGCGGGTTCTGACCGTCCCGGGACCGGTCGTAAATCGTCGCGGTTCTAGTTTCCTCCGCCGGGAGGGCCGATGAACAGAAGTACAGCGGTGATCGCCGCAACCAGTACCAGGCCTGCAATTGCCGCCAGCCAGGGGCGACGCAATGCCGTTGCCTGCAGCTTCTCGACGAGCCCCTGGGGGGCCTCCCCGCCCGGGGCCAGGCGCCAGGAATCACTGAGCAGCCCACGCCGCAACATTGCCCGCTCGAAGGGCAGGGTGGCGAAGGGAATGACCGCCGATGTCAGGCCCAGCACCCCGCGGGAAACACTCCAACGCTCATTGGCCCAGACAAACAGCGTCACCAGACCGTAGGCAATGAACACCACTCCGTGGACCATGCCGAAGATACGGACAAAGATCTCCGGTCCCACACCGTACTTGATGACCATGGCGATGATGAGCAGCGCCCACGTGACCATCTCGGCGGCCGCAAGAAAACCATACAGGCGCTTCGGCGAGAGCTTTGACTGGGTGGTGACGGAGGGGGACCCTCCGGCAAGACTGGGGCGAACCATGGGGTTTGGCATGCCTTTCTGGTCGTTGGTGTGAACGGCGTGTGCAGGCCGGGGAGACTGCCAGGGCGTGCGCATTTGAGCGCACCGGCGCCCCGGACGAGGGAGCCGTACCCGGACGGCGACAAGTCGGCCACGAAAGGAATCGGTGTTAGCTACATGTCGTGGATAGTCGTCTCTGGCCCTTCTGAGGCCACCTGGGCCATGGCCCTGGGAGTCGCGGAGGGATTCACCATGCTCTTTCCCACCGCGTTCTTTGGCGGCGAGACCATCAGCGTGACCAAGATCCTGCTGAGGGTCGGGCTGGTGGGCTACATCGTCGGCCCGGAGGCCGTGAGCTAGCGCCAGCCCGTGGTCATGAAGAAACCAACCATGGCCACGCCAAAGCCGATGACGATGTTCCAGCCGCCGATGTCCGGGATCGGGAGCAGGGTCTGGGAAATGTAGTAGACCATGATCCAGACCAGGCCGAAGATCATCAGGCCGAACATGACCGGCTTGTACCACTTGGGCAACGGCTTGTCGTAGGTCTGGGCGTTGCCGCCATCCTGTGGCTTGCGGTTTTTCCGACGTGTCTTGGATTCAGGCACTGCTGCTCCTCGAGTCTTCAGGCGCCGGCACGATCCAACGAGTACGTGTCCGAACGGTAGGCTGGTAAGTGGGTGTTGGCGGCAGGTTCTTCCCGCCAACACGCTTACATCCAATACTATCCGCTCAAACTGGACGCCGCCGGGTATCAGGGTGGTCCAAGTGACAGTGAGGGAAGTTCCCATGACACGATCCGCATTGCGGACGAGGGCCAAGGCCACGCCGGGCCAGCGCCTTTTGGGCGGAATCGGCGAAATCCTTATCACGCTGGGAATCGTCCTGCTGCTCTTCGTCGGCTGGGAATTGTGGTGGACCAACATCGATGCCGGTCGCACCCAATCCCAGGTGACTTCCCAATTTGTCCAGGACCTCAACATGGGCAGTCCCGGAGCCTCGAACGCGCAAGGGGAAGCGGATGAGGATTTCGGCACGGCCCCGATCACTACGATCCCGGATGGGGAAACCTTCGGGATCTTCTACATCCCGCGTTTCGGAAAGGACTTCGCCCACCCGGTCACCAACGGCGTCGGGATGGATGTGCTGAACTCGGTGGGCATTGGCCACTATCCAGACACCCAGGAGCCGGGCGAACCAGGAAACTTTGCCGTTGCGGCCCACCGGCAGACTCATGGCCAGGTGTTTTGGAACATCGACAAGTTCCAGGACGGGGACAAGGTCTACCTGCAGACGCGCAAGGGTTTCTACACCTATGAGTGGCGCGACACCGAGATCGTGCACCCCTCGCAGAGCGAGGTGCTGCTGCCGGTTCCCCATCAGCCGGGCGCCGAGCCGTCGGCCTCCATGCTGACCATGACCAGTTGCCATCCGCCCTTCACCACACGAATGCGCATCATCGCGTACGCCGAACTGGAGTCGTGGCGGCCGGCCGATGCAAGTCCGCCGCAGGAAATCGCCGACCTGGTGACAAAGACGATGGAAAACTAGGAACACCACACATGTATGCATGGATCTTCTCCAAACTCCCCGGGCCGTTGTGGTTCCGCGTCATCCTGGCGGCGCTGCTGATAGCGAGCGCCGTATTATTGCTCATGACCTATGTCTTCCCGTGGCTGAGCCAGTACAGCCCGTGGACCGAATCAACGATTGGCTTGATGCTGCTGTGAGCACCCCCAAGATCCTGGTGATCGACAACTACGACAGTTTCGTCTACACCCTGGTCGGTTACCTGCAAGAGCTGGGAGCCGAAACCACCGTGATCCGCAACGACGACCTGTCCCTGGCCGAGGTCATCGAACTGGCCGAGGCCCGCGACGGAGTCCTGGTATCCCCCGGCCCCGGCACGCCCGCCGAAGCAGGGGTCTGCATCGAGACGATCAAGTGGTGCGGCGTGCACGCCAAGCCCATGCTCGGGGTTTGCCTCGGACACCAGGCCCTGGCCGAGGCCTACGGAGGTGTCGTCACGCACGCGCAGGAGCTCATGCACGGCAAGACCTCCCCGGTTCTCCACACCGGGCACCCGATCTTCGCGCACATCCCCAGCCCGTTCACCGCCACCCGCTACCACTCGCTGGCGGCGGTGCGCTCGAGCATTCCCGATTCCCTGGAGATCACCGCCGAGACGGAGAACGGCGTGATCATGGGACTGGCACACCGCGACGCCCCGCTGTGGGGCGTGCAGTTCCACCCCGAATCGGTTCTCACGGAAGGTGGATACCAAATGCTTGGCAACTGGCTCGAATCCCTGGGCCTGGCCGGCGCCGCCGAGCATGCGGCAACGCTGAGCCCGCTAATCCGCGAGGCATAACCCGATCCAACGCCGAGGGGCCCTGAATCCTCAGATTCAGGGCCCCTCGGCGTTTCCGCCACATAGCGGTGGCAGCAGCCTGACTACGGGCTTGGCACCGGCAACACCGGTAGCGGAAGGGCAGGATCCTTGCCCTTCCCCGACTTTTCTGTCGGCGCCGGGGAAGTGGGGGTGCCGGAGGATTCCTTCGGGGCACTGGGGCCTTCCGAGGCGGTGTCAGTCGGTGTCGGCGTCGGGGAGGGTTCCTCGGGCTTCACGGCAACCGTGACCCTGACGGTGCCGCCCTGCGGGGTGGTGGAACCGGGCACGGGATCCTGGTTGATGATCGTTCCTGGTTCAACCGCGGCATTCGGTTCCTCAACGGTGGTGATTCCCAGACCAACCTCGGGATCCTCGAGAAGCTCCGTGGCTTCGGGAACCATCAGGTTGACCAGCTGTGGAACACTGACCATCCCGGTCGACAGAACCAGATCGATCTTGGTGCCGACCTTGACCTTCTTGCCAAGCTTTGGTTCCGTGTCCACCAGCCAGTCCGTGGGAATCGACGGATGGTTGGCGCGGGAGACCGTGCCAATCTCGAATCCCAGGTCGGTCAGGACCTGACGTGCCCCTGCCTCTGACTGACCGGAGAGGCTCTCCGGCAGGACCCGTGCCTCCGGCCCCTTGGAGACCATGAGCCGCACCGTGGTGCCCTTGCGGACCTCCCTGGGAGCAGCCGGATCGGATTCAACGACCAAGCCGGTTTTGATCTCGTCGTCGAAAACCGTTTCGACCTTCGGTACCAGTTGCAGCTCCCGAAGCGTCGACTCTGCCTTGGCTTGGGTCATTTCCTGGAGAACGGGGACGGCAACGGGGGCGTTGCGTTCTGCCTCGGCGCGCATCCAGTTGTAGAAGAAGAGGCCCGAAACCACCAAGGCGAGGACCAGAACCGTCGAAATCGCCACGGTCCAGTTGCGCTTGGATTTCGCGCGGTGCTCATTGAGCTCACGTTGCAGGTTTTGTTCCCAGATCGGTGGCGTTTCCCAACGGGAATCCTCGGCGACAGGTTCCAGGTATCCGGTCTGGTTGACCGGAACCGATGCGGCGCTGTCGGGGGTCGACGTGGATATGGCTGCCGTGGGCGCCGCCGCAAACGGGGCGACCGCGGTCAGGTCCCCGTTGTTTGCCCGGGATTGCGGCAGCGGAGCGGTGAGCTCCTCCGGGGGCAGGGCGATCCCGCCGCGGGCATTGGAGAGCGCCGTCGCGAATGCCGTGGCGTCGGCGTAGCGGTCCTCGCGGTCCTTGGCCAGCGCCTTGAGCACCACAGCATCAAAGATCGGGTCAAGCTCCGCAACCAGCGTGCTCGGGGCCGGGGCGTACTCCCCCACATGCTGGTAGGCGACGGATACGGGAGAGTCCCCCGTGAAGGGAGGCCTTCCGGTGAACAGTTCGTAGAGCAGGCATCCGGTGGAATACAGGTCGGTGCGGGCATCGACGGCCTCGCCGCGGGCCTGCTCCGGCGAAAGGTACTGTGCGGTGCCAACGACGGTCTGCGTCTGGGTCATGGTGCTGGCCGAATCGGCCAGGGCCCGGGCAATGCCGAAGTCCATGACCTTGAGGTTGCCGCGCTCGGTGACCATGATGTTGGCCGGCTTGATGTCGCGGTGCACGATTCCCATGGAATGCGAGTGCGCCAGGGCCTCGAGCACGCCGAGGACGTACTTGATGGCCAAGTCGTTGGTCATCTCTCCGGACTTGATGAGGTCGCGCAAGGTGCGTCCGCGGACATACTCCATCACGATGAAGGGCAGTTCGACGGTTGAACCGGAGAATTCCTGTTCCTCCTCGCCGGTGTCGAAGACCGAGACGATGTTGGGGTGGTTCAGCCCGGCCACCGCCTTGGCCTCGCGTCGAAAACGGGCCTGCACCATGGGGTCGCGCGCCATCTCGGCACGCAAGAGCTTGATGGCTACCTTGCGCCCCAAGACCTGGTCGACGCCCAGGTGCACGTCGGCCATCCCGCCGCGTCCAATGAGCTCACCGACGACGTAGCGGCCGTTGAGAATCCGTTCCTCGGTCACTGTGAAAACACCATCATCTATTCGGTCACCGTGGGCGAACCGGTTGCGCCGGCGGCCGCCGACGATGACGTGGTCTCGGTTGTAGGCGTGGTGCTCTCCGTGGGCGGTGTCGGTGATTCGCTTGGAGTTTCCGTCGGGGTCGGAGTCGGGGTGGGTGTCGGCTCCGCCGGGCCCAGCGAGAGGATGTAGGTGACAGTCGTTCCCGGAGTCACCTTGGCGCCGTCAACGGGGCTCTGGGCAATCACGGTCCCCGCAGCCAGCGAGTTTTCCTGTGCCTGGCCCTCGCGCGGCTCCAGGCCAAGGGCCTCGAGTTCCGAAATTGCCTGTTCCTCGTCCATGCCCAGCAAACCGGGGACCGCCACCGTGGTGACGGGGGGCGTGCTCGAGCGCGTGGGTGTCGGTGTCGGTGTAGGGGTGGGTGTTTCGGACGGCGTCTCGGACGGTGTTTCCGAGGTCGGTTCGCTGCTCTGGGTCGTGGCGGTGGTGGGGCTCTGGCTGGTTTCCGGCGAGTTGTCGGCGGTGAGCAGGGGGAACAGCCAGGCGCCGAGGATCGCAAGTACCACCAAGGCGATCAGCGCTATCAGCGGCGCGGTCCATGGGTTGCGCTTCTTCTGCGGGGTGCGTCGGTCGGCGACCTCGGTCTCATATTCGTCAACAGGTTCGTCCTCCCAGCGCTGTGAGGCTCCCATGAACGAATCGGAGTCCGCGCTGTCGGTGCCCTGTGCGGGCACCTGCGGCAGCGCGTTGGTGGCCGGGGCTGCGGCCGTCGGGCCGACAGGAGGGAGCGCAACGGTCTCGTTGCCCCGGGTCACCGGGGTGTGGTTGATGGCCTGCGTGGCGGCATCGGAACCCGAAAAGAGCAGCATCCCGGGCACGGCGAGCGTAGCCGTCTCCGGGTTCCCGGCGCGGATGGCGTCGGCGGCCACGGCCAGGGCCTCGGCGTCGGCCGGACGGTCGGCCGGGTCCTTGGCGAGCATCGACATCACCAGCGAGCGGACCGGCACCGGGATGTTTTCCGGCAGCGGCGGCGGGGTGTCGTTGACCTGGGCCAGGGCAATGGCGATTTGGGACTCGCCGGTGAACGGGCGGCGTCCGGCCAGCAACTCGTAGCCGATCACGCCGAGGGCATAGATGTCCGAGCTGCCCGTGGCCTGCTGCCCGGTGGCCTGCTCCGGGGCCAGGTACTGGGCGGTTCCCATGACCTGGCCGGTGGCCGTGAGGGGAACCTGGTCGGCAATGCGGGCAATGCCGAAGTCGGTGATCTTCACGCGGCCGTCGGGCAGCATCAGCAAGTTGCCCGGCTTCACGTCGCGGTGCACCAAGCCCTGAACGTGGGCGGCGGCAAGCGCCTTGGCGGTCTGCGAGATGATCGACAGGGTGCGGTCGGGCGAAAGCACCCGTTCGCGCTCGATGATGGTGGACAGCGGCTGACCGGGCACCAATTCCATGACCAGGTAGGCAGAGCCCTCTTCCTCGCCGTAGTCGAAGACGCTAGCGATGCCGTTGTGGTTCAGCAGGGCCGTGTGGCGGGCCTCGACGCGGAAGCGCTGGAGGAATCCGGGGTCGCCGGTGTATTCCTCCTTGAGGATCTTGATAGCCACCAGGCGGCCAAGGACCTGATCCCTGGCCCTCCACACCTCACCCATGCCACCAATGGCAATACGGTCGGTCAACTTGTATCGACCGCCCAAGGTGATACCGGAAATTGGCCTCACTGGTTGAACACCGCCTCTAGAATCTTCTTCAGGTTGGGACTGGTCAACGAGGAACCAGTCTTGAAATCAATTTTTTCAAACACAATTGTCACCGCGACCTGCGGGTCGTCCGCCGGTGCGAACCCGGTGATCCAGGAGTTCACGAGGCCCTGGCCGCCGGGGATTACCGAGGTTCCGGTCTTCGCCGCAACGTCCAGTCCCGGGACCTGGGCCCGGACCGCCGTGCCGTTCTTGACCGGGCCGCGCATCAGGTCGGTGACCTGGTCGGCGACCTCCTTGCTGGTCGCGGTGCTGAATTCCTTGGGTTTGCTTTCCGAAAGCACCCTCAGGTCCGGGGCAATGACCTGCTTGACCAGGTTCGGCTGCATGATCACCCCGTCGTTGGCGATGCCCATGGCGGCCATGTTCATCTGCATGGCAGTGGCGCGCACGTCGCGCTCGCCAATCACCGACTGGCCGAGCGCGGCCGGGTCGAGATCCGGGGGGAAGACGCTGGGCACCACGCGCATCGGGATCTCCAGCTGCTGGCCGAAGCCGAAGCGCTCGGTGACGTCCTCGAATGGTCCCCTGCCCAGGTCCTCGCTGATGCCCACGAAGGGGGTGTTGCAGCTTTGGGACACGATGTCCGCGAATGTTGCCTCGGGGATCGCCGCGCAGTTGCCGCCGTAGAAGTTCTTCAGCGGCGTCTTGGTTCCCGGAAGGGTCACGCTCGGGGGATTCTTCAGGACCGTGTCGGCGGTGTACTTCCCGGATTCCAGGGCGGCAACCATGTCGAAGATCTTGAAGGTGGACCCGGGGGCCGTGAGGTTGCCGATGGCCGGGTTCCGGTAGGGGCTCAGCCCGTTGACCTTCAACAACTCCTTCATGTTGGCCGCGGCCTGGCTGGAGCTGTGCACCGCCAGCTTGTTGGTGTCGTAGCTGGGCTTGGACGCCATGGCCAGGATGTTTCCGGTCTTGGGCTCGGACACGATGATGGTCCCGAGGGTTCCGCCGGGGATCAGGTCGTAGACCAGCTTCTGCAGCTCGCCGTCGATGGTGAGCTCGACCGAGGCGCCCTCGTTGGCCTTGCCGGAGAACAGGTTGATCACGCGGTCGAAGAACTGGTCCTGGCTCTGGCCGGTCAATTCCTCGTTCATCTCGGATTCGAGCTGAGTCGAACCATTGGACAGCGAGTAGAAGCCGGTCAGGTGCGAATAAAGCTCGGGATCGGTGTAGACGCGCTGGTACTTGAACTGCCCCTCCGAAGGCTTGGACTCGGCAATGGGCTTGCCGTCGACCAAGATGGCGCCGCGCGGAAGATCGAATTCACGGAACAGCTGGCGCTTGTTCAGCGCGTTGTCGTTCAGGTCCTCCGAGGCCAGGAACTGGACGTAGCTCAGCGCGCCGAGGCTGAGCACGAACAGCAGCATCACGGCGATCCAGGTGTTGCGAATGGCTTGGTTCATCGCTTGGTCTCCTTCAGCGACTCAAGGAGGCCCCGGGAACGGCGGGGAGCCTTGGTGGCCACCTCCGCCGTGGCCGAGACGCCGGAGAGCATGGGACGGCGTGAATTGTGCGAAATCAGCAGCAGCAAGGCAACAATGATCCAGTTCGAGAGCAGGGAGGAACCGCCGGCGGCCATGAACGGCGTGGTGAGTCCCGTCAAAGGGATCAGGCGCGTGACGCCGCCGATCACCACGAAGCACTGCAGCCCGATGGTGAAGGACAGCCCGGTGGCCAGCAGCTTGCCAAAGGTGTCGCGCGATCCCAGGGCGGCACGCATGCCGCGACTGACCAGGATCAGGTAGAGCAGCACGATGGCACTCAGGCCGATGAGCCCAAGTTCCTCCCCGAGGGAGGCGACGATCATGTCGCTGTTGGCCAGGGGCACCATGTAGGGGCTGCCGTTACCCAGGCCGGTTCCCATCAACCCGCCGTTGGCGAGACCGAAGAGCCCTTCGACGATCTGCCGGCTGCCGCCGCTGGCGTGGTAGATATCGGGGTCGAAGGCGTTGAGCCAGCCGTCGATGCGCCGGGTTACGTGGCTCATGGTCAGGTAGGCGAAGGTGCCACCGCCGACCAGCATCAGGGTGCCGATGACGATCCAGCTCACGCGTGCCGTGGCGACGTAGATCATCACCATGAACAAGCCGAAGAAGAGGATGGAGGAGCCTAGGTCGCGCTGGACTACCAACACGCCGATGCTCACCAGCCAGGCGACGACCATCGGGCCAAGGTCCCGGGCGCGGGGCAGCTGCAAGGGGCCGATCTTGCGGCCGGCCAACAGGATCAGTTCGCGGTTCGAGGACAAATAGCCGGCGAAGAATATAGCCAGGGTGATCTTGGCCAGCTCGCCTGGCTGGAATGACAGGCCAAAGAAATGCACCCAGATCCGGGCACCGTTCAGCACCACGCCGACCTTGGGAATCAGCGGCAGCAGCAGCAGCAATACCGAGACCGCCAGCGCAATGTAGGTGAAGCGGCGCAGCACGCGGTGGTCGCGGATGGCCCACAGCGTTACGCAGGCCACGGCCATCGCAACCCCGGTCCAGAGGATCTGGCGGAATGCCTGGTCGTCGTTGCGGGCCAGGTCAATACGATGGATCATGGCCAGGCCGATGCCGTTGAGGGCAACGGTGACGGGAAGTATCACCGGATCGGCATACTTTGCCCAGATGCGCAGGATGACGTGGAAGACCAAGGCCAGCCCGGCCAGGAACAGGCCCTGGGTGATGAATTCCTGACTCGGCCCGTCATCGCTGTTGATGCCCACGAGGTAGTAGGCGCCCATGGCAACCGCCAATGCCAGCAGGAGCAACAGCAGTTCCATGTTGCGGCGGGGGACGGGTGCGGTTTCCAGCTCGCTCACGGTCTGATCTCCTGGCAGTAAGGGGGCAGGATCGGCAGGGTCCCGGCCTCGCCTGGGTTTTCCGGAACGACAACGGGGCAGCGTTGCTTGGCCGTCACCATCAGCTCTCCGATCATCGTCTGGGCATGTGCGAGGTCCCGTGCCGGCAGGGCGGCGTCAATGCGCTGTTGCGTGTACTGGGGGAGGGCATCCAGGGGAATCTCGGTCACCGTGTCGACATGCGAGAGCTTCAGCGGACCGAGGTCCTGTGAAACGCCCTTGAAGATTGCCACGTGCCCATCCTGGTTGCCCACGAAATACTGGGTTTGCGTCCACAGGTAGCCCCAGCCGCAGACCGCGGCAAGGATCAATGCCATGAGCGCCAGGAAGGTCGGCACGAGCCAGCGCCGGGGCCTGCGGTCCAGGGCCGCGAATTCGTCCTGTTCCGCCGATGCCTGCGCGGCGGGAGTCTTGTGCGTGAGGATCGCCGCGGCGCGCTTTTCGCCCGAGCGCTGGGTGACGACCGGGATCTTGCCGGTCTGGGTGGCCAATTCGGCCGCTCCAACCAACAGGTGCGGACGCTTGGACATCTCGTGGCGGATCAGGGCAGCGCTGGCTTCAAGGTCTCCACCGGCGGCAATGTTGAGCTGGCCGGTGTCCGGTGCCGGCTCGTTGGCCGGGGTCTCGGTCTCGGCCGGCAGCGGCTCGGCGGCGCCGTCGTCCTCGACGACCTCAAAGACGACGATGGTCACGTTGTCCGGGGACCCGTGGGCCAACGTCGTTTCGACGAGGTCCTCAACCGTCTCCTCGAGGGAGGCGGTGCCGCGCATGATGCGTTCGGTGATTGAATCGGGCACCACGGCGTTTAGGCCGTCGGAACACAGCATCCAGCGCTCCCCGGCCTCGACCGGGTATTGGTTGACATCGAGTTCCGGGCTCGCGTCCGAATCGCCCAGCACGCGCAGCAGCACGTTCTTGTGGGGGTGCAGCTCCGCTTCCTCGGGACGCAGGCGGCCCTCGTCGACCAGACGCTGGACGAATGTATGGTCGTGGCTGATCTGCTCGAACACGCCGTTCTTCAGGCGGTACGCCCGCGAGTCGCCGATGTGCGCGAATTGCAGCACGTCGCCGGTCAACAGCATGGCGGTGACGGTGGTGCCCATTCCCGAGAGCTTGGGATTGGCATTCACCAGTTCGTTTAGGACAAGGTTTGCCGCCTGGATTTCATCGGGCAGCACCGTTTCGGCCTCGGGTGTCTCGGGGACATCCAGGTGGACGAGGTCCAGCACGGTGGAGGCGCTGGCGACATCGCCGCCGACGTGCCCGCCCATGCCGTCGGCCACCACGGCCAGGTAGCGTCCCACATAGGCGGAGTCGTCATTCTTGGACCGGACCTTGCCAACATCGCTCCGCGCCGCAAACTTCAGCATCAACGCCATGTCTAGGGCCTCAACTCCATGACCGTCTTGCCGATCCGGATCTTCTGGCCGAGTTCAACCGGCTGGGCGCGGGTGAGCTGGGCTTCACCCAGGAACGTGCCGTTGGTCGACCCCAGATCCTCGATGAACCAACGGGTTCCCTGGGGGAACAGGCGTGCATGGCGGCCGGAGGCGTAGTCGTCCTCGAGCACGATCGACGCCTCCTGGGCGCGGCCCAACAGGACCGGGCTGGCCGTGAGCTGGTGTTCGAGGCCGGTCAGCGGTCCCTCCAGGATTGCCAGCGTCTTGGCCTGCTGCTTGGCGGGGGCCTCGGGCGGCGAGGCCAGCGAGGGGTCCTTGCGGATTTCCCGGGCGGACGGGCCGCCGACACGTGCCCTGCTGCCGATGGCAAGATCGCGCCGAAGCGCGCCCACGATGCTCAAGACGAGCAGCCAGAGCAAAATGAGAAATCCGAGCCGCAGCACGGTGAACACTAGGTCGTTCACGCACGGTCTCCTTGCGATTGGGGGAGGAGTCTGAAGATGATGCGCGTTTGCCCCATGGCGATGTTGGAGCCGTCGTGCAGCTCCGTTTCGCCGACGATTTTCTGGCCATTGACGAAACTCCCGTTGGTGGAGCCCATGTCAACTGCCCACGTCGTCGTGCCACGCTGCTCGATCTTCAGGTGCCGGCGTGAAACGCCGGGATCCTCAATGGGAATGTCGGTTTCCGCCGAACGTCCCAAGACAATGTTGGGATGGTTCAAGGCGTAGCGCTGGCCGGCGATGTCGAGCACTGGCCGCATCTTGGATGCCCCGCGCGGAGGGGTGGGCGGCGCCGGCGGTGCGGCGGGGGAATTGCGCACCTCGGTGGCCGAGGCCTCCGAGAAGGTGGCATCGATCTCAAAGCCACCCGGCCGGAGCTCACTGTCCTTGCGAAAATTCACCTCGACGGAGCCCTGCAGGGTGTAGCCCTGGCTCTTGGCGTGGTCCAGGGCGGTCGTGCAGAGTTCCCTGGCGAGCGGGGCGCCCCATTCCCGGGCCCTGGCGAAATCGGCGTCCGCCAGGCGGATCGTGAAGAGGTTCGGCGCCAGGGTTCGGGCCTGGGAAATGGTCAGCGACTTCGCATCCATCTGGTTGCGCAGGCGTGAAGCGATCTCCACGGGCTTGACCTCGGAACTGCCGGAGCCGCGGAAGACGCTGGTGACAAGCTTTTCAAGTCCGCGCTCAACATTGTCGATGAGGCCCATCGCTTCGCTCCCTTCACTGGTTCTAACGCGTGTGGTTGCACGGTTATTGGCATTGCGTCGCAGAGCGTTGATGCCTTGCGCCTTGTTCGATACTACTTGGCTTGAAAATCATGTGGGTCGAAATGTGGTGAAAGCGGCCCTCAGTTCCCCAACGAATGGACGGTGCCAATGGTTGCCCCAACGTGGCCCTGATCACAAAGATGCCGTGGATTAGTGGATCCGGGCAACCTGTGTATATGATTGATCTCGCTGTTGAAGTCATCGACGAAAACAGCAGTGAATATGCGCGAATGGCGGAATTGGTAGACGCGCTGGCTTCAGGTGCCAGTGCTCGCAAGGGCGTGGGGGTTCAAGTCCCCCTTCGCGCACATATGGGAAACACCCCCGGTCCTTGGACCGGGGGTGTTTTGTTTGCTGCGGCCAGTGGTTGACGGCCCCGGTTCCGGGCGCCGGCCGGCGTGCGCGCCCGGCCGGTACCCGTTGCGCGGCGTCAGTGGACGGTGAATGCCAGGAATCTATCTGGCGTCGCTGTCCGCATTGGCCTCGGCCGCGGTGGCGTCCTCCGAAAGAGTGGGATCCGGATCATCGGTCGAGGACTTCAATGCGGATTCAATCAGCGGCGAGGCGAACAGCAAGGGATAGGTAAGTCCCGCAATGGCCGCGCCAATCAGCGGGGCGACGATGAACAGCCAGACCTGGCCGAGTGCGTCCGGTCCGGCAAACCAGGCCACACCCAGCGAGCGGGCCGGGTTGACGGAGGTGTTGGTGATCGGGATGGACACCAGGTGGATCAGGGTTAGTGTGAGGCCGATGGATATTCCGGCAAATCCCTTGGGTGCCCGCTCATCGGTGGAGCCGAGAATGACATAGAGGAACACCGCAGTCAGGATGATTTCCACGAGCAGGGCGGCAAGCATGCTGTAGCCGTCGGGGGAGCGGTCCGCATATCCGTTGGTGGCGAAGCCGGAGGCGACCGGATCAAAGCCGTGTTTCCCGGTGGCGATGGCAAAGAGTGCCAAACCTGCGACCGAGGCTCCAACGATCTGCGTGGCCATGTACGCGGGCACGGCCTTCCACTCAACCCGACCGGCCAATGCGGCGCCCAGGGTCACCGCCGGGTTGAAATGCCCGCCGGAGATGTGGCCGACCGCATAGACCATGACCAGAACCGTCAGGCCGAAGGCGAGGGCCACTCCGAGGAATCCGATCCCCATGTTAATGGTGTTGGATGCGACAACCTTGGCCGAGAATATGGCGGCGCCACACCCTCCAAAAACAAGTACGCCGGTACCGAGAAACTCGGCTGCCAAACGCGATGACATGGGATGGGACATCGTTTGCTCCAAACTTGAAAGTGCACGGTTTTGTCACCCCACCGTATGCCGCCCAGGGCCCCGAGGTCACTACCCCCGGCGAAAATTCATCATTTGAAAGGGGAAATTCATCGCCAATACACGGTTCCGGTTCCGGCGGGGAGGCACCGATGTGAGGAAACTACCGGCGATTCACGGCGAGGCGCCCGATACCGGTGCATAGACTGGGAGACGTTCAAGCTTTTTCATCGCCACCAAGACATGCAGAGCAGGAGCAGCCGGTCCCATGCCTTCCCAGACAGCGCGCCAGAACGTTTCGTTTCCCTCCGAGGGGCAGACCGCTCACGGATACCTCGCCTTGCCCGAGGGCGGCAGGGGCCCGGGCATCATCGTCATCCAGGAATGGTGGGGATTGACCGACCACATCCGCGACGTGGCCGACCGTCTGGCGGCGGAGGGCTTTGTTGCCCTGGCACCCGACCTCTACGGTGGCTCGGTCGCCCACGGCGGCGCGGAGGCCGCGGAAATGATGGCGAAGCTGCCCGAGGAGCTCGGGGCGAGGCTGCTTGCAGGTGCCGTCGACTACCTGCTGGACCTCGAGGCCGTCACCGGCTCCGCCCTCGGAACGATCGGGTTCTGCATGGGCGGCGGATTTGTGCTGGCGCTTGCCGCGCAGCAGGGGGAGAAGATCTCCGCAGCCGTTCCCTTCTACGGGGTCGGCCAGGGCGTACCGCGAAGCTATGCGGGGGTACGGGCCAAGATCCAGGGACACTACGCCAACGACGACTCTTCCTACCCCGTGGCGAAGGCGCATGCCCAGGAGGCGCAGATCCGCGCCGAATCCGGGTCCGAGGTCGTGTTCCACTATTACGACGCCCCGCACGCCTTCCACAACGACGAGAACCCGTCGGGCAACTACCGGCCCGAGGCCGCGCGCCTGGCGTGGGATCGGGCAGTTGACTTCCTCCGGCAGAATATTTCCTAGACAGTTTTCCCACCCAACCCCGGCCGCCGCAGGTGGCCACACCAAAAGGAGCGTCAGAACATGGCAGAAACCATCATCGTCGGTGTTGACGGCAGCGAAACCGCACAGCGGGCCGCCGAACGCGCGGCACGCATCGCCACCAGCATGGATGCGGAACTGGTTGTCGTGACCGCCCACACCTCGGACAACACCGAGGTCGTGAAGATCGGCACCGACACCTGGATCCTTGACGACGCGGAGCAGGCAGGAAAGGTCGCCGAGCAGTGCGCGGCCGGGCTGCGCATCACCGAGCCGAGCGCCAAGATCACCGCAAGCGCCGCGCACGGCAAGCCGCAGGAAGTGCTCGTCGCCGAGGCCGAGCGCCTGAACGCCACCCTGATCGTGGTTGGCAACGTCGGCATGAAGGGCCTGGGCCGCGTGCTTGGCTCCGTGGCCACCTCCGTGGCACACGCAGCCCCGTGCGATGTCTACATCGTCAAGACCGTGAAGTAAGACCCCACGGCCCTGATTCGTTTCTGATTAGCTGCGGTCGCCTTCGGCGGCCGCAGCATCACGGACACGCTTTTCCTCGGCGCGCACCGCGGCGAGCGAGGCGCGCTCATCCTGCAGCCACTGCGGGCGATCGGCCAGCAAGGCCTCGATTTCCGCGGTGGTCAGCGCCTCGGTGATTTCCGCCCGGGCCAGGCCGGAAATCGACACGTTCAATTTGTGCGCCACGACCGGGCGCGGATGCGGGCCGTTGGCCCGCAATTCCTCAAGCCACGCGGGCGGGTTCGCCAGCATTTCGTCGAGCTCGGCCCGGGACACCGGACCCTCCTGGAACTCGGCCGGAGCTGCGGGCAGGTAGATGCCCAATTTCTTTGCGGCAGTCGCCGGCTTCATGTTCTGTGGGGTTTTCTCGCTCATGTGAACAAGCGTACCGGTACGCTGGGGTGGTGACAGGACTAAAAATCGCCTATGTACCGGGTGTCACGCCCGGCAAATGGCTGAGCCGGTGGAACGAACGCTATCCACAAAACCCCTTGCTGGCCCTGCGCTACGACGGCGGGGAGATCCTGGCGCGCCTGCTGAGCGGCGAATCGGACATCGTCTTCGTCCGCTTTGCCGCAGGAACCTCGCCCAAGACCCCCGCGATCCACGTGATTCCGCTCTATGAGGAGCAACAGGTCGTCTGTGCGCCCAAGGACCACGACATCGAGCTCCACGACGGGGCGGTGCCGCTGGCCGAGCTCAAGGACGAAAACTTCCTGGACCTTGCCGACTACCCCGAATCCGTCGGCGGCACCGCAATGGCCATGGAGGTGTGCTCCTCCGGGGCCGGCCTGCTGGTGCTCCCGCTGGGCGTGGCGCGACTGCACGGCCGCAAGGACGTCGTGCACCGGGAACTGTCCGGGGTCCCGGAAACCGCCATCGGCATCGCCTGGCTGGCCCCGGAGGGCGACGACCCCACGGACCCGTTGATCGAGGAATTCATCGGCGTGGTCCGCGGCCGCGGGGAGAACTCCTCCCGGCAGGCATCGGTGGCGCAGAAGCAGCAGGAGCAGGCCGTCGAAGCGCGCAAGAAGCGCCAGATCGCCGACACCGCCGCGGCCAAGAACGCCAAGGAAGCCAAGAAGAAGTCCGCCCGCTCGGGCCGTCCCGGCGCCAAGCGCGGGACCAAGCCGGCCTCCCGGGGGCGCAAGCGCTAACCCGGCTCCCGGCTGCGCGCCCGGCCTCCCTGCCGGTCCGGCCCCGTTTCACCTGAGCGCGCCAACTCGGTGGTGCTTCGCAAACATGAGACGCTGGTCTCAAATGGCCAATCACAAGGGAGTGCACATGGATTTCGGGACCTACGAGACATTGCTCGTCGAGCAGCGCCAGGACGCGCTGCTCGTGACCATCAACCAGCCGGCGTCGATGAACGCGTTGGCAGCGGCCGTGGTCGAGGATCTCCACGCCCTCACCGGGGTGCTGGCGGGCATCGGGACCG
The DNA here is from genome assembly GCF_059759235.1 of Paeniglutamicibacter sp. GQ140. NCBI lineage: Bacteria > Bacillati > Actinomycetota > Actinomycetes > Micrococcales > Micrococcaceae > Paeniglutamicibacter > Paeniglutamicibacter sp. GQ140. The sequence continues at coordinate 47,696 of NZ_JCAXDW010000017.1, forward strand.
ATGCCCGGTGGCCCGTGCGCGGCATCATCGTCACCGGCGCCGGGGACAAGTCCTTCGTGGCCGGTGCCAACATCGTGGAGATGAACTCCATGGACCCGGAGGCCGCGCTGGCCTACGGGCGGCGCATGCATGAGGTCACGCTGCGCCTGGAGGCGCTGCCGGTTCCCGTGATCGCTGCCGTCAACGGCTTCGCCCTGGGCGGGGGCTGCGAGCTGGCCATGGCCTGCGACTTCCTCTACGCCTCGGCGAACGCGAGCTTCGGCCAGCCGGAGGTCAACCTCGGGCTGGTGCCGGGCTTCGGCGGATCCGTGCGGCTGCAGCAGCGCGTGGGCATCGGCATGGCCCGCGAGCTGATCTACACGGGCCGGCGCATCAAGGCCGCCGAGGCGCTGCGCATCGGCCTGGTCAACCGGGTGCTCGACGACAATGCGGCGCTGCTTGCTGCCGCCGAGGAAACCATCGCGGAAATCGCGACCAAGGCCCCGACCGCGGTGGCAAACGTGAAGAACGCCCTCAACGAGATCGCCGGGCTGAACGTGGTTGACGGACTCGAGGCCGAGGCCCGCTCCTTCGTCAGGGCCTTCGAGACCGAGGACTCGGTCGTGGGACGCGCGGCCTTCGTGGCCAAGGCGTCCCCGGAGTTCCCGGGCCGCTAGTGGCGGACGCAGCAGGCCCCGTCAGGTTCGACTACGGGGAACACCCAAGCCAGTACGCCGAATTATGGGTGCCCGGCACCCGGTTGCACGAGGTGGTCGCCGTCATCGTGCACGGCGGTTTCTGGCGGCAGTCCTATGGCGCGGAACTGGGCCGCCCGTTGGCGGCCGATCTGGCGGCCCGCGGCATCGTGGCGTGGAATCTGGAATACCGGCGCACCGCGGGGGGCGACGGCGGCTACCCCGGGACTTTCCTCGACGTCGCGGCGGGAATCGACGCCTTGGATGCGGCACTGTCCGGGTCCGGGCTGCACGACGGCCCGCGCATCGGGATCGGGCATTCGGCCGGCGGCCACCTGGCGCTCTGGGCGGCGGGCCGCTCCCGGCTGCCCGCCGGGGCGCCCGGCGCGCTGCCCGAAGGCGGCAGGGCCCTGGACGGGGTCGTTTCGCAGGCCGGCGTGCTTGACCTCCACCTGGCCCACGAACTGGGCCTGAGCGGCGACGCGGCGGGCGAGCTCATGGGTTGCTCGCCGGAATCCGGCCCCGGGGCGTGGCGCATCGCCGATCCCGCGGCCCGGCCCCTGCCCGAGGCCCCGCTGGTGATGCTGCACGGGCGCGCGGACGCCGATGTGCCGGTTGACCTCGCCCGATCCTTCGCCGCCCGGGCGCTGGAAGCCGGGTCGCACGTCGACTACCGGGAATTCGACGGGGACCACTACGGGCTGATCACCCCGGGGGACCCGGCCTGGGAGGCCACCGTGGCGGCCCTGTTGGAACTTGGCGGCGGAGCCGCGCGGGGCGGGCATCTCCACACGCTGCCGGCCGACCGGCTACCGACCGGTATATTGAAGTCGTCACCCCCTGAAAAACGATGAGGAGCCCGATGTGCTGACGGTCATAGGCGAGGCCCTGGTCGATGTGCTGTCCGGCGGGATCAGCGCGCCACGTTCCTTCGTCGGCGGCAGCCCGCTGAACGTCGCGGTGGGCCTGGCCAAGCTGGGGCACCCGGTGACCTTCATTGGACGCTGGGGGCACGACGAATTCGGCATGAAGATCCAGCACGCGCTGGACTCGAACAACGTGCGGCACATTGCCGGCCCCGATGGCCACCCGACCTCCACGGCCCGGGGCATCCTCGACCCCGTTGGCGCCGCCAGCTACACCTTCGACGTGCACTGGGACCTGCCGGACCTGCCGGCCGACACCCCGGCGCTGGCAGACGCCCAACTGGTGCACACCGGCTCGCTTGCAACGCTGGTGGAACCGGGCGCGGAAAAGGTGCTGCGCCTCGTCGAGGCCGCCCGCCCGCACGCGACGATCTCCTACGACCCCAACATCCGGCCCTCGCTGGTCACCGACCACGCCCGGGCCGTCGCCGACGTCGAACGCTTCGTCGCGCTGGCCGACGTGGTGCGGGCCTCGGACTCGGACCTCGAATGGCTCTACCCGCACCGCAGCGTCGAGGACACCGCCGCCGCCTGGCTGGCCCTGGGTCCGGCGCTGGTCATCGCAACCTACGGCTCCGGCGGCCCCTGGGGGCTGGTGAAGGCGGGAACCGCACGCGTCGCGGCCCCGGTGGTCGACGTTGCCGACACCGTGGGCGCCGGCGACTCGTTCATCTCGGCGATGATTTCCGCCCTCGAGGTCCGCGGGCTGCTGGGCAGCGCGCGGCGCGAGGCCCTGCACAAGCTGGACACCGGCACGCTCACCGAGATCCTTGACTACGCGGCGCGCGCCGCAGCCATCACCGTCTCGCGGCCCGGCGCCAACCCGCCGACCCGGAACGAAATTTCCTAGCAAGGCGAATCGGACATGGAAGTGCGGTTGGTCGCCAGCGACCTGGACGGAACCATTATTCGCGCGGACGGAACGATCTCCCCGCGCACCATCGAGGCATTCAGGCACGCCCGCGAGGCCGGGATGCACATCGTGTTCGTCACCGGGCGGCCGGTGCGCTGGCTCGAACCGATCCGCGAGGCGTTTGGCCACCTGGGCGCCGTGATCTGCTCCAACGGGGCGGTGCTCTACGACCTGGAGACCGAGCGGCTCCTGAGCGCCGAAACCATCGAGCCGGAGCTGCTCATCGAGGCGAAGCGGATCATCCTGCAGGCCGAACCCGGCGCGACGTTCGCCGCGGAAACCACCCGCGGCCTGCACCTGGAACCCGGCTTTGCCGACAGCGCAGAAAGCGCCAGGCTGGACACCGTCAGCACCCTTGACCTGCGCTCGGCGGAACTGCGCGCGGAGGGGGTGGTGAAGTTCCTGGCCAAGTCCCGCACCCGGAACTCCGACGACTTCATGGCGGCGGTCGCCGAGGACCTGGGGCACCTGGTGTCGGTGACCCACTCCGCGTTCGACGTCTCGCTGCTGGAAATGGCCCACGTGGCGGTCAACAAGTCGGTGGCCCTTGCCGCCTATGCCGCGAACCTGGGGATCGACCCGGGAGAGGTTGTGGCATTCGGGGACATGCCCAACGACCTGCAGATGCTGGCCTGGGCCGGGCACGGCTACGCGATGGCTTCCGGGCACCGCTCGGCGCTGGACGCCGCCGCCCACCGGGCGCCGGGGGTGGAGGACGACGGGGTTGCCTGCATCCTGGAAGACATCCTCGCCGCCAACGGGCAGCTGCCCGGGGAGCGCTAGCAGCCGCTCCGGGGGAACGTGCCCGCCCCCCCGGGACCGGGCACGGACACGGCGATCCACCTTCGAGGAACAGGACATGATGGACACCGCACGCGTGGGCACCGCACCCTACCTGCTCAACACCGCGGGCTCCGCGCTGGCCGGATCCCCGCTGGCCTTCGCCCACCGCGGGTTCGCGCCCGATGGCGCGGAGAACACCCTGAAGGCCTTCGCCGCCGCACACGAGCTGGGCTTCGCCTACCTGGAGACCGACGTCCGCGCCACGAAGGACGGGGTGCTGGTGGTGTTCCACGACGAGGACCTGTCCCGGCTTGCCGGGGACCGGCGCAGGATCGCCGACTGCACCGCCGCCGAACTCTCCGCGCTGCGGGTCAAGGGCGAGCCCATACCCACCTTTGACGAACTGCTCCTGGCGTTTCCGCGGGCGCACTTCAACGTCGACGTGAAGGATGCCGGCTCGGCCGCGTTGTTGGCCAAGGCCATTGTGCGCCGCGGCGCGCACGAGCGGGTGCTGGTGGCCTCCTTCGGCGGACGGCGTCGGCGCACGGTCCAGCGCCTGCTGGCCGGCAGCGGGCACCGGGGTCCGCGGCTGGCTGCCAGCCCCGGGGTGCCGGGGGTGGCCGCGGCGGTGCTGCTGGGCAACCTTGCCCCGCTGCCGCGTTCCGCGTTCCGGGCGGTCGATGTCCTGCAGGTCCCCGAAAGGCGCGGGCCAATCCGCGTGGTGACGCAAAAATTCATCGACAATGCCCACGCCGCGGGGCTGCAGGTCCACGTGTGGGTCGTCAACGATGAGCCGGCCATGCTCCGGCTGCTGGAGATGGGCGTCGACGGGATCATGAGCGACCGCGCCGACGTCCTGGCCCGCGTCATGGGGCGGTACGGCATCTGGCCGCAAAACCGACGGGACGGCTGAACGCCGCCTGCCTGCGGCGGGGCTCAGGCGGTGGCCGTGGCCAGGGACGCCAGCGGCTCGAGCACCTTCGGGGCCCAGCGCCGCAGCGCCGGTTCGTCGGCATCGGCCAGCAACTGCAGCCAGGTCTCGTGGGTGTGCAGCGGGGAGATCCGCAGGGCCGGGGCCACCAGCTCGTAGAGTTCGTCGGGGGACCCGTAGTCGTCCCACGCGGAAAGGTATGCGCCGATCGCGGCCATGATCCTCGGATCGTCGGCCGGGGCGCGGAAATCGATCCGCATGCGCTCGATGGCACGGGCCAGCGAGGCAAAGGGGTGCGCCCAGTGCGCGTCGCCCAGGTTCAGGATCCGCGGTGGGGTGTGCCCGTCGGTGGGTGCGAACATCCTGCGGCGGTCGAAGGAGCCGTGCTCCAGGCTCAGCGGAACGGGACCGGCGATCAGCGCCGCGCAGGCCTCCTCGATGTCCTTGTAGGCGGCGAAGGCGTGGTCGGCGTCGCGTGCCGGAATGCCCAGCGGGTGCTCGGCGGGCAGCGAGGCATGCAGCGTGAGCGCGTTGTTGAACTCCTCGGGGATCCATGCCGGATCCAGGATCTGCAGCCCGGCGTCGAAGAGGGCCTCCTCGGAGTCGACCACCTCGCGCTGCAGCGCACCGAGGGCGCCGAGCGCCCGGGCCCACAGTTCGGGGGTGGTGGCCAGCTCGTCGAGCGTGGCGCCGTAGTCGGGGGAGAGCATCCAGCCGCGTTCCGGGTCGATCGCCAGGGGCATGACCAGCCGGTCCGGGACCAGGGTGGCCGCGGCGGCCGTCAACGGCGGCTCGAAGTACTGCCCGGGGGCCACTGCCTTGAAGAAGAGCGTCCCGGCGTCGGTGGGAACGCGCAGGTGCTTTGCCCGGATCGACGAAGATGCGTCCTGAAGTGCACCTATGCGCTTGAGGGAATATGCCTCGCAGGCCATGTCCACCCAGGCGAGCACCTCGGCCCGCCAGCCGTCGTCAATCCAAGTATTTATCCACTGAGCCACGTCATCCATCCTAGCCAGTGAATCGTCGGCTTTCCTGTGAGGACCGCTTCCGGGGCCGCTGCGGGCGCCCCTAGCCCTTGGCGGAACCGGCCAGGAGCCCGCGGACGAAGTAGCGCTGCAGGGCGAAGAAGACCGCCAGCGGGACGATGATCGCCAGGAAGGCCCCGGCGGTGAGCAGGTGCCAATCCTGCCCGCGGGTGCCGGTGATCTCCGCCAGCAGCTTGGTGATCGGGGCGACCGGGCCGTCGGCGAAGATCAACGCGACCAGCAGGTCGTTCCAGACCCAGAGGAACTGGAAGATGGAGAACGCGGCGATGGCCGGGGCGGTCAACGGCAGCACGATGCGGAAGAAGATCTGCCCGTGGCTGGCACCGTCCACCCGGGCCGCCTCGATGATCTCGTTGGGGATCTCGGCGATGAAGTTGTGCAGCAGGAAGATTGCCAGCGGCAGGGCGAAGATGGTGTGCGCGATCCAGACCTGCGCGTAGCCGGCCTGGCCGAATGCCCCGATGACGGGAAAACCGAAGAGCTCACCGGCGGCGAAGAGCCGCAGCAGCGGCACCAGCGCCATCTGGATGGGCACGATCTGCAGGGCAAAGACCAGGACGAAGATCAGGTCCTTGCCGGGAAAGCGCATCCAGGCGAACGCGTAGGCGGCAAGGGTGGCGAGCACCAGCGGAATCACCGTGGCCGGCAGGGTGATCGCGATCGAGTTGAGGAACGACCCGGCCATTGTCAGCTGCGAGTTGCCGGCCTGCAGGACGTCGGTGTAGTTCTGGGTGGTGAACCCCCGGTTTTCAAAGATCGTCCACCAGCCCGTGGTGCGCACCAGTTGCGCCGGCCGGAAGGAGGAGACCAGCAAGCCGATGGTCGGGATGGTCCACAGCGCGGCAATGACCAGCGCCGCGAGGGTGGCCCAGCGGTTGGTCAGCCGGGTCTTGGCCAGCGAGGCGGTCTTGCGCCGGCGGGGGGACCCGTTGGCCGGGTCGAGGGCCAGGGGCGTGGCCTTGGAAAGCGTGGACATCAGCGCAGCTCCCTTTGCATCTTGATCTGCCGGGCGTTGTAGATGACGATGGGCATCACCATCACGAAGAGGATGACGGCGAACGCCGCGGAGCGCCCGGCCTCGAAGTTGCGGAACTGGGTGTACATCTCGTTGGCGATCACCGAGGTGTCGTTGGCACCTGCGGTCATGGTGCGCACGATGTCGAAGACCTTCAACGAGGCGATCGAGATGGTGGTCAGCACGACCACCAGCGTGGAGCGGATGCCCGGCAGCGTGACGTTCGCGAAGCGCTGCCACGCGCTGGCCCCGTCCAGCTCGGCGGCCTCCAGCTGCTCGATCGGCACCGCCTTGATCGCAGCGGAGAGGAGCACCATCGCGAAGCCGGTCTGCACCCAGATCAGCACGACGATCAGTGCCACGGTGTTCAACGGCTCGTTCTGCAGGAACCGGATCGGTTCCCCTCCTGCCCAGACAATCAACTGGTTCAGCAGGCCGATCTGTTCGGCGTTGGCGGGGCGGTCCGTGTAGATAAAGCGCCAGATGATCGAGGCACCGACGAACGAGATCGCCATCGGCATGAACACCAGGACCTTGAAGAACTTCTCCCCGCGGGACTTGTCGATGAATACCGCATAGGCCAGTCCTGCGATGGTGGAAACCGCCGGGGCAATCAGCACCCACATCACGGTGTTCAGCACCGTGCGCACGCCCGAGGGCTGGGTGAAGATCCATGCGAAGTTCTCCAGGCCCACGAATTCGGTGCCGCGGGAATTCATGAACGAGGCGATGGTGGTCTGGATGGTCGGGATGACCAGCCCGGCCGCCAGCAGGATCAACGCGGGGGAGAGGAAGCCGAAGAGGGCGAAAACGTAGCCGGTCCCGTGCCGCGAGCGAAGATCGAACCAGAACAGCAACAGGCCCAGGAAGCCTGCCGCGATGATAGCCCAGGTGTAGGAATCCAGGATCGCCACCATCGCCAGCGGGAACACGACGCAGGCCGCCGCCCGAATGATGGTGTACTTGCGGCCGCGTCGCGGCGCCAGCTCGATGAGGAAGAGCAGCAGCGCCACCACGGCCAGGAACACCCCGATGACGATGGGGATCTGCGCCAGCGTGGGCAGGGTGCTGAGCCATAGCAGGAACATTGTCATGATGCCGGGTGCCGACCTTTCGGAAAGTCCCCCGTGCCGGTCCGCTGCCGCAGCGGGCGGCGGGCCCGGCACGGGAGGCGGGGCGGGAAACGCTTGTGGCGGCGGTGCCCGGTCCGGGCGGAACTAACCCGCCTGGACCGGGCCGCGTGCGGACTAGCTCGAGGGCCAGCCGTTCTCGACCTGCTCGAGCACCGTCTCGGAATCCGAGCCGTTGATCCAGTCGACCATGCCCTTGAAGAAGGTGCCGGTGCCCACGGAACCGGGCATCAGGTCGGAGGCGTCAAAGCGGAACGTCGTCGCCGGATCCTGCAGGATCTTCACCGCTTCCTCAAGCAGCGGGTCCGCGGCGTTTGCCGGGTCCAGTCCCTTGTTGGCCGAAAGCACGCCGCCGAGCTTCACCCGGGAGTTGGCCCACTCGGGGCTGGAAAGGTATTCCTGCACCTTCACCACCGACGGGTCGTCGCTGAACGCGCCGATGATCTCGCCGCCGCCCGTGACGGCGTTGCCCGACCCGTCGATGGACGGGGTGAGGAATCCCCAGACATCGGCATCCGGGCCAACCTCGCCGCCGGCGTCGGTGATGAATCCGCTGAAGAACGAGGCCTGGTGGGTCAGCGAGCAGTCGCCGCTGACCATCACGTCCGCCACGTCTCCGAAGGCGGTGGCGTTGATCGAGGAGATGTCGCCGTAGCCGGCGTTGACGTACTTCGGGTTCTTCAGGATCTTTCCGACCTCATCGAGTGCGGACTTGATCTGCGGATCGGTGAATTTCACCTCGTTGGCAACCCACTGGTCGTAGACGTCCTTGCCGGACTGCCGCAGCACCAGGTCCTCGACCCAGTCGGTGCCGGGCCAGCCGGTGGCATCGCCCGAGCCGAAGCCGGCGCACCAGGGCGGCTCGCCCTTGTCCTTTTCAATCTGCGCGGTCAGGTCAAGCAGTTCCTGCCAGGTAGTGGGGACCGCGTAGCCCTTCTCCTTGAACTCGGCCGGGGAATACCAGACCCAGCCCTTGACGCTGGCCATCATCGGCGCCCCGTAGAGGGTCCCGTCGACGGTTCCGTACTTGGCCCAGTCCTCGGACCAGCCGGAGGCCACGTTCGCCTTGACGCCCTCGGGCGCCGGCTTGAGGAAGCCGCGGGTGGCCAGGTCGCCCAGCAGGCCCGGCTGCGGGAAGATTGCCAGGTCCGGGGCGTTGCCGCCCTGGGCGCGCACGGCGATCTGGGTCTCGAATTCCTTCGAGGATTCGTACTTGATCTTGATGTTGTTTTCCTTGGACCAGTCGGCCCAGGACTTCTCCAGCAACTTGGCCTCGGCGTCGGCGATGGTGCCGTACAAGGTCACCTCCGACTTGCCGGTCGCCGTGGCTCCCCCCGTGGCTGCCGGGCTGGTTTCCGGTGCGCCCGGGCCCCCGCCGCAGCCGGTGAGAACCAGGGCCGCGACGCCCACGGATGCGAGAGAGGCGTACGCCTTTCCCCGTCGTGATGTTTTCATCATTCCTCCTGCTCGGTCGGGTGGCAGTCGCCTCCCGCTACGTATGGGACGGGGGAAGGGCATGTTCCACCGGCCGTGAGCTCCGCGGCGGACCCTGCCCGGTGGGGACGCAAGTCCCGACCCGGCAGGAACACCGTGAAGTCCCCCGTGAAGGTGAAGCGCCCCGCAGTCATGAAGGTCTCGAGGCTCTTCTACTGCTCATCTTGTAGAGCCAGGGGGTGGTTTTCAAGGGTTGGGGGCATAAAACCTACGTAACAATTACGAATTGACTAGAAGTTTTGGGCTAAAAGGCGGCGATGCCGGGTTTGTCCGGCCCAAGCGCCGTGCACGGCCCGCCGCGGCGGGCCCGCCGCGCCCCGTGGTGGCGGGGAAGCCGCGGCCCGTTCGGCCGGTTCGACACGTCCCAATTTCCCGGCGTGCTTCACGCGCGCATTGATCGGTGACTAGGCTGGGCAGTGCAGGGCCCGCCGGCGCGACACGGGGGCGCACGTTTGCTCCCCCCGATGCGTGGCCGCGGGAAAATCCGTTGAGGCGGTTCCGCACCCGAACGCCCGCGAAGTTCCGTGGGCCGGGAGCCGCCGCGAGACAGAGATGGGAATTCAACACCATGCGTGAAGCCCTCCCCACGGGTGCCACCTACCGGCGCCGCGATTTCAAGGCCGTGCTTTTTGACCTGGACGGGGTGCTGACCCCCACCGCCGAGGTCCACCGGGAGGCCTGGGCCCAGCTCTTCGCCGGGTTCTTTGACGAGGTCGGGATCGGGAAGCCGTACACCGAGGACGACTACTTTGCGCTGGTCGACGGCCGGCCCCGCTACGAGGGGGTCGCCGCGGTGCTCGCCGACCGCGGGATCGAGCTGCCGTGGGGCTCCGCCTCGGATGCGCCAGGCAACACCAGCGTGTGCGCCCTGGGAAACCGCAAGAACACGGTCTTCCGCTCGATCCTGCACGAGACGGGAATCAAGCCCTACCCCGGCTCGCTGTCCTACCTGCGCCAGCTCCAGGAAGCGGGGCTTGAGGTGGCAGTCGTCTCCTCCTCGCGCAACGCCGAGGAGGTGCTGGAGGCCGCCGGGCTGCGCGGCGAATTTTCCGTCGTGATCGGCGGGCTGCAGGCAGCCGCGCGCAACCTGCCGGGCAAGCCGGCCCCCGACACCTTCCTGGCCGCGGCCAGCGACCTGGGCTGGTCGGTCAACGAGTGCGTCGTCATCGAGGACGCGATCTCCGGGATCCAGGCGGCCGCCGCCGGGGAATTCGGGCTGGTGGTGGGCGTGGCCCGGGACCAGCCGGAAGAGGCGCTGCGGGCCGCCGGGGCCGACATCGTGGTCGCCGACCTAGAGGACCTGGTCAACCAGCAGGCCCGCGACGACTTCGAGTTGGACACGTGGTCCTATACGCGGTCCCACCCGCGCCCCGTCGACCCGGGCGTGGAACAGACGATCTTCTCCCTGGGCAACGGCTTCCTCGGGCTGCGCGGGGACTCGCTGGGCATCGGTGAATGCACCGAGGGGATGTTCATCAACGGGCTCCACGAGACCTGGAAGATCCGGCACGCCGAATCGGCCTTCGGGCTCGCCGAGGCAGGCCAGACCATGATCGCGGCCCCGGACGCCCGCACCGTGCGCGTCTACATCAACGACGAGGCCCTGGAGATCGGGCGCACCGAGATCCTCAAGGACGAGCTGCGGCTGGACTTCAAGGACGGGACCCTGATTTCCGACACCCTCTGGCGCACCGCCGAGGGCCACCGCGTCATGGTGCGCACCCGGTCCATGGTCTCCTTCTCCGAACGCCACCTGGCCCTGTTCCGCGTCACCGTGCGGCTGCTCGATGCCCCCGCCCACGTCTTCGTGCAATCGGCGCTAATCGGCCAGTCGCGTTCCCGTCCCGTGCCCACCCCCGCCGAGGCCGACGCCGGGGAGGTGCCCTTCGATCCGCGCAAGTCCGAGGGCAGCGGCGAGGAGTCGATGATCCCGGGCGGAACCCACGAGCAGGGCGGAATCTGCGCGCTGAGCTACTACGTGCGCGGCTCGCACATGTCGGTGGCCGCCGCGATCTCGCACGTCACCCGCATCGCCGGGGAGACCCGCGACTTCGTCGAGGAATCCACCGTCACCCCCGAGCGCGTCGAGCACACCGTCTCCGCCTACCTGGAGAAGGACGAGGCGCTGCACATCGACAAGTTCGCCTCCTTCCACTCCTCCCGGCGGCACGACACCGAGGAAATGATCAGCCGCTGCGTGCGCGCCCTGAACCACCTGGTCCCGCGCGGCGCCGACACCCTGTTCTGGGCCCAGCGCGAGTTCCTCACCGAGTTCTGGGGGCACTCGGATGTGCGGGTGCATTCCCACCCGCTGCTGCAGCGGGCAATCCGCTGGAACCTTTACGCCCTGGCGCAGGCCTCGGCACGCGCCGACGGGCTGGGGATCTCCGCCAAGGGGGTCTCCGGCACCGGGTACTCGGGGCACTACTTCTGGGACACCGAGATCTACGTGCTGCCGTTCCTGACCTATACCAACCCGCAGTGGGCGCGCAATGCGCTGCGCGCCCGGGTGTCGATGATCCCGGCGGCCAGGCGCCGGGCGGCGACGCTGAACGAGCACGGCATCCTCTTCCCGTGGCGCACCATCAACGGCGAGGAGGCCAGCGCCTACTACCCGGCCGGCACCGCGCAGTACCACATCAACGCGGACGTGGTGTATTCCCTGGCCCGCTACGTGGGCGCCAGCGGGGACACCGGGCTGCTGCTGGGCGGCGGGGCGGAAATCGTGGTGGAAACCGCCAGGATGTGGAATTCGCTGGGGTTCTGGCGCGAGACCAAGACCGGGCGCAGCTTCCACATCCACGGGGTCACCGGCCCCGACGAGTACACCGCGGTGGTCAACGACAACACCTTCACCAACGTGATGGCGCGCTTCAACCTGAACTACGCGGTGAACCTCATGGGCTACCTGGCCGAGGAGTTCCCCGCGGAGCACGCGCGCGTCCTCGACGAGCTGTCCATCGGGCCGCGGGAGGTCCGGGACTGGAGGGACGCGGCCCTGGCGATGTACATCCCCTTCTCCGAGAAGGTGGGGATCCACCCGCAGGACGCCGGCTTCCTGAACCGCGAGGTGTGGGACATGCGCGGCACCGGCCCGGAGAACCGCCCGCTGCTGCTGCACTACCACCCGCTGGTGATCTACCGCTTCCAGGTGCTCAAGCAGGCGGACACGGTGCTGGCCCTCTGGCTGCGTTCCGCGGACTTCACCGCGGAGGAAAAACGCGCCGACTTCGACTACTACGACCCGCTGACCACCGGGGACTCCACGCTCTCGGCCACGGTGCAGGCGATCCTCGCCGCGGAGGTCGGCTACCAGGACCTGGCCTACAAGTACTTCGAGCATGCGCTGAACGTGGATTTGCAGAACCTGCACGGCAATGCGGCGGACGGGGTGCACGTGGCCTCGACCGGCGGGGTGTGGGCGGCGCTGGTGTACGGCTTTGCCGGGCTGCGCGACGACACCGGGGAATGGCTCTTCGACCCGCGGCTGCCGGAGGAATGGGACGGGCTGGAGTTCAACCTGCGCCGCAACGAATCCTCGGTCCGCTTCCGCCTCGAGGCGGGGTCGCTGTCAGCGAAGCTGGCCGAGGGCGGGGACGAGGTGTCGTTCAGCGTGCGCGGGGTGCAATACACGCTGTCCCCGGAAAAACCCGAGGTCTCCGTCGTGCTTCACGGGCAGGGTCCGGTGCTGGCGGGAGAGCCGTCCATCGACGCGGTCTTCGCGCTGCAGCGCGAGGACGGCTCCCCGCTGACCTCCAGCATGAAGAAGCTCACGCGCGAGGAGGAGCTGGCGAAGGAGCCGCCGATCACCGTCATCGGATAGCCGGGCACCGCGTCGCCGCGAACGCAAAAACCGGGTGGGGAACCCCGCGAAGGGGGACCCCGCCCGGTGCGTGTCGGTGCGGGCTGCTGCCTAGCCGAGCTTGGAGTGCGTGGCCCCGCCGACGGCCTCGATTTCCGTCGGCTCGGTGCCGCGCACCTTGGCAATGGAACGCATGAGGTGGAAGACCACCAGCGTGGCGGCGGTTCCCAGGGCGATGCCGCCGAACTCCATGTTGCCGATCGACAGCACGTTGTTGCCAAAGAGCGCGATGGCGATGATCAGCCCGGTCCCGGCGGTCATCAGGTTGATCGGGTTGGAGAAGTCGACCTTGTTCTGCACCCAGAGCCGGGCTCCGACGATCGCGATCATCCCGTAGAGGACGATTCCCGCGCCGCCTGCAACCCCGGCCGGGATGGTGTTGATCAGCACGCCGAACTTCGGGAAGAAGGCCAGCGCGATGGCCACGGAACCGGCGATCCAGTAGGCGGCCGTCGAGTAGACGCGCGAGGAGGCCATGACCCCGATGTTCTCCGCGTAGGTGGTGGTGCCCGAGCCGCCTCCGGCCCCGGCGATCATGGTGGCGGCGCCGTCGGCCATCAGCGCGCGGCCGTTCACGTTGTCAAGCTCGCGCCCCGTCATCAGCGCCACGGTCTTGACATGGCCCACGTTTTCGGCGATCAGCACGAACACCACGGGCAGGAACAGGGTCAGCGTTTCCAGGTGGAACGAGGGAACTGCGAAGTCGGGCAATCCGAACCAGGCGGCATCGCCGATGGCCGAGAAATCGACTTGGCCCTGGGCCCAGGCGACCACGTAGCCCACGATGATGCCCAGCAGGATGGACAGGCGCCCGAGCATGCCGCGGAAGAGCACCGTGGAAACCACGATGGCCAGCACCGTGGCGAAGGTGGTCAGCGGGACGGTCGTGATCTTCTCGGTGGTCGTGGTGGCCAGGTTCAGCCCGATCAGCGCGACGATGGTGCCCATGACCACGGGCGGCATCAGTGCGTGGATCCAGGCCGTTCCGGCCTTCTGCACGATCAGTCCCACGATGAACAGGCACGCCCCCGCCATCACGATCCCGCCCAGGGCACCGGCCATCCCGTGGCCCGACATGGCCCCGGTAACGGGTGCGATGAAGGCGAAGGAGGAACCCAGGTAGCTGGGCACGCGGCCCGCGGTGATCAGCAGGAACAGCAGGGTGCCCACGCCGGTGAAGAGAAGCGTGGTGGTCACCGGGAAACCGGTGATGGTCGGGACCAGCACGGTGGCGCCGAACATCGCCATGACGTGCTGCACGCCGACGGAGATGGTCTGCGGCCAGTGCAGGCGCTCGTTCGGGGCCACCACCGTCCCGGGGGAGATGGACTTGCCGTCGCCGTGCAGGCTCCAGCCAATGCCGAATCGGTTGCTCATGGGTGCCTTCCGGGCGCAGGGTGGGGAAAATGCCGGGGGAGCGCACGCGCGGCGCGCCAAACCCCCTGTGGCATTTTACTCACCCCACGGGCAGTGCGACAGCCGGGGCCGCGGGGCCCGCCTCGTGGGCGGCACCGGGCGCATCCGCGGAGGTCTGCGCGAAGAAGGCCAGCTCGTGCACGGACGAGGCCTCGAACGCGCGCCACATCCGCTCGCGGGTGGCCCCGTCGGCCCGGGCGTGCACCGAGCGGACCAGTTCGATGGCCCGCGCCGTGGCCTCGTCGAACTGGACCGAGGAGTAGGCGGCGAGCCAGTCGGCGTAGGGGTGCGCGGGGTGGCCAGATGCCGCCAGCCGGCTGCCCACGTCCTGGTAGATCCAGAAGCAGGGCAGCAGCGCGGCGGCGAGCACCGGGTAGTCGTTGGCCCCGGAGAGCAGGTGGTTGAGGTAGGCGGTGGTCGTGTCCGAGGGTTCCGGGACTTCCTCGGCGAGCCGGCCGCGGTGCAACGCGAGTTCCTCCTCCAGGCAGCCGGCGGCGCTGGTTGCCCAGAAGCGTTGCTCCACGGTGGTGGGGGCCAGTTCCGAGGCGCGCGACATGACCCGCGCATAGCCGCGCAGGTACAGGGCGTCCTGGCCCAGGTAGTCCTCGAAGTCGGCCGTTTCCAGGGTCCCGTCCTTGAGCCGGCGGATGAACGCGAGTTCGTCGATGCCCGCGCGGATGCCGGAGATCTCCTCCCACCACCGCGCCAGCGGGTCCTGCGCCTGCGCCGGGGGCACCCCGTCCCAGAGCCCGGCCAGGTGGTTCACCGGGCCGTGCCCGGAACCGACGGCCAGTTCGTCGGCGCGTGAGATCGCGTCGAAAAGCCAGGCCTTCGCATGGCGCAGCGCCGATCCCCAGTCGCCGCCGCGGGCGTAAAAGGTCGCCAGTGCGGAGGAGAGCGAGCAGCCGGTGCCGTGGGTGTTGGCGGTGGCGAGGCGCGGGGAGGCGACCTCGCAGAGCACGCCGTCGGGACCGATGATCGCGTCCCTGCAGGTGTCCCCTTCCAGGTGCCCGCCCTTGGCCAGCACCAGCAGGCGGTATTCGGCCGCGAGGCCGCGCGCCTGGGCGACGGCCTGCTCCCAGTCGGTGGCCACCGGGCCGCGTGCCAGCACCGCGAGCTCCGGGATGTTGGGGGTGAGAACGTCGACGTGGGCCAGGAGGCGACGCAGGGCGGCCTCCGCGTCGGCATCCAGCAGCGAGTCCCCGCTGGTGGCGACCATGACCGGGTCCAGCACGACGGCCGGCGCGGCGGATCCGACGGCCCGGATGCCGGCGAGCCAGCCGCCGAGTTCGTCGATGACCCGCGCGTTGGCGAGCATCCCGATCTTGATCGCGTCGATGGAGATGTCCTCGGAGATCGCGCGCAGCTGCGCCAGCAGGAACCCGGCCGGCGGCACGTGCACGGCACTCACGCCGCGGGTGTTCTGCGCGGTCAGGGCGCTGATGGCGGCCATCCCGTAGCCGCCTGCAGCGGCAATGGACTTCAGGTCGGCCTGGATCCCGGCGCCGCCGGAGGGGTCGGAGCCGGCGATGGACAGGATGTTCTTCACGGTGTTCGGGGTGCTCATGGCTTGGTGCCCTCCCAGAGGTTGCGTAGGTTCGTGGCTGCGGCGCGCGGGTCCTGCGCGGAGCAGATGGCGCGGACCACCGCGACGCCGGCGGCCCCGGAGCGGGCCAGCGGGGCCACATCGGCGGCGTCGATCCCGCCGATGGCGATAACGGGCAGGTCGCTGAGTCCCGCGGCGCGGGCCAGGCCCGCATGGCCCAGCGGTTCGGGGTGGTCCTTCTTGGTCGGGGTGGCGTGCACGGCGCCGACGCCCAGGTAGTCGATGGTGCCCGGTGCGTTGGCGTGCAGCCTGTTTGCCGCATCGATCTGCGCATCGGTGGCGGCGCTGAGGCCCAGGATTGCGTCGGGGCCGATCAGTTCGCGCACCAGCGCCGCGGGCAGGTCGGACTGGCCGATGTGCACCCCCTGCACCGAGGCGCCGGCGGCACGGGCGGCCAGGTACACGTCGACGCGGTCGTTGACCAGCAGTGCCGCGCGCCCGGCGGTGTGCCGGGCGCAGGCGGTGACGATGTCCAGGAATTGCGCCGCCGGCAGGTCCTTGCAGCGCAGCTGCACCGTCTCGATCCCGCCGTCCACCGCGGCCTTCACGATCTCCGCCAGGGGCCGTCCGGCGGTGGAGGCGGAATCCGCGACCAGGTACACGCCGCGGGCGCTCATGAGAGCACCGCCGTGGCGCCCAGGCCGGCGGGGGAGATGGCGGCCAGCGCATCGAGGAAGAGCGGGGCAAAGGTCCCGGGTCCCGCGGACGTGGCCGCGGCGCGTTCGGCAGCGGCGGAGTAGAAGGCGTGCGCGGCAACCGTGGCCACCAGCGGGTCCGGGCCGGTGGCGAGGAAGGCGGCGCAGACCGCGCCCAGCGCGCACCCGCCGCCGGTGACGCGGGTCAGCAGCTCGCTGCCGCCGTGCACGTACACCGTGCGCGCCCCGTCGGTCACCAGGTCGGCTTTCCCGGAGACCGCGACCACGGCGCCGGTGCGCCTGGCCAGCTCCCCGGCGGCGTCGGCCGCCGCCGCAACCGAGTCGGTTGACTCGACGCCGCGACCCCCGGCCGCCTCCCCGGCAAGCGCCAGGATTTCCGAGGCGTTGCCGCGGATCAGGGTGGGTCCGGCGGCGGCGAATTCGCGGGCCAGCGAGGTGCGCACGCGCAACGATCCGACGGCCACGGGGTCAAGCACCCAGGGGGTCGAGGCGGCCCCGGCGCCGGCAACGGCCTCGCGCATGGCGGCGGCCTGCTCGGTGTTCGGCGTGCCCAGGTTGACCAGCACCGAAGCCGCGACTCCGGCGAAATCCCCCGCCTCCCCTGGCGTCTCGACCATGGCCGGGGAAGCGCCGGCGGCCAACAAGACGTTGGCGGTGAAGTTGGTGACCACCGTGTTGGTCAGGCACTGGACCAGGGGCGTGGAGGCGCGCAAGGCGCCCAGGGCATCGGCGAGCTCGCCGGGTGATACAACAATTGAAGGCGCCATGGATTCCATGAGCAACATCCCTCCGCTAGTACGAACTAGATCAGGTTCTACGGGTTTCATCTCAGCCGGCCGCATGCGCCGACACCCCGTGTCACTATGCGCGAGCCTATCCCACCGGGCGCCGGGGCGGGCAGTCGATGTCTCCGGGCACCGCCCCCGGCACCGGCCCCAAGCGTGGCGGCCTGTTGCCGATGCCACACTGGCCGTAGGCTCGGGACATGGGCACATCCGACACTTCACATAAATCCGCGCCGCCTCGCGAGTCAACGGCGCTGAACGAGCTCGAGCTGCCCGAGGTGGTGCCCGAACTGCCGGAAAACATCATGGAGATCGTCGCCTCGATGCACGACGTGGTGGCAACCCGGCTGGCACACCCGCGCCGCTTCAGGGCCTCGCAGCTCAAGGCGCTCGAGCGGATGCTCGACGCGCACGAGCAGGACTTCATCGACGCGCTGGCCGACGACCTGGGCAAGGGGGCGGTCGAGGCGAAGATGACGGAAATCGACATGGTGCGCGCGGAAATCGACCACGCGCAACTGCACCTCTCCGAGTGGATGGAATCCAAGCCGGTGAAGATCCCGCTGGTGCTGCATCCCGCGGCGGCCAAGATCGAGCCGCAGCCGCTGGGAGTGGTGCTGGTCATCGGTGCCTGGAACTACCCGCTGCAGCTGATCCTCGCCCCGCTGGTTGCCTCCATCTCCGCGGGGAACGTCACGGTGCTCAAGCCCTCGGAGCTGGCCCCGGCGACCTCCGCGCTGCTGGGCCGGCTGGTCCCCAAGTTCCTTGACCACCGCGCGTGCGCCGTTATCCAGGGCGGGGCGTCAACCAGCAAGGTGCTCCTGGAACAGCACTTCGACCACATCTTCTACACCGGCGGCGAGCGGGTGGGAAAGATCGTGGCCCGTGCCGCGGCCGAGCACCTGACACCGGTGACCCTCGAGCTGGGAGGGAAGTCCCCGGCCGTGGTGATGGACGGGGCCTCCGCCACGGTGGCGCGCCGGCTGGCCTTCGGCAAGTTCATGAATTCCGGGCAGACCTGCGTGGCCCCCGACTACGTGCTGGCGGTCGGCGACGCCGCGGGAAGCCTGGAAAAGCAGCTGGCCAAGGCCATTACCGCGTTCTACGGCAAGAACCCGCTGGCCAGCCGCGACTACGGCCGCATCGTGAACAAGGCCCACTTCGACAGGCTGGTTTCCTACCTGGAGCACGGAGAGGTCCTCGTCGGCGGCGGGTACGACGCCGACACCCTGAAGATCGAGCCGACCGTGATGGCCAACGTGGATCCGGGCTCGCCCTTGATGCGCGAGGAGATCTTCGGACCGATCCTGCCGATCATCGAGGTGGAAAGCTTCGACGCGGCGGTGCGCTTCATCAATGCGCGTCCGACCCCGCTGGTCGCCTATCTCTTCAGCGAGAACCCGCGGCTGCAGTCCGCCTTCGGGGACCAGGTGCGCGCGGGCGCCATCGTGCACAACGCCCCCAACCTGCACCTGGCCGTCCCGGGGCTCCCCTTCGGCGGCGTGGGCGACTCCGGCATGGGTTCATACCACGGGCGGCATGGCTTCGAGCGGCTCTCGCAGATGCGTTCCGTGATGGGCAAGACCACCGTGGTCGACACGCTCAAGGCGATCTACCCGCCGTACACCTGGGCGAAGTCCAAGCTCATCGACAGGCTGATGTAGGCATTCCACAAGGCGCATATTTGCTTGTGGGAGAGTTTTTACCTGCCTGATCCGACGGAAGCCCGGCCCGGATGGGCGCCGTCCCGCAGCGGCGACCCCCCCCGGGACAGGCGCCGGCTAGGCGAGTACTGCGGAGACGATGTCCTTGGCCTCGGACTGGACCCGGGCCAGGTGCTCGTCGCCCAGGAACGACTCGGCATAGATCTTGTACTTGTCCTCGGTGCCGGAGGGACGCGCGGCAAACCAGGCGTTTTCGGTGGTGACCTTCAGCCCGCCGATTTTCGCCCCGTTGCCCGGCGCCTCGGTCAGCCGCGCGGTGATCTTTTCCCCGGCGAGCATCTCGGCCGCCACGTCGGTGGCCGCGAGGTTCCCCAGCCGCGCGCGCTGCTCCCTGTCGGCCGGGGCGTCGATCCGCGCATAGCTCGGGGAGCCGTGCTCGGCCGCCAGCGCGGCATAGTGCCTCGAGGGGGAGGACCCGGTGACAGCGGTGATCTCGCTGGCCAGCAGCGCCAGCAGGATCCCGTCCTTGTCGGTGGTCCAGGGCCGCCCGTCGCGGCGCAGGAAGGAGGCGCCGGCGGATTCCTCGCCGCCGAAGGCCCCGGATCCGTCCAGCAGGCCCGGGACGAACCACTTGAAGCCCACCGGGACCTCGACCAGCTTGCGGCCCAGCTTTGCCGCGACGCGGTCGATCATCGAGGAGGAGACCAGCGTCTTGCCGATGCCCGCCTGCGGGGACCAGCCGGTGCGGTGCGCGTACAGGTACTCGATGGCCACGGCCAGGTAGTGGTTGGGGTTCATCAGCCCGGCATCGGGGGTGACGATGCCGTGGCGGTCCGCGTCGGCGTCGTTGCCCGTGGCGATGTCGAAGGAGTCGCGGGCGGCGATCAGCGACGCCATCGCGTCGGCCGAGGAGCAGTCCATGCGGATCTTCCCGTCGGTGTCCAGGGACATGAACGCAAAGCGGGGGTCCACCCCCGGGTTGACCACGGTCAGGTCCAGCCGGTGGGTTTCGGCGATCGCGCCCCAGTAGTCGACGGCCGCCCCACCCATCGGGTCGGCGCCGATGCGGATGCCGGCGTCGCGGATCGCGTCCAGGTCCAACACGGAGGGCAGGTCGTTGACGTAGGAGGACATGAAGTCGAAGGAACCGATCTTGCCATTCAGGCGTGCGACTCCCAGCGAGATGCGCTTGACCCCGGCCAGCTTGGCCTCCAGCAGCTCGTTGGCGCGGTTCGCGATCCACGCGGTGGCGTCGGTGTCTGCCGGCCCGCCGTGCGGCGGGTTGTACTTCAGCCCGCCGTCGGCCGGCGGGTTGTGTGAGGGGGTGATGATGATGCCGTCGGCGCGCGGAGCGGACGGGTCGGCGTTGTGCCCCAGGATGGCGTGGCTCAGTGCCGGGGTGGGGGTCCAGCCGGTGCGCGCGTCGGCGAGGATGGCGACGCCGTTTCCGGCCAGGACCTCGAGCACGGTGTCCTGCGCCGGGTCCGAGAGCGCGTGGGTGTCCTTGCCGACGAACAGCGGCCCGGTGATGCCCTGCCCGCGCCGGTATTCGACGATTCCCTGGGTGATGGCGGCGATGTGGTCCTCGTTGAAGGAGCCGTTCAGCGAGGTTCCGCGGTGCCCGGAGGTGCCAAAGACCACGCGCTGGGCGGGGTCGGCGGGATCCGGGTGGATGTCAAAGTACGCGTCGCGCACCGCGGAGAGATCGATCAGGTCTTGGGGCAGTGCCGGGGTGCCGGCGCGAGGGTGGGCCATGGGACCAGTTTCTCATTGATTGCCCGCCGGGGGCTGGAGAAAACACGGCACCGGGTCGCGCAAGGCGGTCCGCGAGTGGCGGAGGGGTCCCCGGGGATGCCGTGGAACCGCGCGCCGACGGGCTACTGCCCTGCGGTGTCCAGCACGCGGGGGACCACGCCGACGGCGTCCCAGGCCCCGGACAGGGCGAGCTCCACGGCCGACCCTGCGCCGTGGTCGCGGCGGGCCTGGAGCAGGGTCTGCTCGGCGAAGGTGCCGAAGTCCGCGTCCCCGGGCAATGCGCGGGTGGCGATCACGTTGAACCAGAGGGACCCGGCGGTTTCCCAGGCCTTGCCGCCCAGGGCCGTGGCAAAGAGATGGAAGGCACGGTTGGGGATGCCGGAATTCAGGTGAACCCCGCCGTTGTCCTCCTCCGTGTCCACATAGCCGGCCATCGTTGCCGGCTGCGGGTCCCTGCCCAGGATGGGGTCGTCATAGGCGGTGCCGGGGGCGGCCAGGGAGCGCAGGGCCCGGCCCCGCACCTTGTCGGTGAACAGCCCCTCGCCGACCAGCCAGCTGGCGTCCGCCGCGTCCTGCCCGGCCACGAACTGCTCCACCAGCACCCCGAGGATGTCGGCCATGGACTCGTTGAGGGCGCCGGACTGGCCGCGGTATTCCAGGTTGGTGGTGTACTGCAGCAGGCCGTGGCCCAGCTCGTGCGCGATGACCGAGAGCGAGGAGGTGAAGGATTCGAAGACCTCCCCGTCCCCGTCGCCCATCACCATTTGCGTGCCGTCCCAGAACGCGTTGGCGTAGTGCAGCCCGTAGTGCACGGTGCCGCCCAGGTCCAGCCCGGCGCCGTCAAGCGCATTGCGCCTGAGCATCGAGACCAGGAACCTGTGGACGGCGCCCAGCCCCTCGTAGGCGCGGTTGGCGTCCTCGTCCTCCACGGGTGCCCGGCCCTCCGTGCGGGTGGCCGACCCGGGGGTGGTCTCGGCACCCTGTGCGTCCGAGATGGTTCGGGCCAGGCGCCCCGAGGGCCCCATGAGCCGACGGATGTCGGTGGCCGTGGTGGCCCGGTCATGCAACAGGGCCTGGTCAAGCAGCAGGGTCCGGCGCGCCCTGGTGGCGATGCGGGCACGGACCTCGTTCCCGGGATCCTTATGGTCTTCGGGAGGCGGCGGCGGGGAGATGAATGCGCGCATTCCCTCCGGCGGCTCCCAGGCGCCGTCGCAGGCCGCCATCGACATCAGCAGATACGGGGGAACGGCATGGTGCCGGGGTAGGGGGTCCGCGGCCGGAGGATGTGTTGCCTTGTACATGGGGCCAACTCTCCCACCGGTTCCTGAGCGGCGAATGTGAGTGCGCTGTGCCGGGGAATCGTGGCTAAACTGGGGGCCAGGTACGGCGCCGCGCCGGCGCCTGGGAGCGCCCGGTCGGCCGGGTGCCGGTGAGGAAAAGGGACCATGGGGAATCCAGAAGACGCAGCGCACGAACCCGAGAACGGACCGTCGTTTGGCGATCCCAACGACCCGCGCTGGTCGCAGAACCCGCACGCGGCACCGCCGCGCAACCCGTACCTCGACATGCCGCTGGATGCGCCGCCGGTCGCCGGCGGCCCGGACGGACGCGGATACGGATTCGCCGGCCAGGGCGGCAGGCCGGGACAGAACTCCGCACAGCAGGCGGGCGGGCCCTCCGGCCATCCGCGGCAATACCCGCCACAGGCCCACCCGCAGCCCGGCTACCCGATGCAGGCCCAGCAGCCGGCGGGCGTCTTGGCCATCGTGTCACTGGTGACCGGAATCATCGGCGTGGTCACCGGCGGGATGCTGCTTCTTCCCCAGATCGCCGCGATCATCTGCGGGCACCTGGCCCTTCGCCGCGAACCCCACATGCGCGGAATCGCCATTGCGGGACTTGTGACCGGCTACCTGATGCTGGGGTTCATCGTGCTGGGCGCGCTTTTCCTCATCGTCGTCCTGACCGCCTCGTTTTCTTCCTATTCCTCCTAGCCGGGAACACCGGCCCCAGACGCGAGCAGCGGCCACACCGGGATCTCGAAGACCGGTTGTGGCCGCTGCTTTTGTGCGGGCGGAGGGGTGGGGTTCCTAGCGGACCTCGCCCATCAGCTTCTTCAGTGCCGGGGCGGCCAGCAGCAGGGCAACGCCCAGCACGATGGCGGTTCCGCCCAGGGCCAGGAAGTAGGCGACCTCGTTGCCCTCGGTGTAGAAGCCGGCCAGGATGCCGGCCAGCGTGGTGCCCAGTGACACCGAAAGGAAGAACAGCGCGATCATCTGCGTGCCGAAGGCGGCCGGGGCCAGCTTGGTGGTCACGGACTGGCCGATCGGGCTAAGCAGCAGCTCGGCCAGCGTGCACAGCAACAGGATGCCGACCAGCACCAGCAGCGGGGTCTTCTCCAGCGAATTCATCGGGATGAAGACCAAGAAGGCCAGGCCGACCAGGACCAGCGACAGGGAGAACTTGACGACGGTGCCCGGCTGCCGGGTGCCCATCTTGGTCCACAGGGCCGCGAACACGCCGGCCAGCACGATGATGAAGACCGGGTTGATCGACTGGACCCAGGAGGCGGGCATTTCCCAGCCAAAGAGCGAACGGTCCAGGCGCTCCTGCGAGTACACGGCGATAAAGGTGAACTGCTGCTGGAACAGCGCCCAGAACGCGGCCGAGGCGATGTACAGCGGGATGAAGGCGAGCACGTGCTTGCGTTCAACCGCGGTGACGCGCTTGGAACGCAGCATCAGGGTGAAGTAGATGACCGAGGCCAGGATGACGGCGTACGCAATGGTGCGTGCCAGGGACTCGGCGGTGACGATCTTCAACGCGAAGGCGACCACCACCAGGGCGATGAAGGCCAGGAGGCCGAGCAGGTACTTCCTGCGCTCGCCGGCGGGCAGCGGGTTGCCGACCGCCTTGACGGAGTCGGGCAGGTTCTTGCGTCCGGTGAGGTAAATCCCGACGCCGATGGCCATGCCGATCGCGGCGGCGGCAAAGCCGACGTGGAAGCCCCAGCGCTGCTGCAGGAAGCCGGTGAGCAGGGGACCGAGCAGGCCGCCGATGTTCACGCCCATGTAGAAGATGGAGAAGCCGGCGTCGCGACGGGTGTCTTCCTTGGAGTAGAGCGAACCGACCAGGGCGGTCGCGTTGGCCTTCAGCCCGCCGGAGCCGACGGCCACCAGGACCAGGCCTGCGGCCAGACCGGTGGCGCCGGGCAGGGCCGCCAGGGCAAGGTGTCCGGCCATGATCAGGAAGGCCGAGCAGAGCAGGACCTTTTCCGATCCGAGCAGGCGGTCGGCGAGCCATGCCCCGAGGATGGTGCTCAGGTAGACGGCGCCGCCGTAGGCGCCGACCAGGGACAGCGCCAGGTCCTGGGGGATCCCGAGCCCGCCGTCGGCGACGGAGAAGTACATGTAGTACGCAAGGATCGCTTGCATCCCGTAGAAGGAGAAACGTTCCCACATCTCGATGCTGAACAGGTTCGAGAGCGTTTTGGGGTGGCCAAAGAAACCGGTCGAGGACTGATCCTTCAGCGAGGTGGATATAGACATGTCTCCAATTTTTCGCCCGTGACGCGCGTCATGCCCACTTTGTAGACCAATCTCACATTTTGGACAGTTGCTCCGCCAGGGCCAGGAGCTGGGCTTCCGAGCCGGTCCTGCCGATCAATTGCACGCCCATCGACAGCCCGCCGGCGGTGGTCAGGGTCGGAACCGTGATCGCCGGAAGGCCGGAGACGTTCACCATCGAGGTGAAGGGGGTGTACTGGCACTGGCGCATGTAGTCGGTGTCGGCGTCCTGCGAGGTGTAGAAGCCGATTTCCGGGGGAGCGAACGCCATCGCCGGAGTCAGCACCACGTCATAGCGGCCCCACTGGGTGCGGAAGTCGGCGGCGATTTGGGTCAGGCGGCGTGCCGCCTCCACGGAGGTCTTCACCGCGCGGGCGGTGGCGCGTTCGCGGAAGGAACGTGCCAGGGTTCCCAGCTTTGCCTCGCTTCCCGCCGGGATGGGAGCGGCCGCCAGTCCGCCGGTCCAGACCGTGGAAAACGTCTGGGGGTAGGCGGCGTCGTAGAAGATTTCGGCCTCCTCGAGGTGGTGGCCCCGGGCGCCCAGGACCTTGATCCCGCGGTTCAGTGCGACATGGGCATCAGCGGAAAGCCTGATTTCGTACACCGAGGCAAAGGGGCTGGCGGTGCTGACCCCGATCCGCAGTCCGCGCAACGCATCGACGGCGCCCTCGTCCAGGGCCTCGAGGTAGGTCTCGCGGGTCGGGTCGACCATGGCATCCATGAGCAGGGCGGCGTCCAGGGCGGTGCGGGCCAGCGGGCCGGACACCGTGAGCTTCGGTGCCCCGAAGCCGTCGACAGTGCCGTCAAGGACGTCGCTGGGGATGGTTCCCAGGCCTGGCTTGAG
This sequence comes from Paeniglutamicibacter sp. GQ140, assembly GCF_059759235.1. Classification (NCBI taxonomy): domain Bacteria; kingdom Bacillati; phylum Actinomycetota; class Actinomycetes; order Micrococcales; family Micrococcaceae; genus Paeniglutamicibacter; species Paeniglutamicibacter sp. GQ140. Next base: position 72,762 of record NZ_JCAXDW010000017.1, read on the forward strand.
TCCGATCAGGCCACAGGCCGAGGCGGGAATCCGGACCGATCCGCCGCCGTCGCTGCCCGGGCCAAAGGGCAGCATGCCGGATGCGACGGCCGCCGCCTCCCCGCCGCTTGAACCGCCGGCGGACAGTGCCGGGTCCAGCGGGTTGCGGGCCGGCGGCGCCACGTCGTTCTCCGAGTGACAGCTCAACCCGAACTCGGGCACCTGGGTCTTGCCCAGGGAAATCGCACCGGCCCGGGACAGCGTGGCCACCAGGGGCGAATCCTTCTCCGGAACCACGGGATCAAAGGCGGCGGTCCCGTAGCCGGTCGGCACGCCGGCCACATCCAGCAGGTCCTTGTAGCCCAGCGGCATGCCGTGGAGCATGCCGGGCGCGACCCCCGCTGCGTGCCGTTCATCGGCGGCGGCCGCCGCGGCCATCGCGCGCTCGGCGGTGACGGTGACGAACGACCCCAGTGCGGGGTTGAGCTCCTCGATGCGCGCCAGGAAGTGCGCGGCGGCCTCGCGCGCCCCCAGCTCCCCGCGGCGCAACGCATCGCGAAGTTCCAGTGCGGTCAACGTGGCTATCTCGGACATCAACGACTCCTTCTGCGGTGGCGGGCGGCCCGGGCTTCCGGTTGCCCCTCCCCTTGAGCGTAGTACGGGTCGCGGGCCACGGGCGCGGGCGCCGTGGGCTGCCCCGGAGCCGGCTCCAATGGCCGGGCGCGGACCGCAACATCCGCTTCACCGACCCCGTGGGCAAGTGCCCCCGGGCGCTAGGCTGGTGGGCAACAGAACAACTGCTGGGCCAAAGGAGTGCCATGAGTGATTTCGAAACGGTTACGGTCGACCAGGTTCCCGCCGGCGCACTGATCCTTGACGTCCGCGAGGACTACGAATGGGTCGAGGGGCACGCCGCGGGAGCCATCCACATCCCGCTGGGCGACCTGCCGCTCCGCCTCGAGGAACTCGACCCCGACACCGACGCATACATCATTTGCCGCACCGGCGGCCGCTCGGCCCAGGCCGCGGCCTGGCTGGTCGCCCAGGGGTACAGCGCCCTCAACATCGCGGGCGGTTCCGGGGCCTGGCTCGAGGCCGGACTGAAGCTGGAGAGCGAAAACGGGCAGGAGCCCAACGTCCGATGATCTACACCTATTTGGGACCGGCGGGGACCTTCACCGAGGCCGCGCTGCTGCAGGTTCCCGGCGCCGGGGACTCCGAACGCATCCCGGCTGCCAACGTCAACGCGGCCCTGGACAAGGTCCGCAGCGGGGAAGCCGACGCTGCCATGGTCCCCATCGAGAACTCGGTCGAGGGCGGGGTTTCCACCACCCTCGATGCGATCGCCACCGGCGAGGCCCTGCAGATCATGCGCGAGGCCCTGGTGACAATCACCTTTGTGCTGGCCGTGCGCAAGAACATCGACTCCATCGACCAGATCCGCACGGTCGCCACCCACGGCCACGCCTGGGCACAGTGCCGCGGGTGGGCCGAAACGAATATTCCGGGCGCGGAATTCGTTCCCGCCTCCTCCACCGCTGCCGGAGCGCTGGGCCTGCTGGACGATGAAACCAGCCACGACGCGGCCATTTGCTCGCCGCTGGTCGCCGAGGAACGCGGGCTGAAGGTCCTGCGCACGGGCATCGAGGACAACCAGGGAGCAGTCACCCGCTTCGTGTTGGTCACCCGCCCGGGCCCGATTCCTGCGCCCACCGGCGTGGACAAAAGCACCGTGATCCTGCCGCTGGCCGAGGACCGCCCCGGTGCGCTGATGGACATCCTGGAACAATTCGTGGTCCGCGGGGTCAACCTCAGCCGCATTGAATCGCGTCCCACCGGCGAGGGCATGGGCAAGTACTTCTTCTCCGTCGACGTCGACGGGCACCTGGCCCAGGAACGCGTGGCCGACGCCCTGACCGGCCTGCACCGGGTCTGCCCGGACCTGCGGTTCCTGGGATCCTATCCGGCGGCCGAGGGGCTTTCCTCATCGGTGGATGCCCACAATTCCGACGCCGCGTTTTCCAAGGCACAGGCCTGGGTTTCCGGACTCAGGACGCGCCTGCCCAAGTAGGGCGGTGCGTCGTTGCCGGGGACCGGGTCGCCGCTCCCCGGCAACCGCACGGCCTTCTAGCCCAGGCGGATCTTCAGTGATGCGGGCTTGACCGAAACCTGGAGCCCGGTCACCAGCCCGGTGCCGTCGCCGTCGATCTGGGTGTTCATGGGTTCGTGGCAGCGCACCTTCAACGAGGCGCTCGGGTAAAAGCCCATCACCGGGATCGCGCCCCGGGCCCGGAACGCCGTCTTGAGGAAGATCCATCCCCATCCGGCGGCGCTGCGCGGGCTGAGCACCACCACATCCAGCACGCCGTCGTCGATCTTTGCCTCCGGAACCAGGTCCAGGCCCTGCAGCTTCCCGCAGTTGGCAAAGAGCACCGAGCGCACGCTACGTGTCTGCTCGTTGCCGCCGTCGAGGGCGATCGAGATCTTCTTGCGCTTGCCCGGCAGGTGCCGGAACCCGGCCTCCGAGTAGGCGAGCCAGCCGACCTTGGCCTTGAGCTCCTCGTTGGTGTCGTCCATGACGTCGGCATCCGTGCCGACGCCGGCAATCACCAGGAATGCGTGCTCGCTGCTGCTTCCGTCGAGGTGGTCCAGCGTGATCGAACCGGTGTCGATGGTGCGCACCGGCCCGCGAACTGCCCCGAATGCCGCGGTGCCGATGTCCTCGAGCGGCACATCGACGTTGCGGGCCAGCAAGTTCCCCGTGCCCAGCGGAATCAGCCCGAGGGTGGCCTCGGTGTCGCGCAGGACCTCGGCCACGGCGCGGACGGTGCCGTCGCCGCCTGCGGCAATGACCACGTCACAGCCGGCTTCCAGGGCCTTGCGGGCGGCACCCTGTCCCGGGTCATCCACCTCGGACTCAAAGACCAGGGGCTCCACCAGGCCCGCCTCGGCGCACACATGCTGCACCGCGGATATCGCCTCATCGGTTCCGGACTTCGAAGGGTTGACCACCAGTGCCACCTTGAGGGCGGACGTGGCAGTCCCCACGACGGGAGCCAGGGATGCCGGCCGATTCCGGTCCACGAGCCGGCGCACGGAGAGCCAACTAATTGTTGCCGCCGTGCCCGCGGCACCCGCGCTGATCAGGGCAAAGAGTCGATTACGTTGCATAGTCTCCCCAGACTAACGGGGATTGCTAGGCTTAGGACGTGATCGACGTAAAAGTACTCAGTGAAAATCCAGATACCTTCCGCGCATCGCAGCGCGCCCGCGGGGCGGATGAGTCCCTGATTGATGCGATTTTGGCCGCAGATACAGCGCGCCGCGAGTCGATTGCATCCTTTGAGGCGCTGCGTGCCCAACAGAATGCCTTCAGCAAGAGGGTCGGCGCGGCCAAGGGCGAGGAAAAGCAGGCGCTGCTGGCCGAGGTCAAGGACCTGGCCAAAAACGTCAAGGAGGCGCAGGCCGCCTCCGACGCCGCGGCCGAGACCTACACGAAGCTGCAGCGCTCCATTCCCAACCTGATCCTGGACGGCGTGCCCTCCGGCGGCGAGGACGACTTCACCGTCGTCAAGCACGTGGGAACCCCCCGAGACTTCGCCGCCGAGGGCTTTGAACCGCGCGACCACCTCGAACTCGGCGAGCTGCTCGGCGCGATCGACATGGAACGCGGCGCGAAGGTCTCCGGTTCCCGCTTCTACTTCCTCAAGGGCATCGGTGCCCGCCTGGAAATCGCACTGATGAACATGGCGCTGGACCAGGCCGTGCAGAACGACTTCATCCCGATGATCACCCCCACGCTGGTGCGTCCCGAAACCATGCAGGGCACCGGCTTCGACGTCGAGCACGACGACGAGATCTACAAGCTCGAACGCGACGACCTCTACCTGGTGGGAACCTCCGAGGTGGCCCTGGCCGGGTACCACGCCAACGAGATCCTCGACCTGTCGGATGGACCGACGCGCTACGCCGGCTGGTCCTCCTGCTACCGCCGCGAGGCCGGTTCCGCGGGCAAGGACACCCGCGGCATCATCCGCGTCCACCAGTTCAACAAGCTGGAAATGTTCGTCTACTGCTCCCCGGAGCAGTCCGAGGCCGAGCACGCCAAGCTGCTGGCCTGGGAAGAGGAAATGCTCGCCAAGGTCGAGCTGCCCTACCGCGTCATCGACACCGCGGCCGGGGACCTGGGCATGAGCGCTGCACGGAAGTTCGACTGCGAGGCATGGGTCCCGACCCAGGACGCCTACCGCGAGCTGACCTCCACCTCCAACTGCACCACCTTCCAGGCCCGCCGCCTGAACATCCGCGAACGCGAAATCGGCGCCGACGGCAAGCCGGGCAAGACCCGCGCGGTCTCGACACTCAACGGCACGCTGGCGACCACCCGATGGATCGTCGCCATCCTGGAGCACCACCAGAACGCCGACGGCTCGGTCAACGTGCCGGTCGCACTGCGCCCGTACCTCGGTGGCATGGAAGTCCTTCCCGTCCTGTAGCCCAGGGGCCGAAGAACGCTGCACCAACCGTTGGGAGGAGGCATCCGCCTCCTCCCAACGGCGGTTAACGGCGGTGTCGTCGTTGGGAATACCGGCGGTTCGGGCGGCATTCACGCATCGTTCATGACACATTGTGGGTTGGCTCATGCCCAGAAAGCGGATTTGATGCTTCACTGGATAAATGACAGTTATGACAAGAACCGGCATCGAAGACCGGTCAGAAGCAATCGACACCCACATGATCTGCCTTGACGTCGACGGCACCCTGGTCAACCACGTCGGGGAAATGAGCCCGGCGGTCAAGGACTCGGCACGCGCCATCGTCGCGGCCGGCCACGAGGTCGTCATTTCCACCGGACGCTCCCTCGGTGCGACCCTGCCGGTCATCCAAATGCTCGGCATCGAAAACGGCTATGCCGTCTGCTGCAACGGCGGCGTCACGGTGCGCATCGACACAGCCCTTGAAGTCGGCTACGAAGTCATCGAACGCAAGACCTTCGACCCCGCCCCCGCGTTGCACGCCCTGCTCAAGGCGCTACCCACCGCGAAGTACGCATTGGAAGACGACGCGGGCCAATTCCTTTCCACCGAGCGCTTCGAGGATGCCAGCTTTGGCGTCGTCGCCACCCCGGTGACGCTGGACAAGATGCTCGAAGCCACGGCCGTCCGACTGGTGGTCTTCTCCACCGACGCCACCGCCGAGGAATTCGGCGAGGCGGTGGGCACCCTGGGATTGGCCGGGGTCACCTACTCGGTGGGCTGGACGGCATGGCTGGACATCGCCGCCGAGGGCGTCACCAAGGCCAGCGGCCTCGAGGCGCTGCGCACGGGCCTCGGATTCGACATCGAGCAGACCATCGCCGTGGGCGATGGCCGCAACGACATCGAGATGCTGTCCTGGGCAGGACGCGGCGTGGCCATGGGCCAGGCCCCGGACGAGGTCAAGGCCGCGGCGGACGAAATCGCCGCGGGCGTTGACGACGACGGACTGGCGACGGTCCTGCAGGACATTCTGGTGCGCAAGGCCGCCTAGTCCCCGCATGAACGACCAGAACGTCCGCCGCGGCACATCGCCGGGGCGGACGTTCGGTTTAACCGCCAGTGGTGTCGCGGGCGCACCGGAGGGGGCATCCATGCGGAATCCCCGTCCCCGGGCCGCGGTGTGTGGACCGGCACCCGAATGCGTGCCGTCGATTCGCTGGCCTATGCTTAAACCCATGAAACGCGCCGGAATCCTTGCCCTGTCCTTGTTCGGCGCCGGGGTGCTGGTGACCGGGTGCACGTCCCCGGACGTCATCTGCAACACCGGCAAACCCGGTATCGAAGAAGCCATGGGCCACCTGGTGGAATCGACACTCGCCGGGGACCAAATCGAGGTGTGCAGGGTGACCACCACGGGCGGGACCGACACCGTGGGGGAACAGTTCGACAGGTTGAGCGCCGAACTCGGCCGGCTCGGCGTTGCCGCCGGGTTTACCGTGGAACCCGTGAAGGATTCGACCATGGGCCACTGGTCGCAGCTGGAACTGAGCACCCCGAGCCACCCCGAGGGCGAGCGCTTTGACGTGTTCGAGCGCGGGGGGAAGTACACGATCGGGTGGCTCGAGTTCGAGCAGGAACTGCTGCCCGCACCGACAAAGTAGGGCCGGCTCCCGGGCCGGCGGCTAGACGCCGAATAGCCCGATGACCAGGCCCATCACCATGAATGTCACCAGCTCGTGGAGGCAGTTCAGCGCGGTGAGCCCGACCGGGCGGCCCTCGAAGGCGTCGTGGGTGATGAAACGCGCCGCCGTGAAGCCGCCCCACAGGATCAGGGCCGTCAACAGCGCGTTGGTGAGGTAGGAGCCGCCGTAGAAGTCGAACGACAGGTACGTCGCCCCGGCCAGCACCCAGGCGCTGATGAAACTGACGATGAGGGTCACCACGATCGGGACGACGGCGCTCTTGGCCTCGCCCGGGGTCACCTTGGCCACCCGCATCCAGTAGTTGCCGAACACCTTCGGCGTGTACCAGATGCTGCCAACCACCATGGTCGAAAGCGTGGCAACAACCACGGCGATCCAATTAATTTCCGGAACCATCGTTTGCTCCTCCTGACATCGTGCGGGGACGGAATCCCGACCCCGGTGTACGGGTCGTCAATATCGCCGATACTACGGGCAAAACCACAGGTTGACTAGGGAACCGGAGTTTTTTGACGCGGACTAGAGGGCGGACGGGGCGTCGGGGGATTCAATCCAGCGCAGGAGCCTGGCGGCCGCCGGGCGGGCGGCCCATTCCTCGACCCATGCGGAGCGGACCACTGCCTTGGAGACGGCCTGGGCGCTGATGCCCAGCTCCGCCGCGACGTGCTTTTGCTGTCCGCGCACCCCCGGGGTGAGCAAATCGAGCACTGCCCATTCGGCGGCGCTGCGGGTGCTGACAATTTGCCCGAGCAGGCGCAGCACCGCCTCGGCCTCCGCGGCGACGGCGGCGTCCGGACCGATGACGCTCAGCGGTATGCGTTCCCCGGTGTGCTCGGAGCGCTCGACGGCGGTGTGGGCGTAGCCCAGTGCGGTGCCCTGGAGGTATTGCGCCTCGCGCGGGACCGGCTCGTACAGGCTTCCGACGCCGAGGCCGACCAGCCAATGGTGGCTGCGCAGTGCGCGGAGCGTCGCGTCGACGGCGTCCTCGGCGCGCTCGGGGACGCCGATGAGCAGGGACGGCCCGGAGCGCTGGAACGGGGCCAGCGCGGAAATTCCGGACAGCGAGCGAAGCATTTCGTCGCCGAGGTCGCCGTCGCCGCGCCGATCACGTTGTTTGAGGGTTACGAGGTACACATTCCCAATTATGCAGCGAAACGCCGCTTTCGTCCGGCTAAACGGCGAAGCGGAGTGCCGCTGCCGGTGGGCCGCCGGAGGCCAGACGCAGCCTACGGGGCGGTAGAGCGGACTTCCTCGGTGCTTCTTTCTGGCCGGAGTTCGACGATGCAGAATCGCAGGAACAATTGGGTGACCGGTCCGATGGCCACGGCGTACAGGACGGTGCCGAATCCGACGATGCCGCCCAGGAACCAGCCGATGACCAGCACGATGACCTCGACGCCGGTGCGAGCCATGCGCAGGCTGACGCCGGTGCGTGCATGCAGCCCCGTCATCAGTCCGTCGCGCGGACCCGGGCCCAGCTGGCTGCCGATGTAGAGCCCGCCGCCGAGTCCGTTCACCAGCAGGGCCCCGACGAAGAGGGCCAGTTGGGCGGGCAGGCCGTGGGCCTCGGGAATGAGCGCCAATCCGATGTCGGCCGAAACGCCTAGCCAGAGGACATTGGCGATGGTGCCAAGTCCGGGCATCTGGCGCAGGGGGATCCACAGCAGCAGCACAATGAACCCGAAGAGGATCACCACGGTGCCCAGGCTGAGGCCGGTGTGCAGGGTGACGCCGTAGTGGAGCACGTCCCACGGGGCCAGGCCGAGGCCCGAACGGACAAAACCCGCCATGGCCAGGCCAAAGAGTGTCAGGCCCACGAAGAGCTGGATCAGGCGCAGGGGAAGTCGCCCGGCGCGCAATTGCGCGAGTGGTGTCAGGCGGGCCAATTCGGGGGAGCGGAACTTTGTCATGGATCAATCATCCCGGTAAGTGGCCTTCAAAAAAAGTGCCAATTGGTGCACACTGGACTCATGCCAGTCATCCAGCGCCATCTTCCCGCCCGACGCCTGCGCGGGATGCTGGGCGAGCGGGCCGGGGAACAACCCGCCTACACCTGGCTTTCGGAGGGAATCCGGCACCTCGTGGCCAACGGCCGGGTGCTTCACGGGACCATGTTGCCCAGCGAACGCGAATTGGTGGCCGAGCTCGGAATGAGCCGCACCACCGTCACGCGCGCCTACCAGGAGCTTCGCGAACGCGGCTTTGCCGAGGCCAGGCAGGGCTCGGGGACCAGGATCCGGATTCCCGGCGGGGAGATCGGCGGCGGGTTCGAGCCGCTGGCCGTGGGAGTCCAGGAAACACTCCCGCCCGGGGGAATCGACCTCACCTGCGGTGCTCCCACGGCCCCGCTGGGACTGGCCAGCTACTACGAACGCGCCCTTGACCAGCTGCCCGGCTACATTGGCGGGATGGGCTACTACCCGATGGGGCTGCCCGTGCTGCGCGAGGCAATAGCCGCGGACTACGCCCGGCGCGGCCTGCCCACCGGACCCGAACAGATCATCGTCACCGCCGGCGCGCTGTCGGGGGTGGCCACCGCGGCCCGGGCGGTGCTTGCACGCGGTGCCCGGGTGCTGGCCGAAAGCCCCAGTTACCCCAACTCGGTGACCTCGCTGCGGCAGCACGGCGCCCGCATGACGGCACTGCCCATCGGGCCCGAGGGCAGCGACGTCCCGGGCATCGAGGCGGCACTGGCCCGCGGCGGCATCGGGGCCATGCTGTGCCTGCCCGATTTTCACAACCCCACCGGAACGTTGCTGGACAACGAGGGACGCGAGCGCTGGGCGCGGGCATTGGCACGCAACGGCGTGCAGGGGATCGTTGACGAGACGAACGCCGAGCTGTGGCTGGACGAGCGGCCGCCGGTGTTTCCCATGGCGAAGTTCGGCGAGAACCTGATCACCGTGGGCAGCGCCAGCAAGACGTATTGGGGAGGGCTTCGGCTCGGCTGGATCAGGGCGCCGCGGGCATTGGTTGGGGCCATCAACCAGGTGCGGGCCACCGTTGACCTCGGCGCACCGGTGCTCGAGCAGCTGGTGCTGAACCTGCTCATCACCGAACGCGCGGGCCTGGACGGGCAGACGCGTGCCGGACTCCGCAAAAGCCGCGACTGGCTACACGGCGCCCTCGAGGCGGAACTGCCCGAATGGAAGATCCGAAAGCCCGGCGGGGGCATGTCGTTGTGGTGCAATCTTCCTGCGCCCCGGTCCATGGCCGTGGTGGCGCGGGCCCGGAAGGCCGGCCTGGTGCTGAGCCCCGGTTCCACCTTCGCCGTGGATGACCACGGCCTGGACCACTGGTTGCGCGTGCCCTACGCCCTTGACGGTGAACATCTGGGCCAGGCCCTGCCGCTGCTGGTTGCGGCCTGGAAGGCTGTCGCCTGATTCCCGCCCACGGCAAAACCCCGCCCCGCGGCATTAAACGGCGACGGGGCCCGAACAACGCGTCAACGCGATGAATCGGACCCCGTCCCCGGGATGCGGCAATGCCGGCGAAAAACCTAGGCCTGGGCCTTGTAGCGCTCGATCGAGCGCTCCAGCTCGGCCTCGGCCTCGGCGCGCCCCATCCAGCCCTCGGCCTTGACCCACTTGCCCGGCTCCAGGTCCTTGTAGCGCAGGAAGAAGTGCTCGATTTCCTTGATGAGCCACCCGTCGAGGTCCTCGAATTCCTGGATGTGGTCAAAGCGCTTGTCGGCCGGAACGCAGACGAGCTTGGCATCTCCGCCGCCGTCGTCGGTCATGTTGAACACGGCGATCGGGCGGGACTCCACCACGACGCCCGGGAACAGGTCAACGCCCGGGATGAAGACCAGGGCGTCCAACGGGTCGCCGTCTTCGCCCAGGGTGTCATCGAAGAAGCCGTAGTGCGTCGGGTACTGCATGGACGTGAACAACACGCGGTCCAGACGCAGGCGGTGGGTCTCGTGGTCGATCTCGTACTTCACGCGCGATCCGGCAGGGATCTCGATGGTGACGTCGTGGCTCATGAAAAGTCTCCTCGACTCTCGCGACCAGCGGCACTCACGGATGCGGGCGCGTCCGATTGCCGTCTAGTCTTAGGTAGCTGCGCTTAAGGGTATATGGCGCACGCTGACTACGACGATTTCGGGGATGTTGAATGAAGCATGCGAGCCAAATCCGGCGCCTGGGCATCACGGCGGTGGTCCTGGGCTTGCTGATGGGCCTGGTGGCGTTCTTCCTCATTCCCGTGGCGGCTTCGGGGTTCGCAGCCAAGGAGGCCGTCGAGGAGCCGGTTCCCCCGGTGCTCGCCCCCGCCGCTGCCACGGCGCTGCCTCCGCTTGATCCCGCGGCTCCGGCACCGGTTGCCGCCGTGCTGGCAGCGAAGCTGGATCCGATCCTGTCCGCCGCCCCCGCCGATGCCTCCGTCAGCGCCGGCGTCATCGACGTGGCAAGCGGGGAGACACTGTATTCGCATGCCGGCGACCAGCCGGGCATCCCGGCCTCGAGCCTGAAGGTGTTCACCGCCATTGCCGCCATGCAGGTGATCGGCGAAGACCATCGCTTCACCACCAGGGCGGTGCTCGCGGACCCGAACACCGTGGTGCTGGTGGGTGGCGGAGACGTGCTGCTGGGCGCCGGCACGGGTGCGGAATCAGCCAGCGGCCGGGCCGGGCTCGAGACGCTCGCACGTCGTGCCGCAAAGTCGCTGGTGGCGGCCCGCGCCGCCGGGGAAACCGCCGACGCGGTGTCAGTCCAGCTGGACGACTCGCTCTTTGCCGGCCCGGCGCTGAACCCCGACTGGGACGCGTCGCTTGTCACCACCAACAACATCGCGCCCCTTTCCCCCGTCGCCCTGTACGGGGCCCGCGCCAACGCCAATCCGAAGGCCGAACGGGTGGGGGACCCGGGCATGTATGCGGCGACGACATTCGCCAAGGCGCTGCGCACCGCCGTGGGCTCGGCGGCCGGCGGCCCGCAGGTCGCCACCGAGGTCACGCGCTCCGCCCCCGGTGTGCAGGGCACCGAGCTGGGTGCAGTCACCTCCGCCACGCTGGGCGAACAGGTCAGGTTCATGCTGGAGGTCTCGGACAACTACGTGGCCGAGGCGCTCGGCCGCCTCGTCGCGGTGAAGCTGGGCCAGCCGGGGGACTACGCCCACGGAGCCGCCGCGGTGAAGCAGGCGCTCGCCGACCTGGGCATCGACACCACGGGGATGGCACTGACGGACACCTCCGGGCTGGCCAACACCAACCGCGTGAGCCCTTTGGCCCTGGCGGGGGCGCTGGCATACGCGGCAACCTCGGAACACGCCTCGCTGCGCAACCTCGGCTACGGCCTGCCGGTTGCAGGAGCCACCGGAACCCTGTCCACCCGGCTCGGCGCAGTCGACACGCGCGGGATGGTGCGCGCCAAGACCGGATCGCTCATGGAGGTCTCCAGCCTCAGCGGCCTCACCGTGACCCGGGACGGACGGGCACTGGCCTTCTCGATCTTCGTGAACACCCGTGACCGTGCCATCGGGCCACAGCGGCAGCTGCTCGATGCCGCCGCGGCGGCACTCACCCGCTGCGGGTGCAGCTAGGTGCGGATTCCCGCGCCGCGCCGCGGCCGGGGATTTTTTGCCCAGCGCGCAATCCCGCCGCACTGGCGAAAAGCGTGATGGGATGGAAGGCATGGACACCACCGACTTCCGGCTGATCAATTGGGACCTCGCCGCCACCACCGCGGCCAAGCTGGCCGGCGCCGGCCCCGGCCTCACCGGCCCCGAAATTGCCGCGGTGGTCGCCGACCTGCGCGCCAAGGCCGAGGCATCGGTCGAGCACGTGCACCGCATCACCGGGTTGGCGGCGGCCGCGGACCTGCGCGATTCGCAAGTGCTCATTGTCGACCGGCCCGGCTGGGCCAAGGCGAACACCCAAAGCTTCGAGGCGATGCTGGGCCCGGCCATGGAGAACCTGGCCAAGACCCGCGGCGAGAAGATCAGCGAAGCCACCCAGCTGCTTTCCTCCACGGCCACCGGCGTGGAGATGGGCGCCATCCTGGCCTTCATGTCCTCCAAGGTGCTGGGCCAGTACGACCCCTTCGCGGGCCTGCTGCGCGCGGACCTTCCGGCCGGGGGCCGGCTGATGCTGGTGGCGCCGAACATCGTGGCCATCGAGCGGGAACTGAAGGTCGACACCGACGACTTCCGGCTCTGGGTCACTTTGCACGAGCAAACCCACCGGGTGCAATTCGCCGCCGCCCCGTGGCTGCGCGAGCACCTGCAGTCCAAGATCGCCGAGCTGCTGGCCTCGCTGCTGGCCGAGCCCGAGGCGCTGGGCGAGCGCCTGCGCGCCGCCGCGTCGGAGGTCATCCGCGGCAAGAAGGACCTGGAGACGGCAGGCGCCGACCTCGGGGAGGCAGGAGGACCAACCGGGGAGACCGGGCTGCTGGCCTCGCTGCGCACCGGCGAGCAAAAGGCGATCCTCTCGCACATCACCGCGGTGATGTCCCTGCTGGAGGGGCACGCCAACGTGGTGATGGACGCCGTGGACTCCTCGATCGTGCCCTCGGTGCGCACCATCCGCCAGCGCTTCGGCGCCCGCGGCAAGGACCGCGGCATGGTGGAGAAGTGGCTGCGCAAGCTGCTGGGACTGGACGCGAAGATGCGCCAATATGCCGACGGGCAGCGCTTCGTCTCCAAGGCGGTGAAGCTCATGGGCATGGAGGGCTTCAACCGGGTCTGGGAGGGCCCGGAAAACCTTCCCACCGAGCACGAGCTGCACCACCCGGAGCAATGGGTGGCGCGCATGGGCGGGAACCCGGCCGGGCCGCAGGCACCGGCAAACGACTAGGCACGCACCCCACCGGGGGAGAGGGGCAGGGATGGGCGGGAAGCTGCCGCGCGCGCTGGCCGAGGCCCGCAACTCGATCCGCGCCATGGTGCCGCCGGGCGGCAAGGTGCTGGTGGCCTGCAGCGGCGGGGCCGACTCGCTGGCGCTGGCCGCTGCCGCGGCATTCCTGCACCGCAAGATGGAGATCGACGCCGGGGCAGTCATCATCGACCACCGGATGCAGCCGGGCAGCACCGAGGTGGCCCACCGGGCGGCCGCCCAATGCCGGGAGCTTGGCCTCGGAGAGGTGCTGGTGCTCCAGGTCAACGTGGACGGAGGCAGCGAACAGGCGGCCCGCACCGCGCGCTACGCCGCCTTCGGGGAGGCCCTGCGGCAAACCGGCGCAGACCACGTGCTGCTCGGGCACACCCTGGACGACCAGGCCGAACAGGTGCTGCTGGGGCTGGCCCGCGGTTCCGGGACGCTCTCGCTTGCCGGGATGCCGGCCGCGCGCGGGCCCTACCTGCGCCCGCTGCTGGCCCTGGGACGGGCGGATGTCGAACTGATCTGCCGCCACGAGGGGCTTGAGTACTGGAACGACCCGAGCAACACCGACCCGCGCTACCTGCGCAACCGGGTACGCCACGAACTGATGCCGGTGCTGCTTGGCGTGCTGGGGGACCACGTGCCCGCCGCGCTGGCCCGGACCGCCGCGCTGGCCCGTGCCGACGCCGAATACCTCGACGGGTTGGCCGCGGGAGCGCTCAGCGAGGCGACCCTGGCCGCGCCGGCTGCCGCTGGCGCGGCAGACGCCGGGGCCGCGGCCACGGTGTGCGACCTCGACCTGGCCCGCCTGCGCGCCATGCCCGAGCCGCTGCGCTCGCGCGCCCTGCGCCTTGCCGTGGTGAAAGCGGGGGCGCCGGCACCCGACTTCGAGCGCCTGGCCGCCCTTGACGCCCTGGTGCTCGGCTCCAGGTCCGCCGGCCCGGTCCAGCTCGAGGGCCCGGTGTTTGCCACCCGGATCGCCGGAACACGGCTGCCGGCGGGTGCGATCCCGGTCCTGCGGCTTGACGCCACGGCCCTGCGGCGCGGCAGAGGGTGAGAATTGCCTCACAATCCCGGGCCGCCAGCCGCAAGGCCGCGGCAACACCGGGGTGCCGCGCTCCCCACCGCAAGCCAGACTGTGGCACTCTAGTTCGTGGGTAGAAAACCCCCTTCGACCGGTATATCGCCGACCCCAGAACCAGGAGCCCTCGTGGATTCGAAAGATGTCAGCGCCGATTTGGCGCATGTCCTCTACACCAAGGAAGAAATCCAGGCCAAGATCAATGAGCTTGCCGCACGGATCGACGCCGACTACGTAGGCCGGGACATCCTGGTTGTCGGCGTGCTCAAGGGCGCCGTGATGGTCATGGCCGACCTGGTCCGCGCCCTGCACTCCCACGTGACCATGGACTGGATGGCGGTCTCCTCCTACGGCTCGGGCACCCAGTCCTCCGGCGTCGTGCGGATCCTCAAGGACCTCGACACCGACCTTCTGGGCAAGGACGTGCTGATTGTCGAGGACATCATCGACTCCGGCCTGACCCTGTCCTGGCTGCTGGCGAACCTGCACTCCCGCGGCCCGGCCTCGGTGGAAATCTGCACCCTGCTGCGCAAGCCGGAGGCAGCCAAGGTGGAGATCGACGTGAAGTACGTCGGCATGGAAATCCCCAACGAATTCGTGGTCGGCTACGGCCTGGACTTCGACGAGAAGTACCGCAACCTGGACTTCATCGGCACCCTGGCGCCGCACGTCTACCAGTAGCGCGCGGCACCCGCCGCCCCCGCGCCCTGCGGGGTGTGCATGGCCGTTTCCGGTTCCCCGGGGGCGGCCATTGGTGTTCTTACGCCCAAAGGGGAACTTACCGTGAAGCCCATCCGTGGGTACACATGAGGGCGTTTACTTAATTAACTTGTAGCAAGATGCCGGCGTCGCCCAGGCGCCCGGGCCGCCAAGGGCCTGAAAGCAGGAGGGATGGGGCGGGACCCCCAATCAATGAACGCGAAAAAGATCTTTAACAGCTGGATCGTCTGGGTGCTTCTGGGCGCCGCGGTGCTGCTGATTTTCCTGCCGACGCTTTTGGGCGGCAATTCCGGGCGCATCGACACCTCCGTTGGCATGCAATTGCTCAAGGACGACAAGGTCACCGAGGCGAAGATCTTCGACGGCGAGCAGCGCGTGGACCTGACGCTGAAGGAACCGCTGAACCTCGACGGCGAGGACAAGGGCAAGAACGTCTCGTTCTTCTACTCCCAGCCGCGCGGAACCCAGGTGGTGGACGCCGTCAACGAGGCCAGCCTCTCCGGCTACACCGACCAGCCGGTGCAGAGCAACTGGTTCACCTCCATGCTCGGCTTCATGATCCCGATGATCCTGATCGTGGGCCTGTTCTGGTTCATCCTCTCCCGCTCCCAGGGCGGCGGATCCAAGGTCATGCAGTTCGGCAAGTCCAAGGCGAAGCTGATCACCAAGGACATGCCCCAGGTGACCTTCGTCGACGTCGCGGGCGCCGAGGAAGCCGTGGAGGAGCTCCATGAAATCAAGGAGTTCCTGCGCGAACCGGGCAAGTTCCAGGCGGTCGGCGCCAAGATCCCCAAGGGCGTGCTGCTCTACGGCCCTCCGGGCACCGGCAAGACGCTGCTGGCCAAGGCCGTCGCCGGCGAGGCCGGCGTCCCGTTCTACTCGATCTCCGGCTCGGACTTCGTGGAGATGTTCGTCGGCGTCGGCGCCTCGCGTGTCCGCGACCTCTTCGAGCAGGCCAAGACCAACTCCCCGGCCATCATCTTCGTCGACGAGATCGACGCCGTGGGTCGCCACCGCGGCGCCGGCATCGGCGGGGGCAACGACGAGCGCGAGCAGACCCTCAACCAGCTGCTGGTCGAGATGGACGGCTTCGACGCGACCACCAACGTCATCCTGATCGCCGCGACCAACCGCGCCGACGTCCTTGACCCGGCGCTGCTGCGCCCGGGCCGCTTCGACCGCCAGATCCCCGTCGAGGCCCCCGACATGATCGGCCGCGAGCAGATCCTCAAGGTCCACGCGCAGGGCAAGCCGATGGCCACCAACGTGGATTTGAAGGCCGTGGCCAAGAAGACCCCCGGGTACACCGGCGCCGACTTGGCCAACGTGCTCAACGAGGCGGCGCTGCTGACCGCGCGCTCCAACGCCCAGCTGATCGACGACCGCGCCCTGGACGAGGCCATCGACCGCGTCATGGCCGGCCCGCAGAAGCGCAGCCGCCTGATGAAGGAACACGAGCGCAAGATCACCGCGTACCACGAGGGCGGCCACGCCCTGGTCGCCGCGGCAATGCGCCAGACCGCGCCGGTCACCAAGGTCACCATCCTGCCGCGCGGCCGCGCCCTGGGCTACACCATGGTGGTGCCCGACGACGACAAGTACTCGGTGACCCGCAATGAGCTGCTCGACCAGATGGCCTACGCCATGGGCGGGCGCGTGGCCGAGGAAATCGTCTTCCACGACCCCTCCACCGGAGCCTCCAACGACATCGAGAAGGCCACCGCCACCGCGCGCAAGATGGTCACCGACTACGGCATGTCCGAGCGCGTGGGCGCCGTGAAGCTGGGCTCTTCCTCGGGCGACGCCATGTACGGGCAGTCCGGCAGCCGCGACTACTCCGAGACCATGGCCAACGTGGTCGACGAAGAGGTCCGCGCGCTGATCGACACCGCACACGACGAGGCCTACGCGGCGCTGACCGAGAACCGCCACGTGCTTGACCGCCTGGCCCTGGCGCTGCTCGAGCACGAGACGCTGAACCAGAAGGAGATCGAGGAAATCTTCCACGACCTCACCAAGCGCCCCGAGCGCGACGTCTGGCTGAGCAAGGACACCCGCCCCGTGCATGCCGCCGGACCGGTCCTTTCCGCGAAGGAAATCGCCGCCGATGCCGCCGCCTCCACGTCCGGCGACGTCACCGGCGAGTAACCGATCGCACACACAGGCTAGGATCTGAAGGGTGAACGAGATCGATCAGTTTGAAGATGACAACGTCCAGGACCTCGGCGGCGTGGACCTGCTCCGCATCGAAAACGCGGTGCGCGAGATCCTCCACGCCATCGGCGAGGACCCTGACCGCGACGGGCTGGTGGAGACGCCCAAGCGCGTGGCCAAGGCCTATGCGGAGTTCTTTGCCGGGCTCCACCAGGACCCGGCCGACCACCTGGGAACGACGTTCGACATCGAACACGACGAACTGGTCCTGGTCAAGGACATCCCGTTCTACTCGACCTGCGAACACCACCTGGTGCCGTTCCACGGCACCGCCCACGTCGGCTACATCCCCGGACCAGAGGGGAAGGTCACGGGCCTGAGCAAGCTGGCCCGCCTGGTGGAGGTCTTTGCACGCCGCCCGCAGGTCCAGGAGCGCCTGACCACCCAGATCGTCGAGGCGCTCATGGAGCACCTGAGCCCTCGCGGCGCCATCGTCGTGGTCGAATGCGAACACATGTGCATGTCCATGCGGGGCGTCCGCAAGCCGGGCGCCAAGACCGTCACCAGCGCCGTGCGTGGCCAGCTCCGTGAGCCGGCCACCCGCGCAGAGGCCATGAGCCTCATCCTCGGAAAGTAGGTAAACCCCATGTCACTTGGAGCAATCCCCGGAACCGGCCCGGCCACCAGCCCGCTGCCTGTCATCAAGAAAATCACGGCCCGCACCCTGGCCGACCTGCCCGTCGACCGCACCCTGGTCATGGGCATCCTGAACATCACCGAGGATTCCTTTTCGGACGGCGGGAAGTACACCAACGCCGACGATGCCATCTCCCACGGGCTGCGCATGTACTACGGCGGTGCGGACATCATCGACGTCGGCGGCGAATCCACCCGCCCCGGGGCCGACCCGGTCGACCCCGCCGAGGAGCAGAAGCGCATCCTGCCGGTCATCAAGGCGCTGGCCAAGGCCGGGGCGATCATCTCGGTCGACACCATGCACACCTCCACCGCCCGGGCCGCCCTGGAGGCCGGCGCCCACATCATCAACGACGTCTCCGGGCTGACCCACGAGCCGGACATGCCCGCGCTGATGGCCGAGACCGGCGCGCCCTACGTGCTGATGCACCGCCGCGGGGACGCCGCCTCGATGGTCACCGAGGCCAGCTACACCGACGTGGTCACCGAGGTCCTGGCGGAGCTGACGGAGCTGCGCGAGCGGTTCATTGCCGCCGGGGTCAAGCCCGAGGCCCTGATCCTGGACCCGGGACTCGGCTTCGCCAAGGACCACGAGCACAACTGGGAACTGCTCAACGCGCTTGACCGCTTCACCGCACTGGGCCACCGCGTGCTGGTGGGAACCAGCCGCAAGCGCTTCCTCGGCGCCCTGCTGACGGTCGACGGCAAGCCCGCCGCCCCGGCCCAGCGCGACGCCGCAACCGCGGCGACCAGCGCGCTGGCCGCCGCCAACGGCGCCTGGGGTGTGCGCGTGCACGACGTGCCCTCTTCCCTTGACGCCATCAAGGTCGCCCGCGCCTGGTCCGCGGCCCGCGTTCCGGCACTCTAGGACTCGGGGACCGGGGGCAGCATGCGCAGCGACACCATCACCCTTTCGGGCATCACCGCGATCGGGCACCACGGGGTCTTCGAGCACGAGAAGCGCGACGGGCAGCCCTTCACGCTCGACGTGGTGCTGCACACCGACATCCGGAAGGCCGCGGCCAGCGACGACGTCGCCGACACCGCCCACTATGGCGAGCTCGGTGAGCTGGTGGTGGCCCAGATCCAGGACGGGCCCTGGGACCTGATCGAGACGCTGGCGGAGAAGACCGCCGCGGCGATCCTCGCGTCCTTCGGCACCGTCTCGGCGGTGGAGGTCATCGTGCACAAGCCCAAGGCCCCGATCACCGTGACGTTTACCGACGTCACCATCCATATTTATCGCGAACGGGAGTGAGCCCCATGGTTTCCTGCATCCTTGCCCTGGGCTCGAACCTGGGCGAACGTGCCGGAACGCTCCAGGCCGCCGTTGCACGGCTGGCCGCCACCGGGGGCATCGAGGTGCTGAAGGTCTCCGACACCGCGGTGACCAAGCCCGTGGGCGGGCCGGCCGGGCAACCCGACTTCCTGAACCTGGTGGTGCGCATCGACACCGACCTGGCCCCGCGTGAACTGCTCTTGGCCTGCCAGGAGATCGAGGCCGCGCACCACCGCACCCGCGAGGTGCGCTGGGGGCCGCGCACCCTGGACATCGACGTGATCACCTACGGGGATGAAACCAGCGAAGACCCGGTGCTGACGTTGCCGCACCCGCGGGCGGCGACACGCGGGTTCGTGCTGCTGCCGTGGTCCTGGATGGAACCGGACGCCCTGCTTTCAGGGAAGCCGGTGGCCTCCCTGGCCGCCGCCGCGGCCGACACCCCGGACATCGTCCGCGCCGAAGCGGGGGCCTAGGGCCATGAACTCGCTGCGGCCCCTGTGGGTCTTCACGGTGCTGGTGATAGGCGTCGTGGGCGGCTACGCCCTGCAGATCTTTGCCACGACCCGTGGCTACCCGGTGCCCGTGCTGCACTGGACCTCCCTGGTGACCATGGGGGCCGCCTGCCTGCTCACCCTGGTCATGGGCATCCGGATCAAGGCCTACACGAGCGGACGAACCAAGAAGCGCGTGAACCCCATTGCCGCGGCCCGGACCCTGGTGCTGGCCCAGGCCAGCGTGTACGCCGGATCCACGATCGCCGGGTGGCACGGCGGGATCCTGCTGGGCCTGCTCGCCGCCGGCGGAATGGGCAGCGCGGCGGTGAAATCATCCTTGGTGATGATCGGCGGTGCCCTGGTGATGGTTATCGTGGGATGGGTTGTGGAACAGTTCTGCAAGCTGCCCCCGGAAGATCCCTCAGACCCGGCGGCCAAGACCGAGGGCAAGGACGAGGAAGGCTATGCCGCAGGAACCAATTGACCCGGCCGGTATCCACTGGACCCGGGTGTCCCCGAGCTACGCGAAGGTCCGCATGGCGGGTTGGGCCGTTGGCGCCCTGGTGACACTGGTGGTGCTGTGCGTGCCGCTGGTGCTGAACCGGTTCGGGGTGTGGAGCGGATTCCCGCTCTGGCTGGCCATCGCCGCCCCCGCCGTCGTGCTGGCGATCGAAATCGTGCGCCTGCTGTTGATCCCGCGGCAGGTCGCCGCGATCGGCTACGCCGAACGCGAGGACGACCTGCTGGTGCGCCAGGGCCTGATGTTCCAACGGGTTCTGGTGGTTCCCTATGGCCGGATGCAATTCGTCGACGTGGCAGTGGGCCCGATCGACCGGATGCTGGGGCTGTGCAAGGTCAAGCTGCACACCGCCGCCGCCGACGCCACCGCGGAGATCCCCGGCCTGCCCCTGGCCGAGGGCACGCGCCTGCGCGAGCAGCTGGCGGCCCGCGGCGAATCGCGTTTGGCCGGGCTGTGAACCCCGAAGCGGCCCCGGGGCACGGCGGGTCCGAGGCACCGTGGCACCGGGTCCACCCGGTCTCCCCCCTGGTGCGCGGCTGGCTCGCGGTGGTCGCCATCGCCTTCGTCTACGGGCAAAACACGCTGTCCTCGCTCTTCGGCGAGGAAGAGCCAAATCCCGGGCCGGACTTCGTCTCCGGCGCCCCGCTGCTGGTGTCGCTGCTCATCGGCGGCGGCATCCTGCTGCTGATCCTGCTGGGTTTCTTCGGCACCTGGTGGTTCACCAAGTACCAGATCACCGACCGCCACGTGAACGTGAATTCCGGCATGGTCTTCCGTCAGCAGCGCCAGGCACGCATCGACCGGGTGCAGTCGATCGACATTGTCCAGCCGCTGGTCGCCCGCATCTTCGGGCTCGCCGAGCTGCGCTTCGACGTCGCCGACTCGGGCTCCGCCGCGATGAACCTGGCCTTCGTGAAGCTGTCCGAGGCCCACGAGCTGCGCAATGCCATCCTGGCCCGCGCCGCCGGGCTGAAGGACAGCTCCGTGCCCCCGGCACCCGTCGTCCCGCCGGCGGCACCGGCCGGCGACGGGGCGGATATGGGGGGCCCGGAAACCGCCCCGGCCGAGGCGGCTCCGGTGGCTTCCGCCGATGCGGCGCCCTACATCTCCCTGGCCGCGAGCGAGCGCGTGGTCGCCAGCGTCCCGCTGGGCCGGCTCGCGGGCTCGATCCTGCTGCGCCCCTCCACGGTGTTCATGGTGCTGGCCATCATCGGGCTCGGAATTGCCATGTCAAACATCGACGGCTTCGCCCCGTTCTACCTGCTGCCGGCGCTGCTCGGCATGGCCGGTGCGCTGTGGAACAACCTCAACACCGGCTACAACTTCAAGGCCGCCACCAGCGCCGACGGGCTGCGCCTGGGCTACGGCCTGCTGGACACCCGCCACCAGACGGTTCCCCCGGGCAGGGTGCAGGCCATCAAGGTCTCCGCCCCCTTCCTCTGGCGGAAGCTGGGCTGGTACAAGGTCTCGGTGAACGTCGCCGGCATCGGGGGCGGGGCCGCCAACGACGCCGAACAACGCAGCGTGCTGCTGCCGGTGGGCACCTTCGAGGACGTTTTGGCTGTGCTTTCGGTCGTGCTGCCGGCCCCCGGGGTCGAGGCGCCGCGCGAGTTCTTTGCCGCCGCCCTCAACGGAAGCGGCACCGACCACGGCTTCGTGGTCTCACCGCCCAGGATCCGGCCGCTCGCGCCGCTGGCCTACCGCAGGCAGGGATACGCGCTGACCGACACCGCACTGGTGGCGCGCAACGGCGCGCTGCACCGCACCGTCGCCATCGTGCCGCACGCGCGCACCCAGGGCCTGTCCCTGCGCCAGGGCCCGGTGGCGCGGCGCCTGGACGTGGTGGACCTCTGGCTGGCCACCATCCCCGGTCCGGTCGTGCCGATAGTGCGCCAGCTCGACATCGGCTCGGGACGGGAATTGTTCCTGGAGCAGGCCGACCGTGCCGCCGCGGCACGAAGGCAAACCGATTCAAACCACTGGCTGGGGGACGCATGAGGAACACGGGCAAGCCGGGACGGCTGGGGGTCGGCGTCATCGGCGCCGGCAAGGTCGGCGCCGTGCTGGGGGCCGCACTGCGCGCCGCCGAGCACCAGGTGGTCGGCGTCCATGCCGTCTCTCAGGCCTCACGGGAACGCGCCGAACTGCTCCTTCCCGACGTGCCGGTGCTGGAGATCCCCGAGATCCTGCGCCGCGCCGAACTTGTCATCCTGGCGGTACCCGACGACGCGCTGGCGGACCTGGTTTCCGGGCTCGCCGCGGCGGGCCACTGGCAGGCCGGCCAGCTTGTCGTGCACACCGCCGGGCGCTACGGCACCGAGGTGCTGGCCCCGGCGATGGCCGCAGGCGCCATCGGGCTGGCCATCCACCCGGCCATGACCTTCACCGGGATGAGCATGGACCTGGAGCGGCTCGGCGACTGCGTCTTCGGGGTGAGCGCCTCGAACATGGTCCTGCCCATCGCCCAGGCGCTCGTGGTGGAGATGGGCGGCGAACCGGTGGTCATCGCCGAGCAGGACCGGGTCAAGTACCACGCGGCCCTGTCGCACGCCTCCAACCACCTGGTCACGGTCGCCGGACAGGCCGCGGGCATCCTGGCGGGCATCGGCGTCGAACGCCCCGAACGGGTGCTCTCCGCACTCATGCGCGCCTCGCTGGAAAATGCGCTGGCCTCCGGCGAGGGCGCACTGACCGGGCCGGTGGCCCGCGGGGACGTGCAAACTGTTGCCGCGCACCGTGCCGCGCTGGCCGGGGAGGACATCGGGGAGGACACCCGCGCGGGCTACCTGGCGATGAGCCGGGCGACGGCGCTGCGTGCCCATGCCCGCGGATTGATCGGCAGGGAAACCCTCGAGGGGATCCTGGCCGTGCTGGGCGCGCCCACGGACTAGGGCCATCGACGGCACCCGCGGATAAACTGGACCGGTGAGCATCCCAGCAGACCCAGCCGACCGCACCCCCCGCATCGTCCGCACCGCGGCCGAGCTTTCGGCGGCCATGGCGCAGGCCATCGAAGCGAACGCACCGGAGCACGGCACCGCCACCCTGGGCCTGGTGCCCACCATGGGCGCCCTGCACTCGGGGCACGAGTCGCTGGTGTCCACCGCCCGGGCAGAGAACGACGTGCTGGTGGTCAGCATCTTCGTCAACGAGTTGCAGTTCAACGATGCGCAGGATTTCGCCAGGTACCCGCGCACGCTCGAGGCCGATGTCGAGATCCTGGCCCGCGCCGGCGCCGACATCGTCTTCGCCCCCGAGGCGACCGAGGTTTACCCCGACGGGCGTCCGCTGGTCAGGCTCGATTCCGGTGAACTGGGAACGAAATTCGAGGGGGCCTCGCGCCCCGGACACTTCGACGGGATGCTCGCGGTGGTGGCCAAGCTGCTTCACTTTGCCATGCCGCCGGCCACGCTCGGGGTCCCGGTCTCCTACCGCGCCTACTTCGGGCAAAAGGATGCGCAGCAGCTGGTGCTCATCAACCGCATGGTGGCGGACCTGAACTACCCGGTCGAGATCCGCTCGGTGCCCATCATCCGCAGCGCCGAGGGCCTGGCGCTTTCCAGCAGGAACCAGTTCCTCACCGGGGAGCAGGCGAAAGCGGCACTGGTGATCCACCGGGCCCTGGTCCTGGTCAAGGAACGGGCCGACCGCCACGAACCGCTGTACCTGGAGGACGCCGCGGGGCTCTTCGACATGGAACCGCTGGTGGAACTCGACTACTTCGAGCTGGTGGATCCGCGCACCCTGAAGGAGCTGGCCTTCAATTGCCAGGACACCCCGTTCACCGGGGAGGGCCTGCTGCTGGTGGCCGCGAAGGTCGGCGAGGTCCGGCTTATCGACAACATGACACTGGGCTACTGAGCCGACGGGCCCGAATCGCTCAGGCGGTTTCCCAGCGCCGGGCGGCCCGCTGGAGCACCGAACGGAATCCGGCAAGGTCCGCAACAATCTCGGCGGCGCCTTGCCCCGCTTTCGACAGCCCCGCTGACTGGCCGGCATAGACCGGGGCCAGGGAAATATCGCCCTTCGCACGGGCGCCGTCGACTTGCTTGGTCAGGGTGTCGTCGGCACCGACGGCTGCCTTGAGTGCATCGATGTCGCCGGCCCAGGTGTCGCTGAAGTCGTTGCGCAGGGCCCTGCCGCCGTAATGGACCGGCCAGTCTATGCGCTGGGCGATGTCGAAGGCGCTCGTGTATACGGTGTCGTCGATGCCGGCCGCCCCAATGGCCTCCTTGATATTTCGGTGGCTCATGGATTCGGTGGCCGCGGCGAAGCGCGTGCCGATCCATGCGGCCGAAGCGCCCGAACCCAGGACGGCGGCTACCCCGGCAGCCGTGGCCAGGCCACCGGCGGCAATGACCGGCTTGCCGGTCCTTTCCAGGGCCAGCTGAAGCAGGGGAAGGGTGGACACCTCATTGCGCCCATGGCCTCCGCCTTCATTGCCGCGGCAGATCACCACGTCGATGTCGTCCTCAAGGGCGCGGGAAAATTCTGCCGCATTGCCGACCTGCATTCCCACCAGGGACCCGGACTCATGTGCCAGGGCGGCGGCGGGGCCGGGTTCGCCAAAGCTGATGCAGACAAACGATGGTCCATGGGCCAGCACATGCTCGAGCGGTTCCAGGTTCTTCGCCAGGACCCATGCCATCAGGCCGGCACCCCAGCCCCGGCCGGAGGACGCGGCCAGTGACGCTTCACTGTCGATCCATTCCTTGGTGGCATTGCCGCCGATACCCAACATGCCAAAGCCACCGGCTGCCGATACGGCGGCGGCCAGCGCGCCGCCGGCCGCCCCGGCCATCGGGGCATTGAAGATGGGCTCCGTGTAGCCGAGTATCTGTTGCAACGAGTTGAGGGGCTGGAGTCTGGCCGATGCGTCTACTGGAAGTTCAGGCATGTTTTCAGTCTATGACCGACCAGGTGGCGTCGTTGTGATGCAGGGCTCAATTGGAGATTCCCCCCGAACGGCCTGAAAAGCCGTCCCAAGAAGGGGTTGTTCCCCGTCTTTGCGGGGTTTGCGGACCCCTGGTGGTGCGGGTG
>NZ_JCAXDW010000018.1:0-94618 GCF_059759235.1 Paeniglutamicibacter sp. GQ140
CCGACTGGTCGAAAACATGCCGACGGATCCACGCATGCATGGCGATTCCGGCGGCCGAGGCGGCATTGATGGAACGGGTCGATCCGAACTGCTCGATCGACAACGTCGCCTCGGCGCTTTGGTGGACTTCCTCGCTGAGGCCCGGCCCCTCCTGGCCGAAAACCAGCACGCAATTTCGCGGCAGTGCATAGGTTTCCAGCTTCTGGGAGTCGGGAAAAATGTCGATCCCGATGATCGCCAGCCCCTCCTCCCGGGCCCAGGCGACAAAGTCCTCGACCGTCGGGTGGTGGCGCACGTGCTGGTAGCGGTCGGTGACCATGGCCCCGCGCTTGTTCCAGCGCCGGCGGCCGATGATGTGCACCTCCTTGGCCAGAAAGGCGTTCGCGGTGCGCACCACGGTGCCGATGTTCATGTCGTGCTGCCAGTTCTCAATGGCGATGTGGAAGTCGTGGCGGCGCTCGTCGAGGTCGGCGATGATCGCCTCCATGGACCAGTAGCGGTACTTGTCGGCCACGTTGCGCCTGTCCCCCAGTTCCAGCAGCTCACGGTCGAAGTGGTCGCCGGCGGGGAATTCGCCCTCCCACGGGCCGACACCCACCTCGGGGCGTTCCTCATGGACGGGATCGAACTCGGTGGGCTCTGGTGCGGGGGATTCAACGGCGGAAGTCACTCCTCAAGGGTAGTCGCCAATGGTCCCGCACCGGATTCCCGCACTAAAACACCAGGTCGGGAAAGCACGCGCGCACCGGCCTGCGGCCGGTTGATGGCAAACTAACCTAAGGCACGATTCGCCCGCCGGGATTTCCTGCCCGGCCCTACATGCAAGGAGGGGTCCATGCCCATCATCGACAACGCGATTTACGTCAAGGGCAAGCGCGTGATCCATCCTCCGGACCTCAGCTCCACGTTCGAGTCCATGAAAGAGTCCGGCGGCATGGCCTGGCTGGGACTGTACCGACCCGACCAAGCGGAAATGCGGGAAGTCTCCGAGGAGCTGGGCCTGCACGAACTGGCGGTGGAGGACACGCTCTCCGGCCACCAGCGTCCCAAGCTGGAGCACTACGGCGACCACCTCTTTGTGGTGCTTCGACCGGCCCGCTACATTGACGAATCGGAAAAGGTCGAGTTCGGGGAATTGCACGTCTACGTCGGTGCCGACTTCGTGGTGACGGTGCGCCATGCCGAGTCTCCCAAACTGGCGCAGGTGCGCCACCGGCTCGAGGACGAAGCCGGACTGTTGGCGATCGGTCCCGAGGCCGTCCTCTACGCGGTCGTTGACCAGGTCGTGGACGAATACGAGCCGGTGTTTGCGGGCCTGAGCAACGACATCGACGAGATCGAGGACCAGCTCTTCTCCGGGACCCCGAATGTCTCGCGGCGCATCTACGAGCTGTCCCGGGAGGTCATTGAATTCCAGCGCGCGCTCGCGCCGCTGGAGGACGTTCTCACCCGCTTGCGCAGGGATTTCAGGCTCAGCGACATTTCCGAGGACGACGCCCTGGAACTTGACCGCAAGCTCATCGACGTCCAGGACCACGCGATCCGGCTCACCGAGCGCATTACCTCCTTCCGCGCCCTGTTGACCAACGCGCTGTCGCTGTCCTCGACGCTGGCCTCGCAGCGGGCCACGGAGGCGGGACTGGCGCAAAACGAGCAGATGAAGAAGATCTCGGCGTGGGCCGCCATCCTCTTTGCCCCGAGCCTCGTCACCGGCGTGTACGGCATGAACTTCACGCACATGCCTGAATTGGACTTCACTTTTGGCTATCCGGCCGCGGTCGGGCTGATGGTCGCCCTCGGGGTGGGACTCTTTGCCATCTTCAAGAAGAACAATTGGCTCTAGGTCCGCCCGGGGCTTCGTGCAATGCCGGGAAACCTGAAAGACTAGTGGCAGCAGGTAACCTCTCGAAAGGAACACCCACACGTGTCAACGCATGAACCACGCAACGTCCATGACATTGAATGCTGGCTCACGGACATGGACGGGGTGCTCGTCCACGAAAACCAGGCCATCCCCGGCGCCGCGGACATGATCGCGCATTGGGTCTCTTCCGGAAAACGCTTCCTGGTCCTGACCAACAACTCGATTTACACCCCGCGGGACCTGCGCGCGCGCTTGCTTTCCTCCGGGCTGGACGTGCCCGAGGCCAACATCTGGACCTCGGCCATGGCAACCGCGGAGTTCCTGCGCCGCCAGCGGCCGGGCGGCCGGGCCTTCGTGATCGGCGAGGCGGGGTTGACCACGGCGCTGCACGATGCCGGTTTCATCCTGACCGACCAGGACCCGGAGTACGTGGTGCTGGGCGAGACCCGCACCTACTCCTTCGAGGCCATCACCAAGGCCATCCGGTTGATCGCCGGCGGCGCCCGCTTCATCACCACCAACCCGGATGTCACCGGCCCCTCGCCCGAGGGCCTGCTTCCTGCCACCGGTTCCGTCGCGGCGCTGATCACCCAGGCCACCGGCAGCGCCCCGTACGTGGTCGGCAAGCCGAACCCGATGATGTTCCGCTCGGCCCTGAACCGGATCGACGCGCATTCGGAAACCACCGCGATGATCGGGGACCGCATGGACACCGACATCGTCGCGGGCATGGAGGCGGGATTGCTGACAATCCTGGTCCACACGGGAATCACCCGTCCCGGCGACGTGGCATCGTTCCCGTTCCGCCCGGATGTGGAACATGATTCGGTGGCCGAGATCCTGGCCGAGCTTCGCGAGGGACGCGTCGGCGAGGATTCGTTCGTTGCCTCCGGGCCGCACGAAGACTGATCCGTAGCCAAGTCACGGTGGCAGTGCCCGGTTCATCCGGGCACTGCCACCGCTGCACCGGCGACCCCGGCTAGGCAAGCTCCAGCTGGTCCGCCACCACGCGCCCATCGTGGATGACGGTGCGGTCGGACCCGCGGTCCATGACGGCGCTGGTCACGGTTTCGCCCGCGAGCAACACCAGGTCGGCGCGATCCCCCACGGCCAGGCCCGGGCGGTCGGTGGTCGAGCCCAGCCGGGCCAGGCCCCGGTCCATGATTCCCGCCCCGCCCCAGGTCGCAATGGCCGCGGCATGTTCGATCAGTTCGTCCTGCCGCAACCCGTGCGTGAAGGCCAGCTGCCAGGTGCGCGAGAGCAGGTCGCAGTCCCCGTAGGGGCTCCAGTAGTCGCGCTGGCCGTCCTCGCCCAGCCCCACCCGGATGCCCGCCGAGGTCATCGCGGCCAGGTTGAACTGCCTGCCCGAGGTCGCCGGGGCCACTGTTGCCCAGGAAATGTCCAGGTCCCCCATGCCCTCCATGACGCGGGCCGTGGCCGCCTCCGAAATATTGCCCAGCTCGTAGGCGTGGGACAGCGTCACCCGTCCCTCCATGCCCAGTGCCCGGGTGCGTTCCATGACGAGTTCGGTGCTGAAAAACGCCAGGTGGCCGGGCTCATGGAGGTGGATGTCGACGTCCACCTGGTATTTCTCCGCCAATCCGAACACGATGTCCAGGTGCCGCACCGGGTCACGGTCCAGTTGGCAGGGGTCGATGCCGCCCATCACGGTGGCCCCGAGCCTCAGTGATTCCTCCAGGTAGGGAACCGTTCCGGGCTCGAGCAGCAGTCCAGCCTGCGGGAAGGCCATGATCTGCACGTCGGCGCTGGCGGCAAGTTTTTCCTTGGCTGCAAGCACCGCCTCGAATTTTTCCAGCTTGCAGTCGACATCGATCTGCGCGTAGCTGCGCACCCGGGTGGTGCCGTGGGCGATCATGCGCCGGAGGGTCCCCTCGACCCTCTCGGGCAGCGGAACCTCGGCGTGGCGCCAGTTGTTGCGGTCGTTGAGCATCATGCCCCAGACCCCCGGAGCCCCGGTGTGTTCGCGGAACGGCAGCCCGATCCGGGTCGAGTCCAGGTGCACATGGACATCGGAGAACGCCGGAAGCGCCAGACGGCCCCGGCCGTCGATTCCGGCGGCCACGGGGAGATCCGGGTTGTGCGGGGCGATGCCGCAGATCCGCCCGTCGGCGAGCTCAAGGTCCACCGGGTCCCGGCCCCATGGCCTCACGTTGCGCACGAGCATTGCCCATTCCCCTTCGTCCGGTGGCCCGCCGGCGTCCGGCAGCGCGCCACCAACTCTTCCATGCCCGCGTGCCGGGGCCAAGCACCGGTTGGAAACGGCGAAGGGCACGGTGCCGGGGACTTCTCCCTCCGGCACCGTGCCCTTCGGGCCGCGGCGGCCTTGGCCTAGGCCCGCGCGTCCAGCCAGGCGGCGGCTTCCTGCGCCAGCCGTGCGGGCGTGGCGGCGATGTCCAGCACCACTCCCGCCTCGTCGCTTTCCAGCGGCTCAAGGGTGGCCAACTGGGATTCGAGCAGGCCCACGGGCATGAAGTGCCCGGGGCGGGCGCTCATGCGCTCGGTGAGCAGTTCGACCGTGCCGTGCAGGTGGATAAACACGGTACCCGGCGCCTCGGAGCGGATCAGGTCGCGGTAGGAGCGCTTGAGCGCCGAACACGCGATGACCATCGACCCGGGTTCGGCCGAGCCAAGGCGTTCGCCCACCTCGCGCAGCCACGGTTCGCGGTCTTCGTCGTCCAGCGGGTGCCCGGCGGCCATCTTGTCGATGTTCGACTGCGGGTGCAGGGAGTCCCCGTCGAGGAACCCCGCCCCCAGCTCCGCGCCCAAGAGCTCGCCCACGGTGGACTTGCCGCAGCCGGAGACACCCATGACGATGACCCGGTGCAGCGTGACTGCCGCGCCGTTGACGGCGTTGTCGGTGGCGGCTTCCATGGTTCCGGCGCTCACCAGTCGTGGACGGTGCCGTCGATGAGACGGTTGTAGGGCAGGTAGGCCTGCTGGTACGGGTAGGACAGCGCGGCTTCCTCGTTGAACTCGACGCCCAGGCCCGGCTTGTTGCCCGGGTGCAGGTAGCCGTCCTCGAAGGTCATCGACTGCTCGAAGACCGTGTTGGTGGCGTCCGAGTGCTGCATGTACTCCTGGATGCCGTAGTTGTGGATGGCCAGGCCCACGTGCAGCTGGGCGGCGAAGCCCACCGGGGAGATGTCGGTCGGGCCGTGGAAGCCGGACTTGACCTGGTACTGGGCTGCGTAGTCCATGACCTTCTTCAGCGGCGAGATGCCGCCGAAGTGGGTGGAGGCGGCGCGCACGTAGTCGATGAGCTGTTCCTTGATCAGCGACTGGAAGTCGTAGATCGTGTTGAAGACCTCGCCGATGGCGATCGGGGTGGTGGTGTGCTGGCGGACCAGGCGCAGCGCCTCCTGGTTTTCGCCCGGGGTGCAGTCCTCGAGCCAGAACAGGTCGTAGGGCTCCAGCGACTTGCCCAGCTTGGCGGCCTGGATCGGGGTCATGCGGTGGTGGCCGTCGTGCAGCAGCGGGATCTCAGGGCCGAATTCGTTGCGCACGGCCTCGAAGACGGTGGGCAGGTGGCGCAGGTAGGCGCGGGTGTCCCAGTCCTCTTCCACCGGGTAGGCGCCGCGGCCGGCCGGCTCGTAGTCGTAGCGTTCGCCCGAGGCCTGGGTCTGGGCGGCAACGCCGTAGACGGCCTTGATGCCCGGGACGGCGGTCTGCACGCGGATGGACTTGTAGCCCAGTTCCAGGTGCTCGCGGATCGAGTCGAAGAGCTGCTCGGTGTCGGTGCCCGAGGCGTGGCCGTAGGCGCGCAGGCCGTTGCGCGAGGCGCCGCCCAGCAGTTGGTAGACCGGCATGTTCGCGGCCTTGCCCTTGATGTCCCACAGGGCCATGTCCACCGCGGCGATGGCTGCCATGGTGATCGGCCCGCGGCGCCAGTACGAGGAGCGGTAGAGGAACTGCCAGGTGTCCTCGATGCGGTGCGCATCCTTGCCGATGAGCAGCTGGGCGACGTGGTCCTTGAGATAGGACGCGACGGCAAGCTCGCGGCCGTTCACGGTTGCATCGCCGATGCCGACCAGGCCGGATTCGGTGGTGACCTTGAGGGTCACGAAGTTGCGTGACGGGCTGGTCACAAATACTTCTGCCTTGATGATTTTCATGGCAATCCTTTCAAATGCCCGGTGCTACGGTGCACCGGTGGTGGCGGGGAGAAAAGTCAGTTGGTAAAGCGCCCGCGCAGGGCATGGATCGAGGCGATCGTGTCGGCGTCCCGGGACAGCTCCGCATCGACGACGGCCACCAGTGCCGCGGTCTGCTGCGGGGTCCCGGCGCCGATCGACGAATCGGCGAGAACCGCTTCCAGCGCGGCTGCGTTCGCATCGGCAACTGCGGTGCCGGAGGCGTGCTGCGCGGCCAGCTGGTCGCACCAGGCGGCCAGGAGGCGCAAGGCCGCGATGCCGTCGCGCCCGGCTTCCCGCTCGGCGCGGAACACCGGCAGCGCCCGGGCGGCGAGCTTGATCGATCCGTCGGTGGCGATCTGGGCCAGGTTGTGGGCGATGCGCGGGTTTTCGAAGCGTTCGCGCAGGGCCTGGCGGTAGGCGGGGACGGCGAGTTCCGGCTCGGTCAGGTGCGCGGAGGCGGCGTCCCAGAATTCCTCGACCCATCCGGAAACCGCCGGGTCGGCCAGGGCCTGGGCGACGGTGGCGTGTCCGCGCAGCTGCCCGGCGAAGGACATCAGCGTGTGGGCGCCGTTGAGCAGCCACAGCTTGCGGCGTTCGAAGGCCTCGAGGTCCTCGACGAACTGCGCGCCGGCCTTTTCCCAGGCCGGACGCCCGGCCGGGAAGTCACCGGAGAGCACCCAGGAGGAAAACGGCTCGGTGACCACCGGGGACACGTCGGCGAAGCCGGTCTGCTCCGCGACGGTGGCGCGGTCGGCGTCCGTGGTGCGCGGGGTGATGCGGTCGATGGAGGTGTCGACGAACGACACGTTCGCGTCGATCCAGCGCGCCAGCTCGGCGTCCACGGACTGCGCAAAACCCAGGATGCCGGCGCGGGTGACGGCGCCGTTGCCCGGCAAGTTGTCGCAGGAGACGATGGCCAGCGGCCAGCCGTCCCCCGAGCGGCGGGCCGCCAGGCCCACCAGGATCCGCGCCGCCGGGGTGGAGAGCCGCAGCTGCCCGAAGTCCGCCGCGGAGCTGGCGAAGAGCCCGGCGTCGTAGCGCTCGCGCAGCACCGACAGGTCGGAGCGCACCGCCGCGTCGTTGAGGTCAAGGGCCGGTTCGCCGGCGCCGGCCGCCATCTTGTAGCCGGCCTCGGTGATGGTCAGGGTGAGGATCGCGGTGGAGGGGCTGGCCAGCAGCGTGGTCAGGGCAGCCATGTCATTGCCGTCGTGCGCCTCCACGATGGAGTCGATGACCTCGAAGGTGTCGCCCTCGGCCTCGCGCCGGATCAGCGTGAACAGCCCGTCCTGCGCGGCGAGCTCGGTGGCGGCGGTGGCGCTGCGTCCGGTGAAGGCCGCGATCCCCCAGCCGTCGTTCGCCTTGGCGGTGTACCAGGCCTGGTGGGCGCGGTGGAAGGCGCCCAGGCCGATGTGCACGATGCGGACCTCGGCCTTGGCGGCCGGGTGGGTGGTGCGGTTCAGTTCGCGGGTTGCCACGGTTCCGGCGCTCACAGCTTGAAGGCCCGGCGCGGTGCGGCGTCGACGATGTCAACGATGATCTCGTGGGCGCGTTCCTCGGTGATCCGGTGCTCGGCGACCAGGCGGGCCAGGAAGGATGCCTCCACGCGGCGCGAGGCGTCGTGCCGCGCCGGGATGGAGCAGAAGGCGCGGGTGTCGTCGATGAAGCCCGAGGAGCGGGAGAAGCCGGCGGTCTCGGTGACCGCGGAGCGGAAGCGCATCATGGCATCCGGCGCATCCAGGAACCACCAGGGGGCGCCGATGAACACCGACGGGTAGAACCCGGCCAGCGGGGCGATCTCGCGGGAGAACACCGTCTCGTCGATGGTGAAGGGGATGAAGTGGAAGCCCTTGGCGGTGCCGAAGTCGTTGAGCAGCGGCTGCAGTCCGGTGGCGAAGTCCACGGCGAAGGGGATGTCGTGGCCGGTGTCCGGGCCGAAGGTCTTCAGCGTGGCGGAGTGGGTGTTGCGGTGCACGCCCGGGTGCATCGTCATGACCAGTCCGTCTTCCACTGCCATGGCGGCCTGCTGGTACATCATGTGCGCCTCGAAGGCGAAGGCCTCGGCGGTGCTGGCGGTGCCGGCCATGCCCTTGGCAAAGAGCGCGGCGGCCTCGTCGCGGGAAAGCTTCAGCGTGGCGGCCGAGTGCGAACCGTGGTCCGAGGACACCGCCCCGTGCTCGACGAAGTACGCGCGGCGGTTGGCCATCGCGGCCAGGTAGCCGTCGTATCCGGTGGCCCCCTGGCCGGCGGCCTGGATCAGCGCGTCGGCCTTGGCGGCGAAGTCGGCGCCCCAGAACTTGATGTAGGCGTCGGGGCGGAAGGTCGGCAGCACGCGGGAGGCGAAGGACGCGTCGGCCGCCAGTGCGCGGTGCGCCGCCAGGTCATCGAGCGGGTCGTCCGTGGTGGCCATGACCTCGATGTTGAAGGAGTCCATCAGTGCGCGCGGGCGGAAGCCCGGCTCGTCGATCTTCGCCTGCAGCGCCTTGAAGGTCGCCTCGGCGGTTTCCTCGCGGATGTCAAGGTCGTCGATGCCGAAGACGTCGACGAATTCCTGGCGCAGCCAGTACCCCGATGCGGTGCCGTCGAAGGCCTTCCAGTTGGCGCAAAAGGTGCGCCAGGCATCCAGTGCGCCGACCTCGGAGGTGCCGCCGACGCGCAGCTGCTGAAGCGGGACGCCGTTGGCGTGCAGCAGGCGCGTCACGTAGTGGTCCGGGCTCAGCAGCAGGGCGGTGGGGTCAGGGAACGGGGTGTCGTTGGCGATCATCGCCGCGTCCACGTGGCCGTGGGGCGAAATGATGGGCAGGTTTTCCACGTCCTTGTGGAGCGACCGGGCTATCTCGCGGACACCGGGGTCTGCGGGCAAAAGCCGATCGGGGTGGTTCGCAATCGAGGAAGGCATGTATTGATCGTCCGTATCTCTGGCAGGTATTGGCAACAAGTTGCCATGAGTTGCACCACTACCGCGGAGTCGCGGTTTTCCCCTAGCCGCGGGGGCGTGCCGTGGAGCCGCGCAGCACCAACCTCGTCGGCAGCACCACGGCCTGTTCGTGCGTGGAAACCGCGCCCCGCGAGATCGCCAAAAGGCTGCGCACGGCCGTGGCCCCCAGGGCGTGCAGGGGGGCGGCCACGCTGGAAAGTCCCGGCACGATCAACGAGGCGCCCGAGGAGTTGTCGAAGCCGATGATCGAGAAGTCCTCGGGAACGCCGAAGCCGTTGGCCTGCAGCCTGCGCATGAGCCCGAGCGCCAGCTGGTCATTGTAGGCAAGCACCGCTGTGGCCTTGCCCGTGGCGACCTTGTCCGCCGCCCGCGCCCCGCCGTCCATGGTGGGTGCGGCGGATTCGACCTTGGTGATCCGCACGTCGAGCTCCAGGCCCGCCTGTTTCACGGCCCCCCAGCGCATGGAGTCGGCCCAGGAGGCCTCGGGGCCCGCGAGGTAGGAAACCTCCAGGTGTCCCAGCTCCCTGAAATGCTCGATCGCCCGGCGCACCCCGCGCACATTGTCGGTGATCACGCTGGCCACGCCCTTGACCCCGCGGTTCATCACCACCGTGGGCTTTTGCTTGGCCATGGCGCGGATGGCCGCGTCGGACATGCGCGAGCTGCTGAGCACGATCCCGTCCACGATGTCCATGGACCGTTCGATGGCCTCGCGCTCGATGACCCCGGATTCCCGGGTGTGGGCCAGGAGCATGGTGTAGCCGTTCAGGGCGGCCTCCTCCTCGGCGCCGCGGATCATCTCGAAGTACACCGGGTTGGAAATGTCGGCCACCACCAGGGCAATGGTCCCGCGCCGGCTTCGTCCCTGGGCCATGGGGCGGCGCACGCTCACCGACTGGTAGCCGATCTCGTCGGCGACCTTCCGGATGCGTTCGGCCGTGGCGAAACTGACCCTCCCCGGGCGGGCAAAGGCCCGCGAAACGGTCGATGCGGAAACTCCCGCGATGCGCGCAACATCGTAGATGGTTGCCGGACGGGGTTCTTCGGGCCTGGGGGTCACACCCCTATCCTTGCGCGCCCGGCCAATAGTTGAAAGTCTGTGGCAACTAGTGGCAACAATTGGCTCCCCGCGCACTGTGGCGTACATCATCAATGCAACCGTCAATGTGGCCGGGAGATGCCTTTGCAGGCATCGCCTCGCAAGGGCAATGGGGCAACGTGGCCCCCTCGCCGGCCGGAAAGTAGCCTCCAGAGATGAAACTTCGCTTATTGCGAGCCGTCGCCCTGGCATCAGCGGCCGTACTTGGCCTAAGTGCGTGCACCGCTGGTATCTCGGGCACCGCAGAGGAGGGGAAGACCATGGTCCTTTCCCTCAACCAGTCAGAAACCCACCCGTCCTACATTGCCCTGACCGGCTTCGGCGAACGACTGAAGCAGGCCACCGACGGGCGCTGGGACATCAAGGTCTATCCCAACGAAACCCTCGGTGCCCAGCAGGAAGTCATCCAGCTCGTCTCCGACGGCGCCGTCGACATGCTCATCGCCTCGGGCACCCAGCTGGAAAACCTGAACCCCGAGTTCGCCACGCTGAACCTCCCGACGGTCTTCAACAGCATCGACCACCAGATCTCCGTGCTGCGCAACCCGCAGATCGTTGGCGAGCTGTTCTCCTCGCTCGAGGAATCAAAGAACCTCACGGTCCTGGGCGGACTCACCCAGGGCGACAGGAACCTCTACACGGCCCAGGGCCCCATCAAGACGCCGGAAGACCTGGCCGGCATGAAGATCCGCGTCCAGGAATCCGACATCCACATCGCGATGCTCAATGCCATGGGCGGCTCGGCCACCCCGATGTCCTACGGCGAGGTCTACACAGCCATGCAGTCGGGCGTGCTGGACGGGGCCGAAAACAACGAGGTCTCGTACACCACCCAGAAGCACAACGAGGTTGCCAAGTACGTGGCCCGCACCCGCCACCTGGTGGGCCTTGACTACATGCTCATCAACTCGGAGCTCCTGGAGAAGATGAACCCGGAGGACCGCAAGATCCTGGAAGCCGAATGGCAGAAGACCGTTGACGAGCACGTCAAGCTATGGCTGACGGACACGCAGGGGGCCATCGACAAGGCAACCGCCTCCGGATCCAAGTTCAACGACGTCGACGACGAGGCATTCCGCAAGGCCCTGGCCCCAGTGGTCGAAGGCGCCCTGAAGGGCGAAAAGGCCCACGCGCTGTACGAGGACATCAAGGAGGCCGGCAAGTGAACGCAATCAAGGCAGTTCTTGATGTCACGCTGAAGTGGCTGTGCGTCATTCTCTTCAGCTTCCTCGTGCTGGTGGTCTGCTGGCAGGTCTTCAGCCGCCAGGTCCTGCACGACCCGGCCACCTGGACCACGTCGCTGGCCCAGTACCTCTTTGTCTGGCTGGCCCTCTTCGGTTCCGCCTATGTCTTTTCCGACCGCGGCCACATTGCCGTGGACTTCCTGGTGCGCGCCCTCAAGATCAACGAAAAGCGCACCACCGAGGTCTTCGTCCAGGTCGTCATCCTGCTCTTCGCCGTGTTCGTCCTGGTCTATGGCGGAATTCGCGGTGTGGACCTGACCTGGTCCCAGAAGATTTCCGGCCTCCCCCTGAACATCGGCGCCATGTACCTGGCCCTGCCGATCTCCGGGGTCGTCACGGCCTTCTATGCCATCTACCACCTGGTTGAGGCGCTGCACGGACGCGGCCTGCCCAACGACAACGACGAAGAAATCCGGGAGGCGATCTAGCTTTGGATGCAGCACTTGTAGCAGGCATTGTCCTGGTTGTCGGCATCGCCGTGCTCTTGCTGGCACGCGTCCCGATCGCCGTCGCCGTCGGCATCTCGGCCTTCCTGGCCGTGGCCGCGGTCATCGGCGTGGAAAAAGCAGCCTTCGTTTCCGCACAGCGGATGTTCACCGGCATCAACTCCTTCACCCTCTTGGCCATCCCGTTCTTCATCCTGGCCGGCGTGCTGATGAACAACGGCGGCATTGCCGGGCGCCTCATCGATGCGGCCAAGGTCCTGGTCGGCCGCACCCCCGGCTCCCTGGCCCAGACCAACGTCGTGGCCAACGCCCTCTTCGGTTCGGTCTCCGGTGCCGCCGTCGCCTCGGCCGCAGCGGTCGGCGGGGTCATCGGCCCGCGCCAGCGCAAGGAAGGCTACGACAGGAACTTCTCCGCGGCCGTCAACATCGCCTCGGCACCCTCGGGCATGCTGATCCCGCCGTCGAACACCCTGATCGTGTACTCGCTGGTTTCCAGCACCTCGATCGCCACGCTCTTCGTGGCCGGCTACATCCCGGGCATCCTGTGGGCCCTGGCCTGCATGCTGGTGGTTTGGCTCTACGTGCGCAAGCGCCCGGAGCTGAAGAACCACACCAAGGTCGCGCTGCCGGTGGCACTGCTGACCATCTGGCGCGCGGTGCCCTCGATCCTGATGATCGTCATCGTCATCGGCGGTATCCTCGCCGGCGTCTTCACCCCGACGGAGTCAGCGGCAATCGCCGTGGTGTACTGCCTGATCCTGGGCTTCATCTACAAGGCCATCAAGGTCGGTGACCTGCCGCGCATCCTCATCGATGCCACGCTGACCACCGCCATCGTCATGCTGCTGGTCGGCGTATCCACGATCATGGCCTGGGTCATGGCCTTCTCCGGCATCCCGGCCGCGATCTCCTCGGGGCTGCTCGGCCTGACCGATTCCCCGACCATGATCCTGATCCTGATCATGGTGATCCTGCTGATCGTCGGCACGTTCATGGACCCGACCCCGGCAATCCTGATCTTCGTGCCGATCTTCCTGCCGATCGTCACCACCTTCGGCGTGGACCCGATCCACTTCGGCATCATGGTCACGTTCAACCTGTGCCTGGGCACCATCACCCCGCCGGTGGGCAACGTGCTCTTCGTGGGCGCCCGGGTGGCGGGGCTGCGCGCCGAACCGGTCATCAGGGCCCTGGTGCCGTTCTTCCTGGCCCTGGTCGCGATGCTCTTCGTCGTCACCTTCATCCCGCAGCTCTCGATGTGGCTGCCGGACGTGCTCGGCCTGCTGGCCGAGTAGCGACGCCCAGCCCAAAGCCACGGCCCGATGCGGTGCCGGAACCATTGAATGGTTCCGGCACCGCATTTGCTTAAGCCCGGCGGCGGAGAACCACCTCGAGGCAGCTTTTCCGGGGCCCGGCAGGGGCCCCGCGACGGGCGAGAAGACCCAAATCGGGGGCAATATATGGCAACCACGTGCACTTTGGCCGTGGTTCGCGTCACAGTGGATCTGCATCCCATGGCGGGCGTCACACTGGTCCCGCCATCGAATCTCGTACCAAGACTCAACGGAGAGCCGACCATGACCCGATTGTTACCGCCAGCCTCGAAACGGCGCCGCACCGCTGCGGCCCTGGCGCTGCCCCTGATCCTCACCCTGGGGGCGACATCCGCAAGCGCACTGCCCCCGACGGAAGGCGCCGCCCAAGGCGCGCCGGCCGCAGCTCAAACGAACGAAGGCAACCACGGCAAGCCGCCGACGCTCGGTGTCCGCGTCAAGGACACCATCACGGTCAAGGGCCGCACCTTCAAGGACCTCAACGCCAACGGCAAGCTCGACGCCTACGAGGACTGGCGGCTTTCCGCCGGCGAGCGCGCGGCGAACCTGGTGTCGCTGATGACGCTGGAGGAGAAGTCCGGCCTCATGCTGATCGACACGCTCAATGCCGCCTGCGACCCCGTCACGAAGAAGCGCGGCGCCCTTGACCCGGCGGCGGCCGGCTACATCAACGACCAGAAGATGCACCGCTTCATCTTCCGCAACACCGTCACCAGCGAGGACAAGGCCGTGTGCGGCGCTTCCGGCGGAGGCTTCCAGGCCAGCACATCCCTGACGCCGCAGGAAGCGGCAACGTACATGAACTCCGTCCAGGAGCTTGGCGAGGCCACCCGCCTGGGCATCCCGATGCTCTACAAGTCCAACGCGCGAAACCACATCGACCCGAACGCGCGGGCCGGCATCAACGAATCCGCCGGCGCCTTCACCGCCTTCCCCAAGGAGGCAGGCATTGCCGCCGCGGCATTGGGCGAGGAGGCACTGGCTACCGGGCAGGCGCCGACCACCGGCGACATGTCGGTGGTCGAGGACTTCGCGAATGTCATGGGCGATGAATGGGAGTCCATCGGGCTGCGCGGGATGTACGGCTACATGGCCGACCTGTCCACCGAGCCGCGCTGGTACCGCGCGCACGAAACGTTCACCGAGGATGCGGACCTGAACTCCAACATCATGACCACGCTCGTCCAGTCCCTGCAGGGACCGCTGGATGCGGAGGGCTCCTCGCTCAGCCCGGAGACCGCCGTGGCGCTGACCATGAAGCACTTCCCGGGCGGCGGGCCGCAGGAGCTGGGCCTGGATGCCCACTACTCGTTCGGCAAGACCCAGGTCTACCCGGGCGATGGCTTCGGCTACCACCTCAAGCCCTTCGAGGCGGCCATCAAGGCAGGCGTCTCCTCGATCATGCCGTATTACGGCGCCCCGGTGAACGTCACCCACGACGGCGTCACCTACGACCAGACCGGCATGGCCTTCTCCAAGCAGATCGTCAACGACCTGCTGCGCGACAAGCTCGGCTTCGCCGGCTACGTCAACTCCGACACCGGCATCATCAACGACCGCGCCTGGGGCCTGGAAGACAAGAGCGTTCCCGAGCGCGTTGCCGCTGCGATCAACGGGGGCACCGACACCCTCTCCGGCTTCCACGACGTCAAGACGATCACCGACCTGGTCGATTCAGGACTGCTGAGCGAGGAGCGCATCACGCTCGCCGCCACGCGGCTGACCGAACCGATGTTCAGCATGGGCCTGTTCGAGAATCCCTACGTCGACGCCGATGCCGCGAACGACGTGGTCGGCAGCGCGGCGAACCGCGAGGTGGGCCTGGACCTGCAGCGCAAGTCCGCCGTCCTGCTGCAGAACAAGGAAACCGCGGATGGTAGCAAGGTCTTGCCGCTGAAGCCCGAGTCCGACGTCTACGTCCTGGGAGACATCTCCGCCGAGAAGGTCGCCGAATACGGCTACAACGTCACAAACGGCAACACCAAGGACCCTGCCGCCCGGCCCAGCGCCAAGGACAGCGATGTCGCCCTGCTCAACATCACGGTGAACAACGCCAACACCGGCTCGTACGTCAGCAACAGCCCGGAATCCGGCATGAACCCCGAGCACATCAACCCCTCCGTGTTGGAAGGCGTGGCAGGGCTCGACGGACAAAGCCCCTACGGCGCCGCAGACGCCTGCGTCACCCAGGGCGCGACCGAATGCACCGACGACGGACTGCGCTTCGGTGGGTCGCTGCCGTGGGAGTCAAGCATCCTGGACTTCACGTCCATGGCCGAGTCCGAGTCGTGGAAGATCACCCCGTCGCTGGACACCATCAAGCAGGTCATGAGCGAGGTGGAGGATCCGTCCAAGGTGGTCCTGCACGTGTACTTCCGCCAGCCGTTCGTCATGGACGAGGCCAGCGGGCTGCGCGATGCGGGGGCGATCGTGGCCGGGTTCGGCATGAGCGACACCGCGCTGATGGATATCCTCTCCGGCAAGGTCGCCCCGCAGGGCAGGATGCCGTTCGCACTTGCCGGAACCGCCGAGGCGATCCGCGAGCAGTTCAGCGACCTGCCCGGCTACAAGGAGACTACGGACGGCGAGCTCTACCCGTTCGGCTTCGGCCTGGGATATTGATTCCCGTCGCCTAGTGCTGAGGCACTAACGAAGGCACCCGCCCAACGGCGGGTGCCTTCGCCGTGTAGCGGCCGGGCCTGGTGATGACCGCTAGTGCTCGGGGTGCAGGGGCGAATGCGGCGCCTGCATCTGGTGCAGCAGCTTGTGGACCTCGGGGTGGGTCAGGGTCCAGCGCCGGTAGCGCCCGTCGGCACGCACGGCCACCACGCCGGCCTTGTGCAGGGTGGCCAGCGCCTGGGTGACGGTGTTCGCGCCCAACGCCGTGGCGGTCGCCAACTGGCTCACCGAGGAGTCGGGTGCCGCGTGCATGGCGATGAGGATCTTCATCCGCGTGGCATCCGCAACCAAGGCAAAGACATCGATCCAGTCGGGCATGTTTTGCTCGGACGCGGCCACCGCATCCGCCCCGACCTTGCTGTGCTCCGTTTCCGGCATGCGATTGCCTCCTTCCCCTTGGGGCGGCTGGTGCGTAAAATCACCGGACCAATTGCCCGAATCCGTTATCTGTCCACCTGGACAGATGTACAGTAGGTGCGTCGCCGCATCCCGTTTGCCCGCCGGTGACCTGGATGAAAGGCCCCAACCCCGAACGTGCGCAATCCACAACGCCTGACGACGCTGGCCCTTCTTTCCTCCATTCTATTGGCCGGGACCGCCTGCGCGCCCGCGGCACCGGGGGCCGCCGGCGCGGAGCGCGCCGGGTCCTCGCTGGCCCTGCTCACCGCGGCCTTGCCGGAGACGCTGAACCCGCTGGCGGGGTTCGACAACAACGGCACGGGCAAGGTCAATGAATCGCTCTACACCCTGGCCGGTTCCCCCGACGAGTTGCCCCGGATCGTACCGCTGTTGGCCGCGGCGGAACCGACGGTCTCCAAGGACGCGCGCACCTGGACGGTTCCGCTGCGCCGAGACGCCCGCTTCAGCGACGGGACCGACTTTGATGCCGCCGACGTGGTGGCAAGCTACAAGGCCATCATGGATCCGGCGAGCGCCTCGCCGATCTTCGGCAGCCTATCGAACCTCCGGCGCGTGGAGGCGCTGGATGCGCACACCGTCCGGTTCACGCTGCGCGAATCCCAGGTCTCGTTCAAGACGGCCATGCTCATCGGCATCGCCCCGTCCGAAGCCATCGTGCCCGGGCAGCGCGTGGAGGAATCGGCGTTGAACCGAGCGCCGGTGGGCACCGGACCATACCTGGTGGATTCGGTCGGCCCCTCGCGGCTGGTGCTGGCGGCCAACCCGGATTACCGCGGCGGCGAGGTCGCGCTCAAACGCGTCGCCTACGAGGCCGCACCCGATGACAATGCCCGAGCCCAACGCATGCTGGCCGGGGAATTCGACGGCACCACACTGCCCCCGCGGCTGGCCCAGACCTTTGCCGCAAACCCCGAATTCGAGCTGGTCACGGCCACCTCCGCAGACTGGCGCGGACTCTCCCTCCCGGCGGACAATCCGCTGACCGGCGACCCCAAGGTGCGCCTGGCGCTGAATCTTGCCGTGGACCGGCAAGCGCTGATCGACGGTGTCCTGGCCGGTGCCGGGCGGCCGGCGCACACCTTCGTGCCCGCCGAATACGGCGATGCCTTCGATCCCGGGGCCGTCTTCGCCCACGACCCGCAGCGCGCCGCAGGGCTGTTGGATGAGGCGGGATGGGTTGTCGGCGAGAACTCGATGCGCTCCAAGGACGGGACCCCGGCCGCGTTCACCCTCATGTACAACCCCGGGGACCAGCTGCGCCGCGACCTGTCCCTGGCGTTCTCGGCCCAAATGAAGCAGCTCGGCATCGACGTCTCCGTCGAAGCCGCGACCTTCGACCAGGCCGAGCCCCGGGCGGGCACCGATGCAATCATGCTTGGAGGCGGCGACACCCCCTACGACGTGGACACCCAGCTGTACAAGATGCTGCATTCCTCCTACCCGGAAACCGGCGCCTACTACGACAACCCGAGCAGGTTTTCCGATCCGGCCATGGACCGGGCCCTGGAAACCGGGCGCACCACCCTGGATGCGGCCAAGCGCGCCACCGCGTACCGCGAGGTCCAGCGGCTGTACGTGGGCGAACCATCCATGGTCCTGCTCGCGTTCATCGACCACACATACGTCCAACGCGCCGCCGTCTCAGACACCTGGCAGGGCACCGGGACCCTGCTGGAGCCCCACGACCACGGCACCGCGTGGGGCCCCTGGGTCAAGCTCGGCCAATGGGTCCCCAAGCAATGAGCACGCAGGCCCCGCCGGCGCTCCTGACCCGGGGGCGCTCCCGTGCCCGCGAGGCTATCTCCCTGCTGGGGCGGCGCACGCTCGTGGGGGTTCCGGCCACGGCCGGGATCACCGCCGCGGTCTTCTGGCTCGCGTCCCTGGCCCCCTTCAACCCGCTGGCCCTCTATCTGGGCTCGCAATACGAACACGCGACCCCTGCGCAACGGGATGAGCTGGCGGCCCGACTGGGGATCAACGATGCCTGGTACGCGATCTGGGGGCGCTGGGTTTCCGGCATCTTCCACGGGGATTGGGGAACCTCCCGGGTCTTCGGCCAGCCGGTGGCACAGGTGGTTTCCGAACGGCTTCCCTACACCGCCTTGCTGGTGGCCTCGGGGCTGCTCGTGGCCATTGCGCTCTCGGTGCTGTTG
This sequence comes from Paeniglutamicibacter sp. GQ140, assembly GCF_059759235.1. NCBI lineage: Bacteria > Bacillati > Actinomycetota > Actinomycetes > Micrococcales > Micrococcaceae > Paeniglutamicibacter > Paeniglutamicibacter sp. GQ140. Next base: position 18,329 of record NZ_JCAXDW010000018.1, read on the forward strand.
GCGGTGGGTGCAGCCCGAAGACCGGGATCGGCCGTTGACGCCGTGGCGCTGGGCATTGTCCACCTTGCCCAGGCCATCCCGCCGTTTGTACTGGGACTGGCGGCCATCGCCGTCTTCGCGATCGGCCTGGGATTGCCGGCCGGAGGCGCCGCGTCGGGAGGGGCAGACCCCACCCTCGGCGGCATTGCACTGCACCTGGTTCTGCCGGCGGGCGTGCTGGCGGTGACCCTGCTGCCGTGGCTGGTGCTGAACTTGCGGGCCTCGGTGCTCGAGGCGCTGGATTCCGATGCGGTGCTGGCCGCGCGTGGACGCGGGCTGGGCGAGTTCACGGTCCTGCGCACCCACGTGCTGCCGGTGGCGTTGCTGCCGTTCATGACGGTGGTGGGCTCCCGGCTGGGCGAACTGGTCACCGGGGCGCTGCTCATCGAGGCAGTGTTCTCCTGGCCGGGACTGGCCTCGGCCACGGTGTCCTCGGCGACCGCGGGCGATTTCCCGCTGCTGGCCGCGGTCACCGCGCTGACCAGCGCGGCGGTCTTTGCCGGGTCCGCGCTGGCAGACGCCTGCTACCTTGTCCTTGACCCGCGGGTCAGCGATGTCTAGGCCCCGCCTGCTTCCCCTTGCCCTGCTCGGCCTGGCCGCCCTCTATGCCGTGTTGGTACCGTGGCTGCAACCGCTGGATCCGCGCGCGGTGGACCTGTCCGCGGTGCTGCAGGCACCCTCCGGCCAGCACTTCTTTGGCACCGACCCCTTGGGCCGGGACGTGTGGATCCGTTCCGCGCAGGGCCTGCGCATGTCCCTGCTCCTGGCCTTGTTGGCCTCGGGGTTCTCCACCGTGCTCGGGGTGGGCGTCGGGCTGTTGGCCGCGTGGCGCGGCGGTCTTGTCGACCGCGTTGCCATGCGCCTGGTTGATGCGACGAACGCCCTGCCGCACCTGTTGCTGGCGGTGGTGATTGTCGCCTTGTGGCGCGGGCAGTGGTGGGCGATCGTGCTTTCCATTGCGTTGACGCACTGGACACAGGTGGCACGGATCGTGCGTTCGCGGCTGCTGGCCGAGCGCACGGCAGACTACGTGCAGCTCGCCCGGGCCTCGGGCGCGGGGACAGCCTTCATCTGGTTCACCCACTTGCTTCCGGCGGTCGCGCCGCAGGCCGCCATTGCCCTGGTGTTGCAACTGCCCCACGCCATATGGCACGAAAGCTCGCTGTCCTTCCTGGGCGTGGGGCTGCCCCCGGAATCCGCATCGCTGGGGCTGCTGCTGGAGGACGCCCGCGGCGGGCTTCTGGCCGGCGCCTGGTGGCTGCTGGCCTTCCCCGCCGGGCTGCTGGTTTTGGTCAGCTGGTCCACCGCCGCCCTGGCAGGCACGGCCGGAACGACGCGCCTGCGCAGCCGGCTGGCCCGTACCTTCAGCAAAAGATCCACCACGCGGCGGGCAACGGCCCCGGCCGTTGCCCGCGCAACCCCCCACCCCGATCCGGACCAATCCCCGGACGGCGCGGCAATCCTGGTCTCCACCCTGGGCCTCCGGCTCCCCTCGACCGCCGTCCCCGGGGCGACGTCCCTGGTGCTCAAGGGGATCGACTACCGGGCCGAGGCCGGGCGCATCAATGTCATTATCGGCGCCTCCGGGGCGGGAAAGTCCCTGCTGCTGCGCACCCTGGCCGGGTTGCCGCCCGCCGGCGCAAGTTTCACGGGAAACATCGCGGTCGGCGGACGCACACTGGACGCGGCGGGGCTGGCCGCGGCGCGGGGCACCGAAACCGTACTGGTTCCGGGCTCGTCCGGCACCGCGCTGAATCCCGTGCGGACGGTTGCCTCACAGATGCGCCAAACGCTCAAGGCCGCAACGAGGCCATCCTCCCCCGCCGATGCCCTCGCGGCACTGGAGGCGGCGGCCATCGACGGATCCCTGGCCGCACGCTACTCCCACGAGCTTTCCGGCGGGCAGGCGCAGCGGGTCGCACTCGCCCTGGGCGTTGCCGTCGGCGCGCGGATCCTGCTGGTGGACGAGCCCACCAGCGCCCTGGATTCCGACACGGTTGGCCACGTGGAAACACTGCTGCGGTCCCTGGCCGCAGCCGGAACCACCGTCGTGATGGTCACCCACGACCTCGACCTGGCCCGCCGCATCGCGGACCACCTGGCAGTGGTTCACGACGGGCTGGTCGTTGAATCGGGCCCTGCCCCGGAGGTGCTCGGCAACCCGGCGCATCCGGCGACCGATTCGCTGCTGGGGGCATTGGCATGAGCCTGGAGCTGGCGGACGTTTCCTACACCCACCCCGGCACCGCCCCGGCATCCGGGAAGCTGCTCGAGGGGTTGAGCCTGCGGGTCGGTGCCGGGGAAATCACCGGGCTTGGCGCGCCCTCGGGGGCGGGCAAATCGACGTTGCTGCGCATCGCCGCGTTGATGACGCCCGCGGCTTCCGGGGCCGTGCTCGTCAACGGCCAGGCATTTGCACCAGGCACCCCGGTGCCGCGTCGGGTGCGCCAATCCATTGGCGTGGTGCTGCAGTCCCCGCGTGCCGCCGCCGATGCGCGGCTGCGCCTTGACGCACTGATTTGCGCCCCGCTGGCCATCCGCGACCGCGCCCTGCGCCCGCAACCACGGCGCCATGCGCAGCGGCTGGCGGAACTGGCCGAGGAGGTGCAATTGGATCCGGCACTGCTGCGGCACTATCCGCACCAGGTCTCGGACGGGCAGCTCCAGCGGGCCATGGTGGCCCGCGCCCTGGCCCTGGATCCGGAGGTGCTGATCTGTGACGAGCCAACCGCCCAGCTCGACGCCGGAACCACCGCCGCCATCCTGGGGTTGTTGTCCGCCCGCGCCGCGGCCGGCGCCGCCGTCCTCATCGCCTCGCACGACCGCGCCGCGCTGTCCAGGGTTGCCCACACCATGGTGGACCTGGTGGAGATCAACGGCATCGGCGGACGCCGGGTGGGGCACGCCCCCTAATACTTGCGCAGGTTCAGCGGCTTTTGGCCCCGCAGGTGGTGGCGCAGCTCGTCGACCACCGCCATCAGGACCGCATTGATGGCCTCGGTGGAGTTCGACAGCGCGCGCACCGCGACCCCGGGCCCCGGCACCTGGCTGATGCCCAGGTGCACCGGCGTGCGCTGGGCCTGCCCGACGCGGTAGGCCAGCTCGCGGATGCGCTCCGCGTCCCCGGCGCCGATCTTCGCGTCGATGGCCAGCAGCATGCCCACGTGCGTGAAGTCCTGCAGGAAAAGCAGCGAATCCAGCGAATCCTCCCCGGGCCGCACCAGCAGGTTGTCCAGCACCGCCAGGCGCCCGCCCACCGAGACCTCGGTGCGCAGGCGCACCTCGTCGTAGCGGAAGAGCTTCCCGTCCGGGCTCCACCCGGGGGTGAGCACCTCGCAGAACAGCAAGCTGGAATCTTCGTGCATGTCGACGCTCGTGAACTGCCGGTAGCTGGCCCCGCGGTAGGCGATGAGCTGGTCGGGCACGTATTCGAGCACCGCACCCGGCCCCAGGCGCACCACCATGTCCTGGCGGGCAAAGGTGCCCGGGGTCTTGTAGACCTTGGTCGCCGACTGGGTGGTCAGCAGCAGCGAGGTGTCCTCGTCCACCGAGACCTCGATGCCGTAGTTGTCCCCGCCCAGGTACCCGCCCCCGGGGTTCACGATGGTGTAGCAGACCTGGGCCGTGTCATCGAGGTAGTGCGGGCGCAGGATCCGCAGCGCGCCCTGGTGGTACTGCCGGGTGGCGATGGCCTTGCCTGCCCGGGTTCCCACCTGCAGGCGCAGCTCGCCCACGAGCTTGGTTCCCGCAAAGGGCGAGGGGCCCAGCTCCCGGATTGCCGGAGGTTCGGCCATTGTCGGTGCCATTGGCCCTAGCCCAGATCCAGCATCAGCACCTCGTGCTTGAGCCAGTCGATCACGGTGTCCAGTCCCTCGTCGGTCTTGAGGTTGGTGAAGCAGAAGGGCTTGTCCCCGCGGAACTCCTTGGAGTCGCGTTCCATCACCGACAGGTCGGCGCCCACGTAGGGTGCCAGGTCGGTCTTGTTGATGATGAACAGGTCGGACTTGATCATGCCCTGGCCGGCCTTGCGCGGGATCTTCTCTCCCTGGGCCACGTCGATGATGTAGACGGAGAAGTCCACGAGTTCCGGGGAGAACGTCGCGGAGAGGTTGTCTCCCCCGGACTCGACGAAGATGACCTGCAGGTCCGGGTGCTTGGCCTTCAGCTCCTCGATGGCCGCGGAGTTCATCGAGGTGTCCTCGCGGATGGCGGTATGCGGGCAGCCGCCGGTCTCGATGCCGACGATCCTATCCAGCGGCAGCACGCCGTTGGCCGCCAGGATCTTGGCGTCCTCGATGGTGTAGATGTCGTTGGTGATCGCGGCCATCGACACCTCGTCGTTCAGCCGCCGGGTGATCCGCTCGATGAGCTGGGTCTTGCCGGCACCGACGGGCCCGCCGATGCCAATCTTGATGGGTTCCATCATGCACTTCCTTAATCTCATGGGTTTCCCGCGCCGCGTGTCCGTCCGCTCAGGACATGAACATGCGGGCGCGCAAGTGTTCGTGGCGCATCTGCGCTATTTCAAGGCCCGGCGCAGCCGCGCCCAGGTCTTCCTCATCCAGGGTGAAGATGGTGTCCACGGCCGCCAGCACCGGGGCATGCATGGCCCGCAGCACCCGCTGCCCGGCGTTCTGCCCGATGGGGATCCCGCGGATCGCGTTCTGCGTCAGCGAGGTGACGGTCGAGAACAGGTAGGCGGCCACGGTGTCCGCGCACGGGGCGCCGGCACCTTTCGCGCCCAACGCGAAGGCGATGCCCGGGTGCCCGGAGCATGCCCCGGATTCCACCTGCAGGCGGTACGCTTCCAGCTCGGGCGTGGGGAAGACGCTGGTGGCCACGTGCAGCATGCGCGCACCCATCTTCACCCCGGCCTCGCGGATCTGCCTAGGCACCGCCGCGGCAGTCACCAGCGCATCGATGCGCGCCAGCTCCTCTGCCCCGGCGGCCTCGTGGGCAAGGCGCACCGCCAACCCGTCGGTATAGGCCAGTGACTGGGCGATGAACCTTTCGAGCCACAGCGTGAAGCTGGCCTCGTCGTGCACGGTCCGGGCGTCCAGGTAGCTTTCCAGGCCCATGGAGTGGCTGAAGGCGCCGGTGGGCAGCGCCGAGTCGGTCAGCTGCAGCAGCGTCAGCAGGTGGCCCGGCCCGGGGCTAGTGGGTGTGCTCGGCATGGCGGAACGGCACCGGCATCACGCGCTCCCGGCGCTGGTACGGCGTTCCGTGGTGCTTGAGGAAGTCCTCCACGGTGTGGTCGTACTGCACCACCATCACCGCGGCACCATAGTCGGAATCGGCGTCGAAGAACTGGGCCTGCAGGTGGCGGTTGCCCAGGGCGTGCGCCACCTGCCCCATCTCGAAGATGCTGCCGGGGGCAATGACCAACACGTCGGTGGGCAGCACCGAGATCGTGATGATTTCCTTCTCGTTGCGGAACAGGATGTCCCCGTCGACAAGGTCGGGTCCCGGGGCCAGGCGGATGCCCAGCTCCCGGCCGTGGTCGGTGGTGACGCGCTGGATGCGCTTGACCAGGGCCGAGGAGGGCAGCACGACTTTTTCTTCGTGCAGCTTTGCCAGCTCGGCCTCGGGAACATCTTTCTTGTTCCCCGTCAGCTGCTCGATGATCATGAAACTCCTTGTGGTTCTCGCCGTCGGTTTAGAAGAGGAAGTAGCGCTGGGCCATGGGCAGCACGCTGGAGGGCTCGCAGGTGGCCAGCACGCCGTCGACGGTGACCTGGTAGGTCTGCGGGTCGACCTGGATGTCCGGGGTTTCCCCGTTGAACTTCATATCGGCCTTGGTCAGCGAGCGGATCCCCGACACCGGGCGGATGACCTTGCGCAGCCGCAGGCGTTCGGGCACGCCCTCCTCGATCGCGGCCTGGGACAGGAAGGTGATGGAAGAGGAATGCACCGCTGTGCCCAGCGCACCGAAGTTCTCGCGCAGGGTGCGCGGCTGCGGGGTGGGGATCGAGCCGTTAGCGTCGCCCATGAGCGACTGAACGATCAAACCGCCCTTGATCACCATGTCCGGCTTCACGCCGAAGAACGCCGGTTCCCAGAGCACCAGGTCGGCGAATTTGCCTTCCTCGATGCTTCCGATGGAATCGGCGATGCCGTGGGCGATAGCCGGGTTGATGGTGTACTTCGCCACGAACCGCTTGATCCGGAAGTTGTCCCCGACCTCCGGGTCGCCCTCCAGCTTGCCGCGCTGGCGCTTCATGGCGTCGGCGACCTGCCAGGTGCGCAGCACCGTCTCCCCGACGCGTCCCATGGCCTGGGAGTCGGAGGAGGTCATGGAGAACACGCCCATGTCGTGCAGCACGTCCTCCGCGGCGATGGTTTCGGCGCGGATGCGCGAGTCGGCGAACGCGACGTCCTCGGGGATGTCAGCGTTGAGGTGGTGGGCCACCATAAGCATGTCGAGGTGCTCGTCCACGGTGTTGTTCGTATACGGCAGGGTCGGGTTGGTGGAGGCCGGCAGCACGTTGGACAGGCCCGCCATGCGGATGATGTCCGGCGCGTGTCCGCCGCCGGCCCCCTCGGTGTGGAAGGTGTGGATGACACGGCCGTCGATGGCCGCGATGGTGTCCTCGACGAAGCCGCATTCGTTCAGCGTGTCGGCGTGGATGGCGATCTGCACGTCGAATTCGTCGGCGATCTTCAGCGAGTTGTCGATGGAGGAGTGGGTTGCACCCCAGTCCTCGTGGATCTTCAGGCCGATGGCGCCGGCGCGGATCTGCTCGGCCAGCGGTGCACGCGCGCTGGCGTGCCCCTTGCCCAGGAGGCCGATGTTCATCGGCAGGTTTTCCACGGCCTGCAACATCCGGGAGATGTGCCAGGGCCCGGGCGTCACGGTGGTGGCCTTGGATGCGTCCGAGGGCCCGGCGCCGCCTCCGATCATGGTGGTGACTCCGGAGGCCAGTGCCACCGGGATCTGGTCGGGGCTCACGAAGTGGATGTGGGTGTCGATGGCCCCGGCAGTGAGGATCTTGTGCTCGCCGGCGATGATGTCGGTGGCCGCGCCGATGGTGATGTTGACCCCGTTGGTGATGTCGGGGTTTCCGGCCTTGCCGATCTTGAAGATATGGCCGTCGCGCAGGGCGACGTCGGCCTTGTAGATCCCGGTGTAGTCAAGCACCACCACGTTGGTGATGACGGTGTCCGGGATGTCCTGGTCGCGGGTCATCTGGCCGTTTTGGCCCATGCCGTCGCGGATGACCTTGCCGCCGCCGAAGACCACCTCGTCGCCGTAGTTGGTGTAGTCGTGCTCGATCTCGGCCAGCAGCTCGGTGTCCGCCAGGCGAATGGCGTCCCCCGTGGTGGGGCCGTACATTTCCGCATAGTGCTTGCGGCTCATCTCGAAACTCATTTGGTGCCCTCCGCTTCGGGATCCTCATTCACGGCATCCTTGGAACCGGCTTCCTCGCCTTCCTCGCTGGCGCGCCGGACCTCATCGGGGTGCGGCGGCAGGGATTCGTCGACCTCGTCGACGCCGAAGTCGGTGTGGAAGCCCACGGATTCGCGGCCCAGGTTGGGCAGGTCGATGTCGTAGTCGGCGACCAGCTCGGCCTCGGTGATCGGGTTGATGCCGGCAGAACCGCCAATGGCCTCGGTTTCGACCGCGGGGATGGTTTCGCCCACCGGTCCGTTCACGCGGTCCTGGAATCCGTAGACGTGGCGGCGGCCGGCGAATTCGACCAGGTGGACGGTCTTGGCGTCCCCGGGTTCGAAACGCACCGCGGTGCCGGCGGGAATGTCCAGGCGGAAGCCGCGGGCCGCGACCCGGTCCAGGTCCAGCTGCGGGTTGACCTCGGCAAAGTGGTAATGCGATCCGACCTGGATGGGGCGGTCCCCGTGGTTCACCAGGTTCAGGATTCGGGTTTCGAGCTCCGCGTTGCAGAGCACGGGCTCGTCACGCAGGATGTATTCTCCCGGTTTCATGGTCTTCTCTCCCTTAGGCCTAGCGAATCGGGTTGTGGACGGTGACCAGCTTGGTTCCGTCGGGGAAGGTCGCCTCGACCTGCACGTCGGGAATCATGTCGGCGACCCCCTCCATGACCTGCTCGCGGGTCAGGATGGTGGTTCCGTAGCTCATCAAATCCGCCACCGTGCGCCCGTCCCGGGCACCCTCAATGAGTTCGTAGGTAATGATGGCTACGGACTCGGGGTGGTTGAGCAGCAGTCCGCGGGCCTGGCGTCTGCGTGCCAGGTCGGCGGCAACAACCACCATGAGTTTTTCGTGCTCACGCGGGGTCAAATGCATCTAGGGCTCCAGTTCTCAACAGCGGTAATGAAATACGCCACCCGTTATCTTCAACCGGCGGGTAGATGCGCCGGGAGGTCCGTGGATAGGGCAAGAATAGCAGAAGAAAACCGGCAACCATCTTGCGCGTGGGCTGGCGCGCCAGCACCTTGGCCCGTGTGCTGATTCGCGGCTCCCGGGGTGGCGACGAGAGACTTCCAACCATTGCCTGACCTCGGACAAAGACAGGACGTCCCGCCGTTTCCACTGTGGGTGGAAACGGCGGGACGCCCTGGCGTTGCCCTCGCAGCGTCGGGGTCTCCTAGAGACCCAGCTCGTCCTTGCCGTAGGCGTAGAGGTAGGGCACGCCGGCCTCGGCTTCGATGCGCTCCTTTGAGCCGGTGTCGCGGTCAACGATCACTGCCACCGCCACGACATTGCCGCCTGCCTTGCGCACGCCCTCGACGGCGGTCAGCGCGGATCCGCCGGTGGTGGAGGTGTCCTCGAGGACCACGACATTGCGTCCCTCGACCGAGGGGCCTTCGACCTGGCGGCCCATGCCGTAGGACTTCTGCGCCTTGCGGACCACGAACGCGTCGATTGCGCGCCCGGAGTGTCCGGCTGCGTGCATGAGCGCGGTCCCCACCGGATCCGCACCCATGGTCAGGCCGCCGGCATTGGTGAATTCGATCCCCGCCTCGTCGAGCATTTCCAGCATGACGGAGCCGACCAGCGGGGCGGCCTCGTGGTGCAAGGTGATGCGGCGTAGATCGATGTAGTAGTCGGCCTCCTTGCCGGAGGAAAGGATGACCTTGCCGTGGACCACGGCGAGTTCCTTGATGAGTTCGAGCAGGCGGGTGCGCGCGGCAGTGTTGGTCATGGGTTCAATTCTAGTTTGGCCGATGGCATACCTGCGATCGCCGCGGCTATGTGTCATCGTTTGGCCGGCACCTTCGGCCCCGCCACACCCCACCCGGGGCGCAGCCTCCCCGACTACAGACAGGCAGGTGGTCCCCGGGTTAGGGTGGGGTCATGACCGATTCTCGCCCATTGGGTTACTGGCTTAAATTGGTTGACTCGCTCATCTCCGAGCAGTTCGCCAACTCCCTCGAAGAGCACGGCGTCACGCGCCGGCAGTGGCAATTGCTCAACGTCCTGTCGCGCGGTCCTGCCACCGGCGGCGAGCTCACCGCCGCCCTGGCTCCCTTCTTTGGGGAGGCCCAGGCGGAGGACGAGCCCGCCAGCCCGTCCGAGCACCTGGCCGAGCTGGTTGAATCGGGCTGGGTCGCCGAGGAGGGCCACACCTTCACACTCACCGAGCGGGGTACGGTGTCACTGGACCGCCTGACCGAGATCGTCGACTCCATGCGCGAGGAATCCAGCGCGGGGATCACCACCCAGGAGTACGCCACCACCGTTGAGTCCCTGAGGAAGATGGCCGGCAACCTTGGCTGGGACCCCAACAGGCCACCGGCAGACGCGTAGGGCATTTCCATCACGTTCCCGTCCCGGTGACAGGCTAGGCTTGGCACATGCGCGAACTACAGGCTGCCATCATCAAGGAAATGGGTGTCAAGCCCCGGATCGACCCCGCCGCGGAGGTCCGTGCCCGCATTGATTTCCTCAAGGAGTACCTCACCGCCACGCACACCAACGGTTTCGTGCTTGGCATCTCCGGAGGGCTGGATTCCACCTTGGCCGGGCGTCTGGCCCAGCTTGCCGTCGAGGAACTCCGCGCGGCGGGAACCGACGCCAAGTTCGTTGCCGTGCGGCTCCCGTACGGAACCCAGCTCGACGAGGACGACGCGCAGGCCGCCCTGGATTTCGTGGCCGCCGACGTCGAACGAACCTTTAACGTCAAGGCCGGCGTCGATGGCCTCGAATCCGCCTTCCACAAGGCCGTGGGCACACCGATCTCGGATTTCAACAAGGGCAACATCAAGGCGCGCATGCGCATGATCGCGCAGTACACGCTGGCCGGCGAGGAGAACCTCCTGGTGCTCGGCACCGACCACGGCGCCGAATCCGTCACCGGGTTCTTCACCAAGTTCGGAGACGGCGGTGCGGACCTCCTGCCGCTCTTCGGATTGAACAAGCGCCAGAACCGCGAGCTGCTGAGGCACCTGGGTTCCCCAAAGCAATTGTGGGAAAAGGTCCCCACGGCCGACCTGCTCGACGGGCAGCCGCTGCGCACCGACGAGGACGAGCTGGGCATCACCTACGAGAACATCGACGACTACCTGGAGGGCCGCGAGATCCCGGAAGCCGCCGCGTCCCTGATCGAGGGCAAGTTCCTGCGCACGCGCCACAAGCGCACCACCCCGGTCACCATCTTTGACACCTGGTGGAAGGCCTGAGCGGTGCCGGAACCGCATAGGCTGGACCCCGTGGAAAGCACCCTTAACGAACCATCCCCACGTCCCGAGGCACCGGAAAATCCGGAGGCGGAATTTCCGGAGCCGACCGGCGAGCTGGTCCAGCCCATCATCCTGCTGGTGGACCGCGAGGAACCCTGCCCCGAGGACGAGGGCATTGCCGTCGCGGCGCTTGCCTCGGTCGGCGCACTGCTCGCCAACCCGCGCCACCCATATTGGCGACCGTGGGCGCAGGGCGCGTTTGCCAAGAGCGTCCGCCGGGCCGACGCCAAGATGTTCGCCAAGGTCGCCGGGGAATTCCCCGGACACACCCTGGCGCAGATCGGGACGGCCCGGGCCATGGGATTCGCGCCAATGCAGGCAGACTCGCTGCCCAAGCGCCTGGCCAAACTCCAGGTCTCGGGAACGACCCTGCCGCCGGGTTCCCCGATGGATCCGACGGCGGTACGCATCACGCTGAACGACTCATTGGGGATGAGCACCGGCAAGGCCGCCGCGCAGGCGGCGCATGCGCTGTTTGCCTGGGTACTGGAGGGAAACCCGCAAGACCTTGATACCTGGCGTGCGGCCGGCTGCCCGCTGTCGATCGAGCGCCTGGACTCCAAGGCATTCAGGAAGAATGCGCGCTCGGCCAGCGGCCCGGTCATCCATGATGCCGGCCGCACCGAGATCACCCCGGGCTCCGCAACGGCGTTCGTCAATGTTGGTTGACGAACGCCGAGATGCCGGTGACGGCCCGGCCGACGATCAATGAATTGATTTCGTAGGTTCCCTCATAGGTGTAGAGGACTTCAACGTCCCCGAAAAGCTTGGCCATCTCATAGTCGCTGGTCACGCCGTTGCCTCCCAACAGCGCACGTCCCTTGGCCGCGGATTCCCGGGCCAGGCGGGTGGTGGTCGACTTGGCCAGGGCGGCCTGGACCATTTCGAGGTCCCCGCTCCCCTGGATCCTGGCCAGGTCCGCCATGAGTGAAAGACTCGCCATGGCGTTGCCCAGGATCTCGGCCAGCGGCAGCTGCACCAATTGGAAGCCGGCAATGGGTGCACCGAACTGCGTGCGCGCCAGGGCATAGTCCCTGGCAATGTCGAAGATCCCCAGCTGCACGCCCGCTGCCTGCCACCCCACCCAGGCGCGCGAGTGCTTGAGCAGTTCGTTGGCTGCCGCGAAGTTCCTGGCGCCGGGCAGCCTGTTGGATTCGGGAACACGGACCGCATCCAACCGGATATCCGCATTTTGCATGACCCTCAAGCCGATCTTGTTGGAGATCTTGGTCGCGCTGAAACCGGGGCGATCCGATTCGACGATGAAGGCCTTGATCGCCTGGTCCTGCGTGTCGCGTGCCCACACCAGGGAGAAGTCGGCCATGGTGGCCGCACCGATCCAGCGCTTGGCCCCGCTGATGACCCATTCGTCGCCGTCGCGGGTGGCCGTGGTGGCCAGTCCCCCGGCAATGTCGGAGCCGTGCTCGGGTTCGGTCAGGGCAAAGGCACCCAGGGCCGTGAATTGGGTCAGTGCGGGCAGCCATTTCTCCTGCTGCCCTGCCGATCCCAATTCCCGGATCATGCCGACGATGAGTTCGTTGTGGATGCCAATGAGGGCCGAGAGGGAGACATCGGCGCGTGCGGCCTCGACATAGACCAGGCCCTTGAAAAGTTCGCTGCTGCCGTCCAGCTGGATTCCGCCGAGCCCGTGGGCTGCCATTTCGGGCAGGAGATGGTGCGGGAACTCCTCGCGGTTCCAGTACCCGAGGGATTCGGGGCGCACCCGGTCCTGCAGAAACGTGCGGATTTCGCGCAGGCGCCGACGTTCGGACGGCTCCAGCTGCTGCCAAATGTGCATCAGGTCGACGTCCGGAAACGGCAGCCCCGCGGCGTTTCGCTCAATGCCGGCTACGGCGGTGGTTGCCTGGTTCTCACTCAATGGCATGAGAGGGTGACTCCTTCTGTCCGGTGAAATGTTTGGCTCGATGTTTGCAAGCCCTTCCAAACCCTTGGATATCCAAGTATATTTGCAAGTGATTCAAATCACTAGGGCTTCCTACTAATTGGGGTCCGGGCGAAAGGACGGCAATGACGGTTACCGAAGAATTCCGTGCAGCACGCGACCGGCTTTTGGAATTGCGCACCAATTACACCGGCGCCCGCCAGGAATTCAGGTGGCCCGAGTTCACGGAGTTCAATTTCGGCCTGGACTGGTTCGACCAGGTGGCCGGGGACCCGCTGCGCGCAAACACCGATGCGCTGGTCATTGTCGAAAAGGACGGTACGTCAACGCGCCGCACGTGGGCCGAATTGTCTGCCCGTTCCGGCCAGGTCGCCAACTGGATGCGCTCGATCGGCATGAAGCGCGGCGAGAAAATGATCGTCATGTTGGGGAACCGGGTGGAACTCTGGGAGATCATGCTGGCCGGCATCAAGTTGGGGATGGTCATGATCCCCACGACCACGCAGATGACCCATCTGGACCTGCAGGACCGGGTCGAACGGGGCGGGGCGCGCTGGGCCCTGGCCGGTCGCGGAGACACCGATAAGTTCGACCGGGTCGCCGGCGACTACACGGTGGTCCACGTCGACGGCGACGCACCGGCGGGCGCCGTGGACTACACCGAGAGCACCGGGCATCCCGCGGAATTCGAACCGGAAGTCGCAACCAAGGCAGATGAAACCCTGCTGCTGTATTTCACCTCCGGCACCACGTCCAAGGCCAAGCTGGTGGAACACACCCATACCTCTTACCCGGCCGGGCACCTGAGCACGATGTTCTGGATCGGCCTGGAGCCCGGGGACGTGCACCTGAATGTCGCTTCCCCGGGCTGGGCCAAGCACGCGTGGAGCAACTTCTTCACCCCCTGGATTGCCGAGGCGACGGTCTTCCTCTACAACTACGAACGCTTCGACGCCAAGGCGCTCATGGCCCAGATGGACGCCGAGGCCGTCACGAGCTTCTGCGCCCCGCCCACGGTGTGGCGCCTGCTCATCCAGGCCGACCTGACGGCGCTGAAGAACCCTCCGGCCAAGCTGGTGTCGGCCGGCGAACCGTTGAACGCCGAGGTCATCGACCAAGTCAACCGCGCCTGGGGACAAACGATCCGCGACGGCTTCGGGCAAACCGAAACCACCGTGCAGATCGCCAACCCGCCGGGAATGCCCATCAAGATCGGCGCCATGGGCCGTCCCATGCCCGGCTACGACGTGGTCCTCATCGACCCCGCCACCGGGGAAGCCGGCAACGAGGGGGAAATCTGCCTGCGGCTGGAGCCACGTCCACTGGGGCTGATGAAGTCCTACTACGGGGATGCGGAAAAGACGGCGGATGCCTTCCGTGACGGCGTCTACCACACCGGCGACATGGCCGAAATGGACGAGCAGGGGGTCATCACCTACGTGGGTCGCGGGGATGACGTGTTCAAGTCCAGCGACTACAAGCTCAGTCCCTTTGAGCTGGAGTCGGTGCTGATCCAGCACCCCGCGGTGGCCGAGGCAGCCGTGGTGCCCTCCCCCGATGAACTCAGGCTGTCGGTTCCCAAGGCCTTCGTGGTCACGGCCGCGGGCCACGAGCCCTCGGTGGAGCTGGCCGAAAGCATCCTGGGATTCTGCCGGGAACACCTGGCCCCCTTCAAGCGGATCCGCCGGCTGGAGTTCGCCGAGCTTCCCAAGACCATTTCGGGAAAGATCCGGCGGGTGGAGTTGCGCAACAGCGAGGTGGCACGCCACGAGGGCGCCGCGGGGCTCCTGCCCCAGGGGGTCGAGTACCGCGACGACGATTTCCCGTCCCTGAAATCCTGATGCCCGAGGTGGCTTGGATAAGCTGGGGCACGAGTTCTATCCGGAGGGAACATTGAGCCAACCACTACCGCGCGACCCGATCCTGGAAGCGCAACGCAATTGGGAACGCCACGGGTGGCAGGACGTCGCCGAACCCATGGCGGCGATCACCGCGCTGATGCGGACGCAGCAGATCCTTTTGCAGCGCGCGGAAACGGTGCTCAAGCCATTCGGGCTGACGTTCGCCCGGTACGAGATGCTCGCACTGCTGAGCTTTGCCCGCGACGGCGAACTGGCCATGAATCGGGCCAGTGCCCTGCTGCAGGTGCATGCCACCTCGGTGACCAACGCCGTGGACCGGCTGGAGGGCGCCGGGCTGGTGGCACGCACCAAGCATCCGACCGACAAGCGCACCACGCTCATTGCCCTGACGCGGCAGGGCAGGGAGCTGGCCGCGGCCGCCACCGTCGAGCTCAATGCCCAGGTCTTCGCGGACTCCGGTTTTTCCGACCGCGACATTTCCACGTTGATCCGGATCTTCAGCAAGTTCCGCCGCGAGGCCGGGGACTTCTCCGCGGACGAGCCGGCTCCCAAGTAGGGCGGGGCCCTTCCCCGTCTCCTTGGCCGGGGGCCTTCTAGGCGTCGACAAGCTGCGCGAGGCCGAGCCTTCCGTCGCGCATGGTGGCGACGGAGTCGGTGAGCGGGATGAATTCGGTGTCGTGCGTGACCATGACGGTGGCCACCGAAAACTCCTTGGTCACCTGGGCCAAAAGCCTCACGATTGATTCGCTGCGCGCATGGTCAAGCGCGGCGGTGGGCTCGTCGACCAGCAACACCTTCGGCTGTCCCATCAGGGCGCGGGCGATGTTGACGCGCTGGCGCTGCCCGCCGGAGAGTTGATGCGGGCGCTTCCCGGCGGCGTCTGCCAGCCCCACGATGTCCAGCAGCTCCAGGGCGCGCGACCTGGCGGGCTTCAGCGGCCTGCCGCGCAGGTGGTCGGAGATCATCAGCTGTTCGACGGCGGTCAGCGAGGCCAGCAGGTTGGGTTGCTGGAAGATGATGCCGACCTTCTCGCGACGCAGGGCGGTCACCTGTGCATCGTTCAGGTCGCTGGCGGTGGTTCCGTCGATGATGACCAGGCCGCTGGTGG
The DNA here is from genome assembly GCF_059759235.1 of Paeniglutamicibacter sp. GQ140. Lineage (NCBI taxonomy): Bacteria > Bacillati > Actinomycetota > Actinomycetes > Micrococcales > Micrococcaceae > Paeniglutamicibacter > Paeniglutamicibacter sp. GQ140. The sequence continues at coordinate 33,900 of NZ_JCAXDW010000018.1, forward strand.
GCCGGATCAGCGTGGCGGCGGCGGCCAACAGCGAGGACTTTCCGGAGCCCGAGGGGCCGATCAACGAGAGCATCCGGCCTGCGCCCACACCGAGGTTGACGCCGTCCAGGGCCTTGAGGGTGCCCTGCCCGTCCGGATATTCCAGGGTCAGGTCGATCAGTTGCAGGGGCATGGTGGTGGCAGGGGTGCGCATGGGAATCCTTTGCGGGGAGGGCGGGGAAAGGGACGGGAAAGGGACGTGGGCCGCGGCCTGTCGAGGGGCTAGTTGCCACCCAGGGCGATCAGCGGATCGACCTTGGTGACACGGGAGACGGCGAGCGCCGCCCCGGCCAGGCCGAGCGCGAAGACCCCGAGGATGGGCAGCAGCGTGGTTGTGGGGCCCAGCAGGAAGGGAGCCGCGTTGGCGGCGAGGGAGCCGCCGAGAATGCCGATGCCGCCGCCGATCCCGGCACCGAGCAGCAAGACGATGCCGGCCTGGGTGATGGCGTCCCGGAGCACATAGCGGCCGGAGCCGCCCAGGGCCTTGAGCACGGCGATGTCGCGGGTGCGCTGCACGGTCCAGACCGTGAGGAAGGCAAGGATCACCAGGGCCGAGATGCCGTAGAGGAAGCCCTGCATCATCAGCAGCGAGCCGTTTTCGCTCTTGTAGGACCCGAGCGCGGCATAGGAGCCGGTGCGGGTGGTGCTGGCGGTGGCGGCAGCGGTGTTCGCCGCGTCGGTGTCAACGGAGGACCCCTCCTGGTTGGTGACGGCGATGACGGTGCCGGCCTGGGTGTCGTCCCCCAGGTGGGCGAGCCTGGCCCAGGAGTCGAGGTCGGTGTAGACCACCGAGGTGTGCGAGTACCAGTTGTCCGCGGCAATCCCTCCGACGACCAGGTCCACCCCGGCCATGGAGACGGTGTCGCCGGTCTGCAGCGACAGGTCCTCGGCCACGGACGCGCCGATGACGACTTCTCCCCCGGCCACCGGCAGGGGTGCAAGGGAGCTGCCCTCCGGGAGGCCGAAGACCGCCACGTTGGTGGTTCCGGTGCTGGTTTCCGAGCCGGCGGCCGAGCCCTGGAAGCGGGTTTGGGTGATGCCGAGGGCCTCGGCCGACGCGACGCCCGGACGATTGCCCCACGCCGCGACCTGGTCCGCGGTGACCTGGCTTTCGGTGAAGGAGGCCTTGGGGTCGTTGCCGCTGGCGGCACCGAAGGCGATGGTGTCAACGGGCGTGGTCGCCGAGCCGAGGTTTTTCAGCGCGGAGGTGGATTGGTCGCCCAGGCCGGCGGTGAGCCCGGAGAGCATGACCAGCAGCAGCGTGATGAGGGCGACCACCGAGCCCATGAGAGCGAAGCGGCCCTTGGCGAAGCGGATGTCGCGGATTGCGAGGAACACGGCGGGAGGTTCCCTTTCAGTGGATGGTGCGGGGGCCTTGCCGGCGGCAATGTCCCCCTTCTTATCTCCCATCCTCCGTTTTCCCGCACCCGTGCACATCGACCATATGGTCGATTGGTGCCGCCCCTGCCGCTACTCGGGCATCTCCCCGTTGACCCACGAAATGTACCGGCGCAGCGTCCGTTTGACCGCGGTGTGGGCGTCCTCCTCCAATACGCCGAAGGCGCTGTACATCCGGGTGAACTCCAGCGGCATCACGATGTCAAGGATGCGTTCTATGGCACTGGCGGGCAGCGGGATGTTGTTGACGTAGCTGCGCATGGCGTTTGCCGATGTCCTGTCGCCGCCCACGGCAATGGTGTCCCCGCTGACCAGCACCCCGGCACCCTTCCGCCCGGCCGGCCAGTGCACGACGCTGCTGCCGGCGAAGTGCCCGCCGCATTGGTACATCCAGAGGCCGGGGAGCATCTCGACCTTTCCTTCCCATAGCCTGATGACAGGATCCGGGCGCCGGATCCACTGCTCATCTGCCGCGGCAACGTACACGGGGACGCGTCCGAAGCGATGGCTGTACTGGATCGACGAGCCGGTCAGGTGCGGGTGGCTCGAGGCAATGGCCGCCACCCCGCCGAGCTCGTCGATGCGCCGCGCACCGGCCGCATCGATGAACCCGGGCGGCTCGAAAAGGAGGTTGCCGCCGGGGGTGCGGACCAGCAGTCCCCGCTGTCCAATGCCCAGTTTCGGTGTCGTGGTGATGGCATGGAGGTTGGGCTCCAGCTCCCGGACCTCCATGCTGTAGCCCCGGGCTTCGAGCTCGTCCCGGGTGGTCCAGGACTGGCCGGACGCGGGAACCCATTGGCGTTCGTCCTCGCAGATCTCGCAGCGCCCGGGCGGCTCCGGGGCATCCGCGTGCTCGATGGCGCAGGTGGAACAGCTGAAAATGGTCATCAAGTCCCGCTTCCCTCGATTTTCAGGGCGTGGCCACAGCGAGCGGGCCCCAACGACCGTCCAGGACAAAACCTGTCATGAACGTCGCCGGTCCCCGGCCTGCCCCGACTGGATTGAAACGCTGCCTTGCCTAGCTTCCGGATCTGTCCCGGATCTCGGTGATGATGCCGGAGAAGTCGCGGCCGGCCCCGCCCTCGTCGGCGAACTTGCGGTAGATCTGTGCGGCCATCGGGCCCAGTTCGGCCGCGACCCCCGCATTCTCCACGGCGTTCAGTGCCAGGCCCAGGTCCTTGGCCATCAGCGCCCCGGCAAACCCCGGAACATAGTCGCGGTTGGCCGGCGAGGTCGGCACGGGACCGGGGACCGGGCAGTTGGTCGTCACCGACCAGCATTGTCCCGAGGCCGTGGAGATCACGTCGAACAGCGCCTGGTGGCTCAGTCCCAGCTTTTCACCCAGCACGAAGGCCTCGGCGGCACCGATCATGGAGATGCCCAACAGCATGTTGTTGCAGATCTTCGCCGCCTGCCCTGCCCCGTGCCCGCCGCAGTGCACCAGCTTCTTGCCCATGACCTCCAGCAACGGTGTGATGTGCCCGAGGTCTTCCTCCTCGGCACCGATCATGAACGTCAGCGTCCCGGCCTCGGCTCCGACCACGCCGCCGGAAACCGGCGCGTCGGCGGAGCGGTGCCCGGCGGCCAGTGCGAGCGCCGCGGCCTCGCGGGCCTGGGCCACGTCGATGGTGGAGCAGTCAAGGAACAGGGTGTTCGGCTCGGCGCTTTCCAGCAGCCCGGGTCCGCCCACGCCGCGGTAGGCGTCGAGCAGGATGTCCCCGGAGGGGAACATCGTGAGCACGATGCGTGCGCCGGTGGCAGCCTCGATGGCCGAGGCAGCACAGGGCACCCCCGCCTTGGCCGCCGCGTCCATGGCCGCGGGGACGACGTCGAATCCCACCACGTCGAAGCCGGCCTTGATAAGGTTCACGGCCATGGGCTCGCCCATGTGCCCGAGTCCCAGGAATGCTATCCGGCCCGCGGCGGCGGGCGATTTTTCAGGCATGTTCTTCCTCCAGCGTTATTCGACCGCGTCGCTCAGGGCGCGTGGGTTAAGTTTGAGTTCGCGTTCCCCGAGCGGGGCGAAGCACGCGTCGATGTCTTCCTGCCGCACCTTTGCCAGGGTGGCGGGATTCCACGCCGGGGCGTAGTCCTTGTCGATGACCTGGGCGCGGATTCCCTCGGGGAAGTCGCTGGATCCGAGAAGGCGCAGCCCGACCCGGTATTCCTGCTCCAGCGCCTCTTCGAGGGAATCCAGCTCCCTGGCGCGGCGCAGCGAGGCCAGGGTGAGCTTCAGCGCGGTCGGCGACTTCTTGGCGAGCGTCGCCACGGCGTATTCGGCTTCCTCGTTTCCACCCCGTGCCAGCTCCTGCAGCGAGGAAACGATGCCCTCGATGTCGTCCTGCCCGTAGGCCCTGTCAAGCCAGGGCCGCCAGGATTCCAGGTTCGAGGCGGGGGCGGGAAGAACGAATCCCGGCAGCGCCTCGTGGACCGGCGTGGACTCCAGCGCCTCGAAGAGCTCCTCCGCGCGGGCGAAGTCGATGAGGTGGTCGGCGAGCCCCAGGTACAGCACCTCGGCAGCGCCCAGGTGTTCGCCGGTGAGCGCCGCATGGGTGCCGGTTTCCCCGGGGGCGCGGGAGAGCAGGTAGGTGCCGCCGACGTCGGGCACGAAGCCGATGGTGGTCTCCGGCATGCCGCTGCGGGTCCGCGTGGTAACGAGCCGGTGGCTACCGTGCGCGGAAATCCCGACTCCCCCGCCCAGCACCAGGCCGTCCATGTAGGCGATGTAGGGCTTGGGATAGGCGTTGATGAGCGAATTGAGCCGGTATTCGGTCGCCCAGAAGGCCTCGGTCTCCGTGCCGCCGGCCGCGATGTCGCGGTGGATGGCCACGATGTCGCCGCCGGCGCACAGCCCCCGTTCCCCGGATCCGCGCACCAGCACCTGGCTCACCGCCGGGTCGGCGGCCCAGGCGGTCAGCGTCTCGAGCATGGTTGCCGCCATGGAAGCGGTCAGGGCATTGACGGCGCGCGGCCGGTTCAGCGTGATGACGCCGAGGGTGCCGCGCACCTCGGAAAGGATCTGTGGTTCGTCCACGTCGCCTAGCTTCCTTCCGGCATCACGAAGCTGGCGCCCTCGCGGATGCCCGAGGGCCAGCGCGTGGTCACGGTTTTCGTCTTGGTGTAGAAGCGGAAGGCGTCGGCGCCGTGCTGGTTCAGGTCCCCGAATCCCGAGGCCTTCCAGCCGCCGAAGGTGTAGTAGGCGATCGGGACCGGGATGGGCACGTTGACCCCGACCATGCCGACCTGGACGCGCGAGGTGAAGTTCCGGGCGGTGTCGCCGTCTCGGGTGTAGATGGAGACGCCGTTGCCGAACTCGTGTTCCGAGGGCAGGCGCAGGGCCTCCTCGTAGTCCTTGGCCCGCACCACGCAGAGCACCGGGCCGAAGATTTCCTCCTTGTAGATCCGCATGTTTTCGGTGACGTTGTCGAAGAGGGTGGGGCCGACCCAGAATCCGCCTTCGCGGCCCTCGACCTTCAACCCGCGCCCGTCGACCAGCAGCGAGGCCCCCTCGTCGACGCCGACCTGGATGTAGTTCTCGATGCGCTCCCTGGCGCTTTGGGCCACGACCGGCCCGAAGTCGGATTCCTTGTCCATGCCGTCGCCCACCTTGAGCTGCGCCACGCGTTCCTTCAGTTTGGACACCAGGGCGTCGGCGGTGGCCTCGCCGACCGGGATCGCGACGGAGATGGCCATGCAGCGTTCGCCGGCAGAACCGTACCCGGCGCCCATGAGGGCGTCGGCAACCATTTCCAGGTCGGCGTCGGGCATGATCACCATGTGGTTCTTGGCCCCGCCGAAGCACTGGGCGCGCTTGCCGTTGGCCGCTGCGGTGGCGTAGATGCTCTGGGCGATCGGGGTGGAGCCCACGAAGCCGATGGCCTTCACGCGCGGGTCCTCGAGCAATGCGTCGACGGCTTCCTTGTCCCCGTTCACGACGTTGAAGACGCCGTCCGGCAGCCCTGCCTCGGTGAAAAGCTCGGCCAGGCGCAGCGGCACGGAGGGGTCGCGCTCGGAGGGCTTGAGGATGTAGGAGTTTCCCGCGGCCAGGGCCGGGCCGGCCTTCCACAGCGGGATCATGGCGGGGAAGTTGAACGGGGTGATTCCGGCAACCACGCCGAGGGGCTGGCGCAGCGAGTGAACGTCGATGTCGGTTCCGGCGCTGTCGGAGAATTCGCCCTTGAGCAGGTGCGGGGCGGCGGCACAGAACTCGATGACCTCGAGCCCGCGCTGGATGTCTCCCTTGGAATCCGGGAAGGTCTTGCCGTGTTCGCTGGTCAGCAGCGCCGCCAGTTCGTCCATGTTTGCGTAGACGAGCTCGACGAACTTGTTCAGGATGCGGGCCCGGCGCTGGGGATTTGTCTGCCCCCATTCGACCTGCGCGGCCTCGGCGACGGCGACGGCCGCGCCGACCTCGTCGGCCGAGGCCAGCGGAAGCCTGGATTGAACCGCACCGGTGGAGGGGTTGTACACGTCGGAGAAGCGGCCGGAAGTTCCTTTGGCGTGGGCGCCGCCCACGTAGTGGGTCAATTCGCGGGTCATGTGATGGATGCTCCTAAGCAAGATTCGCCTGAACGCGGCAGCGGCCTGTGATGCGCACCACGCCTGTTACCCAAAAATATACTCGGACTTCCTACTAAATTGCTAGGTCTTGCCGCACCCGGGCCTTGCCCATGGCCGCACATTGCACGTGCGCCGCGGCACGGAGCCCCCACCCGGCAGGTGGGCAACCGGCGGCTGCGCAAAACTGACCGCGGTGATGAGAGTTGATAGGTTGGGAGGGTGAAGATTGCTACTTGGAACGTGAACTCCCTTCGTGCCCGTGCCGACCGCGTCGAGGACTGGCTGCGCCGCGCCGACGTCGATGTCCTGGCGATCCAGGAAACCAAGTGCAAGGACGAGAACTTCCCGTGGGAGTTGTTCGAAAACAACGACTACGAGGTCGCCCACTTCGGCCTCAGCCAGTGGAATGGCGTGGCAATCGCCTCCCGCGTGGGCCTGGACGACGTGGAACGCACCTTCGTTGACCAGCCGGCCTTCGGCAAGGGCGGCAAGGACGCCGTCCAGGAAGCGCGCGCAATCGCCGCGACCTGCGGGGGCGTGCGCGTCTGGAGCCTGTACGTGCCCAACGGCCGGGCCCTTGAGGACGAGCACATGCCCTACAAGCTCTCCTGGCTCGATACCCTCAACAAGCAGGCCGCCGGATGGCTGGCCGAGGACCCCCAGGCGCAGGTCGCCCTGATGGGCGACTGGAACATCGCCCCGCGCGACGAGGACGTCTGGGACATCGACTTCTTCCTCGCCAACGAACTCACCCACGTCTCGGCTCCGGAGCGCGCCGCCTTCGAGGCCTTCCTCGAAACGGGCTTCACCGATGTGGTGCGCCCGTACACCGACACGCCCAAGACCTACACCTACTGGGACTACACCCAGCTGCGCTTCCCCAAGAACGAGGGCATGCGGATCGACTTCACGCTGGCCTCCCCCGCGCTGGCCGCCCGCGTGATCGGTGCCGAGATCGACCGCAACGAGCGCAAGGGCAAGGGTGCCTCCGACCATGTCCCGGTGATCGTGGAGCTGGATTAGCCATGGTGCAGGTCAGCGGAGCCAACCGGCGGGCCCTCCCGCCGACCTCCTACCTGCGCATTTTTGAGCCGCTGCGGGCCTTTTCGGATTCCGACCAGCGGCTGGCGGTGGCCAGCGGCCGGACCAACCGCGAGGCCATGGAAGACGCGAGCGCCGCCGCGGCGCTGCAACGCCTCACCCGGCCGGCCTCCGACCCGTTCCCGCACCTGCACAACGAGACCTTCCGCAAGCTGGTCACCACCTCCTGGGACGGGACCGTCAACACCCTGTACTGCCCCGACCAACTGGCCACCCGCACCATCCTTGCCTCGGAACAGCTCGACGGATCCATGCGCCCGGCACTGCTGGAACTGCTGGTTCCCGACGCCGCCCGCGCGGCAAACGCGCTGCGCGTGGACCGGCAGCGCTTCACCGACGACCTGGCCCACATGCATACCCGCACCGCGACCTGGGGCATCCCCTTTGGCTGGTTGATCCTGGTGCACGAGGACGACGAGGTGGATGTCATCGAGGACGGCGAGGAGCTGCTTGCCAGCCGGATCTACACGCCCCTGCCCCAGGCCCTGGACCGGGTCCGCTATGCGGCGGCGACCCTGGCCATCCATGCACCGGAAATGGACCTGCTGGACGAGCTTGCCTCGCTGAGCGAATGGCTGCAGCTCTTTGACCAGGAATCGGTGGTCGAGCTCGACTACGGGCGTATCGCGGCGCTGGTCTGGCCCGACGACTCACCGCACGACCTGCGTCTGGGCATCGAGTCGCTGGCCGAATCCGACCTGACCGGGGCCGCCGCGTCCTACCGCCGGCTTTCGAACCGGTGGCTGGCGGTTCGCCAGCTGGCGCGCGCCAACTAGTCCGCGTCCCGGGCCGGGGTGCCGCCCGCGCTTGATAGTCTCGGACGGTGTCGTTCATCCCCGCGTTGCTGCTCTTTGCCCTGTATTTCCTCCTGCGCCGGCGCGACCGCCGGATGCTGCGCAACGGGGTGGTGCTGGTGGCCGCCTGCTACCTGGCCCTGATCGAGATCGGCAATCTGCTCTCCCGCTGGGTTCCGGGCATGTCATACGTTTTCCTGGTGGTCCTGGCACTGGCCCCGCTGGCAATCCTGGCGCTGGCAGCCACCCTGCTCCGCAACGGAGCGGTGATGCTCAAGTCCGAAGGCAGGCGGCCGGGCAACCTGTTGTCCCTTGTGGCGGGGCTGCTGCTCGTCGCGTTACCGCCCCTGGCGCTATTGCTGGTGCTCACCATGAGCCCCCTGGGGATCGGGCTGGCCGCCTTGCTCTTTTTCCTCTGCAGCTATTTCGGCGTGGTGTTCGTGGTCTTCCTGGCCTATGCCGTCGCCTACGGGCGCATGCCCTTCAAGGAATCGCCGCAGGGAATCGTGGTGCTGGGCTCGCGGCTGGTCGATGGCGGGGTCCCGCCGTTGCTGCGCAGCCGCCTGGACAAGGCGCTGGAGATTTACCACCGCACCACGCCCCGCCCGCTGCTGATCCCTTCCGGCGGCCAGGGCCATGACGAGCCCCTGCCAGAGGGCGTGGCCATGGCGGACTACCTGGTTGGCGCCGGGGCCGCGCGGGATGACGTCGCGGTGGAGGACAAGGCCGTGAACACGGAGGAAAACCTCATGTTTTCCACGAAGCTCTTTGCGGAAGCCGGGCGCAGCGGCCCGCTGCTGGCTGTCACCAACAACTACCACGTGCTGCGGGCGGCCCTGCTGGCCCGCCGGCTGGGAATCGAGGCCGAGGTGGTGGGCTCGCCCACCGCAAAGTACTACCTTCCCAGTGCATTCCTGCGCGAGTACGTGGCGGTGCTGGTGGAGCACAAGTGGCTGCACGCGTTGCTCTGCCTGCCCTTCATGGGGTTCACCGCCTTGCTGGTCATGGCGGTCATCGCGAACCAGGGCTAGCCGAGCCCGGCTACAGGACGCGCTCGACCCGGGCGAAACGGGAACGGGTGCCCACCGCCAGGTACACCACCACGGGCCCGCTGACACCCAGGGCCTGTTGGACCACCTGCGCTGCCCGGGCCACGTCCCGGCCCAGCGGCCCGGGAGCGGTGCCCTTGCGCGGCTGGACCTTGATCCGCAGGCCGGCGGCCGGTTCCAGCTCCCAGACACTGACTCCGATCGAGATGACGTCGTTGCGCCGCCCCAGGACATGCCGCAGCGCCTGCTCAACCGCGGTTTGGGAGATTTCGACGCGCCCGGGCATGGGCTCGTCGTCGAAGTACGCCGACACGTAGTCGCCGCCGCGGCCGCGGCCCTGCACCGCGATCCACCACAGCACCAACAGGATCAGGCAGAGCAGCAGGGCGGCGATGAGGATCCACAACCAGGACTCCCTCTGCCCCGGAAGGGTCGTGGCCGCAAGGACGTCGTTGGCCCGTGCACCCACGTCGGCCGCGACCCGTCGCCACCCGCCGGCGTAGACCGGCGAAATGCCGGCCAGCAGAAGGTGTGCGCCGCATGCCAGCAGCGCCAGACCCAGGACGGTGAGCAGGATCCGGTTGAGGAGTCGCGGAGTGCGGTTCATTGGCCGATCACCCCGCGTTCGGCAACCCTGATGTGGACCTGCGGCAGCGGCTCGACCAGGTTGGTGCGCAGCTCGTCCTCCAGGCCGGCCACGACGAGTGCCGGGTTGATGGGCGTGCCGGAGGTCGGGCTCAGCTGCACGTCGACACGGTCGCGGTTCACGGTGACAAGTGCCTGGCCCGGCCCCACGCCCGCCTCGGCGCGTGCTCGCCTGGCCAGCGACGCCGCAAGCACCTGGTCGTCGACGACGAGGACACCGTCCTCGCAGGCAAGCGCGTGGCGGGCGTGGCGCCCGCGGCGCAGCCCGTGCAGCAGCAGCACCAGGCCAAGGCACGCGGCACAGAGGCCAATGGCCACCTGGGCCGCGGGCTCCAGGCGCCCGGGCAGCGTCGAGCCCCAGTGCCACCAGGTGTCCGGCGCGGCCAGCCATGCTTCCTGGCCCAGGGCCCTGAGCGCCACCTCCAAAAGGGCGTATAGGCAGCCCAGCAGGGCGAGCAGCGCCACGGCGATGGCGGCCGGCGAGCGGCCGCTGGTGAGCTCGCGTTCCCTGATGTCTGCGTTGTCCTCCCGCATTAGCGCCTCCGTTCCGCGGCGGCGTCCACGATTCCGGTGACCCGCACGTCCACCCGGCTGACCAGGGAGCCGGTCAACTCGCTGAACTGCTTGCCGATCTCGCCCCGCCGGCTGCGCACCCGGTCAAGGACGGTGGATCCGGGGGACACCGTGGGCCCGGCCAACGGCAGTGGCAGGTGGACGGTCAGTGCCAGGTAGCCGGCATCGTCGCGCAGAAACGCCCGAACTAGTCCGGGGCGCACGCCAAAGACGCTGGCCGCCACAGCCCGCGCGGTGCTGGTGAGCGCTTGTGCGCTGACCCGGGTGTGCCCGGCGCGGGGAACACTCGCCGCCTGCTGCACCGCAGGTGGGACGCCCTGGCTCATGACGAGGATCGTCGCCCGGTCAGGGCGTCAAGGATTGCCCGCATGTCGACCCGCCCGCCCGCGACCCTGGACAACAGGGCGCCGATGGACATGAACAATGCCATCAGGAGGAAGCCTCCCAGTCCGTGCTCAAGTGCGGCCCAGGCCAGGATGGCCCCCACGAGCGCGCCAATGAGTGTTGCTTTCATGCCAACCCTTCCGCCGCCGCGTTCCGCCGTTTTTCGGATACGGGCTCGGGGGCGGGAATATGCACGTCCCCGATTTCGATGTTTACCTCAATGACCTCGAAGTCCGTGAGGTCCTGGACGGCGCTGAATACAGCCTCGCGCACCGCCGTCGCCAGGTCGTGCAGGCGGTACCCGTACGTCGCGGTGAGCATCATGTCTATCGCGACCTGGCGTGTGCCGACTTCCACGCTGACCCCATGCGCGGGCTCGGTGGCGGAACCCACCGCGCCGCGCAGGGCGCCCAGCGCCCGCGAGGTTCCCAGCCCCAGGGAATGCACCCCGGGAATGGCGCGCGCGGCGGCCGCGGCGACCTTGGCGACGGCCAGGTCGGTGATTCTCGTTGTTCCGCTGGCTTCGGTTTCGGGCAGGTTGTGCACCGAAAGTTCACGATCCATGGGTCCGGTCCTTTCTGCGCTCGCCTCGCCATGCTCGGCGTACGCCCCCAGCCTACAGCCGATTGTGATGGACATCGCAAGAATTGGCGGGTGGGTTGGGGTTCCGCGGACGCCGCCGGCACTTTTCCGGGGACGCTGGGGCGGCAGGGGCGAACGATTCCGCACATGATCGGTTAAAGCAAAAACCCCCTTGAAAACAAGGGGGTTTTAGATGGTGGCTCCGACCGGCGTCGATCCGGTGACCTTTCGATTTTCAGTCGAACGCTCTACCAACTGAGCTACAGAGCCTGGCATCATCAGGCTAGATGATCACCCGATCTTCCGGCGAACCGGAAAACCTAAGCGACCCTGACGGGACTTGAACCCGCGACCTCCGCCGTGACAGGGCGGCGCGCTAACCAACTGCGCTACAGGGCCTTATTCGCGAAGTCTCCCTCGCTCACAAGACAAGAACTCTACCAGAGCTTTTCGCTCCAACAAAATCCAGATTTCGTGCGTACCCCCAACGGGATTCGAACCCGTGCCGCTGCCGTGAAAGGGCAGTGTCCTAGGCCGCTAGACGATGGGGGCCAGGAACCACCGCGTTGGATTACTCCGCCGCAGTGGACTCAAATAACTATAGAGGTAAATTTCCCACCGCGCAAAACGGGGCGCGCGTGACGATCGGCACAGTTGCCTATGCCCCGGCTTCCCGCCCTTCACCTCGTTGAACTGCCTTCGAAACCCGGTCAGGCAATAGGTAGAGTGCAAAGCATGGGGTACGAAATGACTGATGACGAGTTTGAGCGTGTGGCCGAACGCGCGCTGGATGAAATTCCCGGGGCCCTGTTGTCCATGATGGAGAACGTCGCCATCTTCATCGAGGATGCGTACAAGCCGTTGCCCGGCGAGGATCCCGCAACCAAACTGCTGGGGCTTTATGAGGGAATCTCCCTCACCGAACGCGATTCGGGATGGGACGCAGGGGCGATGCCCGACCGCATCACCATTTTCAAGGACGCAATCCTTGAGATCTGCTCCACCGAGAAACAGGTTGTCGAAGAGGTTGGCATCACGATCGTTCACGAGATTGCCCACCATTTCGGCATCGACGACGAACGGCTGCACGATCTCGGGTGGGGCTAGGCCAGCGGCCCGGGCGGAAAGCGCTCGCGGCCAACACGGGATCCCCCGTTGCCCGCCAACGAACGTCATTTCCGGGTTGTCGGCATGCATTGGTCCGGCCCGTTCCGATATCCACCACGCGCCCCCGATAGCCCCCATCGGCCGGCGTCGGCGGACGTCCGGCTAAAAGGCGAGGGACTCGACACTCCGCCCTGACCTATGGCGACCCGCTCCAGGGAGGCTGGGCCATTTCGAAAATTCGCCAAAAAACCGAGAAAATTACCGAATAATTACACCGTTGTAATTGTAGTTATTGATGTGACTGGTGTTGCCAGTGTGAATAGTTTTCCCATAAGGTGCTAGAGGAAGCAGCGATCAGGCCGCACCGTTCCGGCCATATTTCCCGCATCTGTTGCGGGACTTGCACACCGATCGCCGAGGTAAGGAACAACACGGCATGGCAATCAGGGAAACACTGGGCGTCGCCGCCTGCTCAATTGCATTGGCCGCCACGTGCTTTTCGGGCGCGTTCCCGGCAGCAGCGGCAACGCCTACAGCACCAAGAACCCTTAGTGTCGTGACGGAGCCCAGCTCTTCCAACACCGCGCTCCCCACCCAGGCACAGTTGCAGAGCGCCAAGTCCGATCCGGAGGCGCTCAAGGCGCTGGTCGAACAGCTCGAGGCCCGCATCGAATCCGGGCGCCAGGGCATCATCACCGCCGAGGCCGCCGCCCTGGACGCCCAGGACAACTTGCTGGCCGCCGATGAACTGCTCGCCGAACGCACCCAGGCCGCCACCGAAGCCGCCACCGAGGCGGAAAAGGCCACCGAGTACCTGCTCTCGAGCAAGAAGGACGTCGGGGCGCTGGCCTCGGACCTGTACCGCAACGGTGGCATCAATCCGGGCGTTGTCACCTTGCTGGAAGACTCCAAGGACAACGACGTCCTGTACAAGGCCTCCACCATGGACGCGTTGAGCGCCAACCGCACCCTGACGGTCAGCAACGCCGAGGACGCCGCAGCACTGTGGACCGCATGGCAGGACTATGCCGCTGCCGCGGCCAAGGCCGCCGACGAAGCCACCGCCGCCCAGCAAATCGCCGCGGCAGACGCCTCGTCGACGCTTTCCAGCTACCAGGCCTCCGTTGCGCCCCAGGAACAACTCCGAGAGGAGCTCATCGGGCAACTGGCCTACCTGCACGAGGTCGACGCCAGCGAGGAAGCCGAGCGCATTGCCGCCAAGGAAGCGGAGGCCGAGGCCAGGAAACTCCAGGAACTGATCGAGAACGCACCCCAGGCCAAGCCCCTTGAGGCCACGCGGAGCCAGGCACCCGAGATCAAGCCGCTGGCTGCCCCGCCCAAGGTCCCCACCGAACGCCCGCAGAACCAGTCACTGGTTCCCAAGCCTGCCGCACCCAAGGCCCCGCAGCTCACCGTCGCGATTCCGCCGACCGAAGAACCGGCACCGGCCAAGCCCGTCGAGGAGAAGCCCAAGGCCACCCCGAAGCCAACTCCCGCGCCCGAGCCGCCACGGGAAACCGTCAAGCCGAAGCCCAAGCCGGCCCCGGAGCCCGAGGCCCCGAAGGAAACGGTCAAGCCGAAGCCCAAACCCAAGCCGGCTCCCGAGCCCGAGGCCCCGAAGGAAACGGTCAAGCCGAAGCCCAAGCCGACGATTGCTCCGCAGGCCCCGAAACCGTCAATCAAGCCCAAGCCCGAGCCGACGCCCGAGCCCACCCAGGAGCCCGAGGCGCCGCAGTCGTCCGGCAACTACAACGCCGCCTTCTCCTGGGGCCGCATGATCGCCAACGATGAATCCAAGCAGTACAGGTACGGTGCCAACGGCCCCGACTACTACGACTGCTCGTCCTTCACCAAGGCGGCATACGCCAAGTCAGGCATCTACCTGCCGCGGACCTCGTCGCAGCAGTATGCGGCCGCTCCGACGAAGGTCCCGCTGAGCCAGCTGCGCCCCGGCGACCTGGTCTTCTCCTCGTCCAATGGCGGGAACTCGTTCTACCATGTCGCCATCTACCTTGGCGGCGGACAGGTCCTGCACGCGCGGAACCCGAACAGCGGCATCTCCGTGACGCCTCTGAGTTACGTCAACAACCTGCACTCCTACGCGGGACGCTACTAGGAGACACACCGCACCAGGGACTTATGCGTGAGGGCGTGGCAACCAATGGTTGCCACGCCCTCACGCATTGGATGGCTCGAAAGGCCTAGAGGCCATTGGCCCTGTCCTCGAATTCCTGGCGGGAGGCCAGCCGCGGGTCGTCCCCGTCGGGGACCACCATGACCGGGCCCTTCGAGTGGTGCAGCACGCCCTGGCTGGTCGAGCCCAGCAGCATCCCCGCGAAGCCGCCGCGGCCGCGCGAGCCGGTGACCAGCAGCAGTGCGGACTCGGATTCGCGGATCAGGATTTCCACCGGGGCACCGTCGATGACGTCGGTTTCGATCTCGAGGCCCGGGAACAGGCTCTGCAGCCAGGCCTTGCCGATCCCCATCTGGTGGCGCACGTCGGCGGTGACGGCCTCCTGGTCAACGGTTGCCGGCATCCAGGCCAGCGCTCCGCTGATCGGGGCCAGGGCACACACCACGCGCAAGGCCAGGCCGCGGGAGGCCGCGAGCTCGGCGGCAACCAGCACCGCCAGGCGCGCCCGGTCGGACCCGTCGACACCGACGACGATCCGGTCCTGGACCATCGTGGCATCCTCGTCGCGCTTGGACACGCACAATGGAACCACGACCGTGGGGCACTTTGCGTGTGCCGGCAGCGCGCTGGAAACCGAGCCGAGCAGCCTGCCCACGAAGCCTCCGCGGCCGCGGGTTCCGACCACGACAAGTTCGGCCTGGCGGCTCAGGTCCAGCAGTACCCCGGCGGGATCGCCCGACTCGATGTAGGTGCGCACCGTGATGTCCATGTCGGTGATCGTGGCCCGTGCCTGGCGGACGACCTCCTCCGCGCCGTTGCGGATCAGTTGGTCATCCAGCGTGGCGTAGCCGGCATCCATGGAGGACGCGGCGAAAACCGGGATCGTGTACGCGGTCACGATATTCAGGACGCTTCCGCGCCGCTTGGCTTCCTGTGCCGCCCATTTCAGGGCGCAAAGGCCTTGGTCCGAACCGTCGACGCCGACAACGATTCCTTCGATGACCTCGGCGCCACCCTGGGACTTGGTGTTTTCGCTCATCGTCTTCACTCCTACGTGTAACGGTCTGAGTCCTCCCGGGCTTCCCCCGTACGAGGTCCCGTACTCCCATTGTTCACCACAGTGTGACGTGGGTCTATCCGCAATCGAGCGTGGCGCATTTCTCCCCGGTTTTTTCGCCTAGCGGCGTAAACCCGCACTATAATTCCCACATGCCCCCTCAGGAAAAAACCCTCCCCCAAAGGACCGACCTGTCGCGTTTGGACCGGTATTTCAAGATCACCGAACGCGGCTCGAACTACTCGCGGGAGATCCGCGGCGGCTTCGCCACCTTCTTCGCCATGAGCTACATCGTGGTGCTCAACCCGCTGATTCTTTCCGGTGCCGACTCCAACGGCGACGCGCTGGGCTCGGCCCGCGTCGCCGCCGTCACCGCGCTGGTTGCCGGCATCATGACGATCCTCATGGGGGCCTGGGCCAAGCACCCGTTCGCCATGGCCGCCGGACTGGGCGTCAACGCCTTCATCGCCGTCACTGTTGCCGCCAACCCGGGACTCACCTGGCCCGACGTCATGGGTCTTGTCATCATTTCCGGTGTCACCATGCTGGTGCTGGTGCTCACCGGTTTCCGGACCGCCGTGTTCAACGCGGTCCCCACCAGCCTCAAGTCGGCCATCGTGGTCGGCATCGGCATGTTCATCGCCCTCATCGGCCTGGTCAATGCGGGTTTCGTGCGCCGCGTCCCCGACGCCGCCGGCACCACCGTCCCGGTGGGCCTGGGCTTTGACGGCTCGCTGGTGGGCTGGCCGATCCTGGTGTTCATCGTTGGCCTGCTGCTCACCATCGCCCTGGTGGTGCGCCAGACCAAGGGCGCCATCCTCATCGGCATCGTGGTCTCGGCGATCCTGGCAAACATCCTCGAGGCCGTCTTCGACATCGGCCCCTCCTTCGACGCGGCCACCGGCACGGCGGACCCGCAGGGCTGGTCGCTGGTGGCCCCCTCGATGCCCACCTGGGCGCTTCCCGACCTGTCCCTGGTGGGCCAGGCAAACGTCTTCGGCGCCTTCAGCACCCTGGGCGCCACCTCCGCCCTGCTGCTGGCCTTCGTGATCCTGCTGTCGATCTTCTTCGACGCCATGGGCACCATGGTGGGCCTGGCCAACGAGGCCGGCACCGTGGATGAGAACGGGAACATCCCGGACGTGGACAAGGTGCTGCTGGTTGACGCCATGGGCGCGGTCGTCGGCGGCGGCGCCTCGGGCTCCTCGAGCCAGATCTACGTCGAATCCGGCGCCGGCATCGGCGAGGGCGCCCGCACGGGCCTGGCCTCCATCGTCACCGGTGTCCTGTTCCTGGCCGCAATGTTCCTGACCCCGCTGATCCACCTGGTGCCCTTCGAGGCCGTCGCGCCGGCCCTGGTGGTCGTCGGGTTCATGATGATCTCGCACGTGTCCAAGATCGACTGGAGCGACTGGGGCGTTGCCATTCCGGCGTTCCTGACGTTCGTGCTGATGCCGTTCACCTATTCGATCGCCAACGGCATCGGGGCGGGCTTCGTCGCCTACGTCTTCATCCGCTCCGTCCAGGGCCGGGCCCGCGAGGTGCACCCGCTGATGTGGGCCGTCGCAGGCGCCTTCGTGCTGTTCTTCGGCATCGGCGTCATCGAGCAGGCCATCGGCATCTAGGCACGCCAACCACGCACAAGGCCACGGAAGCGGGCAGGGGACTCAAGTCCCCTGCCCGCTTCCCCTTTGCCCCGCGACCCGGAGGGGCGGCTACCTCACGCCGAGTTTCCACAGCGAGGTGACCTCGCCGGAGCGTTCCACGTGAAACGGGTCCGAGGCATCGGCCGCCCGCCCGTGGGCCGGAACGGTGTCATCGCGCCCCAGCACCACCAGGCCTGCGTCCTGGATCCATCCCAGCAGTTCCCCGCGGGTGCGCAACCCCAGCCGCTCGGCCAGGTCGGAGATGACCAGCCAGCCCTGCCCGCCCTCGGCCAGGTGGTCGGGCAACTGCGCGAGGAAGGCGCGCAGCATCGCCGACTTGGGGTCGTAGACCGCGTAGTCAAGCAGTGTCTGCGGGGTGCCCGGCAGCCACGGCGGGTTGCACACCACGACGTCCGCACGGCCCTCGGGGAACATGTCCTGCTTCACGGCCCGCGCCCGGTCCCCCAGGCCCAGCGCCGCCAGGTTCGCCTGCGCGCAGGCCACGGCCCGGTCCTGCGAGTCGGTGCCGATGACCTCGGCAACCCCGCGCCGGGCCAGGATTGCCGCCAGCACCCCGGTTCCGGTGCCGATGTCGAAGGCCAGCCCGAGGCCGGGAAGTTCGGCGCGCGCCACCAGGTCCAGGTATTCGCCGCGCACCGGGGCGAAGGTGCCGTAATGGGGGTGGATCCTCGCATCCAGCGCCGGGACGTGCAGCCCGGTGCTGCGCCACTGCTGGGCGCCGATGGCACCGAGCAGTTCCTGCAGCGAAACCACCGCGGGTTCGGCCACGGGCCCGAAGGCGTTGGTCCAGGCCTCGGTGACATCCGGGGCGCGGCGCAAGGAAACGGCGGGTCCGGGGCCCACCGGGACCAGCAGCATGGACAGGATCCGCGCCCGGTGCGTGCGTGCCTGGCGGTACTTGTAGAAGCGCTCGGCGGTGGTGGGGGCCGCCGCGTTGCGCTTGGCCTTGGTCCCGGCCGGGATGCGGCGGGCGATGGCGCTCAGCAGCTGGCGGGCGTTGTGGTAGTCCCCGGTGAACAGCATGCCGGTGCCGTTGGTGGCCATCCGGTAGGCCTCGTCGGCCCCCAGGGAGTCGTCGACCACGACGATGTTCTTCGGCGGCGGGGCGGCGTTGGCCGAGGACCACAACGCCGTCCGGTCCAGGCCGCTATGTGTCCAGGTAACTGTTGCGGGGGTGTTCATGGCGGTGCTGGCGCTCCTGCTCAACGGGGGTGGGATGGGTGCCGCGAAACGTCGGCGCAGTGGATCCAAGCCTATAGTGGGCGGCGGGCCGGCACCGCTGCCGGGCCTGGCCCTGCCGCATCGCTACACCGCGGTGGCGTGGCGCGCGAAGGTGCGCACCGTGGCGTCGTCCCAGTGTTGGGCGGGGACGCCGCCGCCGAGCAGTTCGCGGATGAACTCCGGGCCCGCCGGGATCGGCGCGTTGGAGCCGGCAATGATGACGTTTCCGTGGCGCCTGCCCTTGAGCATGGTCGGGTCCGCCACGATGGCCACGTGCTTGAAGACCGCGCCGATGGTGGCTGCCTCGCGCCGGGCGTTTTCCAGCGCCGGGGTGTCCCCGCAATTGACCACATACAGGCCCGTCTCGTCCAGCACCCGGGCCGCATGCGCGGTGAAGGCCAGGGTGGTCAGGTCCCGCGGCGTCTGGTCCCCGGCGAAGACGTCGCGGATGACCAGGTCGCGCGTGGCGTCGGTGAGCGTTGCAAGCACTGCGCCTGCCTCCCCGACGCGGATGCGCAGCAGCGGGGCGCGCGGCAGGTCGAACCAGGCCCGCACCAGGGCGGCGAGCTTGCCGTCCAGCTCCACCACGACCTGGCGGGCATTGGGGTAGGTCACCGACGCCCAGCGCGCCATGGAACAGGCACCGCCGCCCAGGTGCAGGGCGCGCAGCTTGTGCCCCTGCGCCTCGACCTGCGCCGGGTTGAAGCGGGAGCGGATGAGCGCGGCGATCCAGCGCATGTATTCGAAGTCCAGGTGCCCCGGCGCGGCAAGGTCGACGTGCGAGGAGGGAACGTCGTTGATCCGCAGCAGCCAGCCGGTGGGCGAATAGTGGTCGCGTTCCAGTTCGGCGGTGCCGGTGTCGATGGGGTAGATCCCCTCGACGGGGCCGTCCTGGGGCGCCGCGGGGGCGTCGGCCTGGACGACCGAGGCGTTCTTGGCGCGCTTGTTCTTGCCCTTAGCCACGGTGTGCGCCACGGCGGACCATGCGGAGCTCGTTCAGTCCGCTCCAGTCGTCGGCGAGCGCCTCGACCCTGCCGTCGGCGGCAAATCCGTGCTTGGCATAGAAGGCGTGGGCGCGCGGGTTGTGCTCGAGGACCCAGAGCACCGCGGCACGGTCCCCCAGCACGGCCTCCAGCAGCTGTCCGCCCAGCCCGGTCCCGTGGTGGGCGGACAGGACGTAGAGCAGCTGCAATTCGATGCCGATCCCGGTGTCCGCGTCGTCGTCGGCTGCCGGGCCGCCGCCGGCGACACCGACGATGTCCCCGGCGGTGTCGATGGCGATCCACAGCTCGGCGCCCTGGGCCAGCCCGCGGATCCACCAGTCGGCCTGCTGTTCAAGGGCGGCGCGGGCATTGGCAAAGAATGATGCGGGCCGTTGGCTGCCATAGGCCTCTTCCCAGGCCTTCAGCTTCATCTGAAGGGCGGCAGGGATGTCTTCGGGCACGGCAAGGCGAATGGCATAGGGCTCTGTAGTCACAGGGGCAAGCCTATGTGCTTCGGGGGCCGGGCGACGAAAGCCGTGATGCACCTCAACGGGTGGCCGCGGTGCGGCGGGCGCACCTGGCGCCGCTAGCGGACGACCGCCATGGCAAAACCGTCCCAGCCCTTGACGCCCACGGTCTGGAGCGCCGTGGCATCCACGCGCGGGTTGGCACCCAGCGCGTCGATCCCGCGCCGCACGCCATTGACCAGGCGGCCGGCATCGGTGAGCGGATCCCCGTCCTCCAGGACCGCTCCCTCGCGCACCACGTTGTCCACCACGATGACGCTGCCCGGACGTCCCAGCATGATCGCCAGGTCGATGTAGTGGGCGTTGTTTTCCTTGTCGGCATCGATGAAGAACAGGTCAAAGGGTTCCCCGTCCTCGGCCAAAAGCGCGTCGAGGGTGTCGAGGGCCGCGCCAATGCGGATTTCCACCCGGTCCTCGACCCCGCAGGCGGCCAGGTTGTCCGCGGCCACCCGGGCATGCAGCGGCTCGAATTCGCAGGTGGTCACGTGCCCGTCGGGGCCCACCCCGCGCGCCAGCCAGGTGGTGGAATAGCCGCCAAGGGTTCCGATTTCCAGCACCCGCTTGGCTCCCGCGATCTGCGCCAGCAGCATCAGGAACTTGCCCTGCACCTCGCTGACCTCAATCCGGGGAAGCCCCGCCTGGTGCGCGCGCTCGCGGGCCGCCGCCATTTCCGGTTCCGGGGCAAGCAGCTTTTCCACAAGGAATCTGTCGACGTCGACGGGGCTGGCGGAGGTCGCCGAGGTGTCCATTGTTGCTACTCCTGCTCGCTAATGGCCTTTTCCAGACGCTCGATCTTTCCGGTGATCTCCCCGCTGTAGCCGGGCCGGATGTCGGCCTTCAGGACGAGCGAAACGCGCGAGCCGTAGGCGGCAACGGCCTCGGTGGCGCGCTTGACGACATCCATGACCTCGTCCCACTCGCCCTCCAACTCGGTGAACATCGAGGAGGTGGAGTTGGGCAGGCCCGACTCGCGGACGACCTTGACGGCGGCGGCCACTGCATCGTGGACCGATCCATCGGTGTTGTCGGTGCTGGGGGCTACGGAAAAGGCAACAATCATGCTTCCACTTTGCCACCGCCGCCCCGACATGTCACTTGTCGGCATCGCGAAAAAGACTTGCGGCGCAAACCCTTGGCATTTTCCTTGCCAAGTGCCAAGGGCTCTGCGAAGCTCGATCCACGTGACAAAGTTTGGGGGCGGGAACTTGGGACAGCTCATACGGGTCGGCGCGGCGCTTGGCCTGGCGTGTGCCATGTGCGGGTGTGCCGCTTCGACGCAACCGCCGGCGGCCTCCTCCTCCGCGGCCGTGCTGGAGGACCTCTTGACCTTGGTTCCCGGCGATGCCCAGGTACTCATGGGCATGGGATCGGACGACCACGCCCAGGTCATGGCAACCGCTGAGCTCGGCACCTACCGGGGAACCCGGCTGACCGTGGTTGCCGTCTGCCAAGGAGAAGGCAATCTGCGGCTTTCCCTGGACCACGCGGATGGTCTGGTGGTCCCCTGCGACAGGAATATTGCCACCGTCGACATCCCCGTCACCGCCCAGGTGCGGCCGAGCAAAGTGTCAATGGCGCTCGAGCCCGGCAATACGTACTCGACGCTCGTCTATTCCACGGGCCCTGGAGCAACGGGGCCGCAGAAGTAGGAATCGGGCGCCGCGGCCGGTTCAGGCCCAGCCCAGATAACGCACCAGCGCGGCCGCCCCGGCGCCGGCAATGACCACCACCAGGAAAGGTGCGCGCAACAGCAGTGCGACTGCGGCCGCAGCCAAGGCCGCAAGCCTGGCGTCGAATTCCACGCTGCTTCCGCTGGCGACCGTGTTGACGATGGTCAGGGAGGCAAGCAGCCCAATGGTCAGGGCGCCCGCGGCGCGGGTCGCCCGCTCGTTTTCGAGGATTTTCTCCGGGACCAGGTACCCCAGGAGCTTGATCCCATAGGCCGCGGCGCAACCGGCAAGGATCCACCACCACAATTCACTCATCGGTCACCCTTCGGGATGTTGTGCGGCTCGACATCCGGTTCGAGCCCTTCGGTGGCCGGTCCCCGGCCGAAGAAGCCCCAGACCCCTGCGACGACGGCGGCCACCAGGATCGGCACGCCCGGTGGCACCAGCGGGATCGCCAGCACCGTGGCAAGGGCGCAGACCGAGGCGATGGCAACCGGCTCGGCGGATTTCAGGCGCGGCCAAAGGAGGCCAAGGAACGCGGCCACGGCCGCTCCGTCGAGGCCCCAGGCCTTCGGGTCCCCCAGTGCGTCGCCCAGCAGCGCGCCCACGACCGTAAAGATATTCCACAAGACGTATACGCCGATCCCGGCAACCCAGAACCCGAGCCTTTGCTCGCCGGGATCGCTCTGTCCGGCGGCGGTGGCCGTGGACTCATCGATGGTCACCTGCGCGGCGGCAAGCTTCTTGAGCCCGCGCGGCCTGAGCATGGCCTTGACCTGCATGCCGTAGACGGCATTTCTCACGCCCAGCAGCGTGGCCGCACCGAAGGCCGCTCCGGGGCCGCCGCCACCGGCAATCACGCCAATAAAGGCAAATTGCGAGCCTCCGGTAAACATGAGCAGGCTCAGCGCCACAACCTGCCAGAGGTTCAGGCCGGCGGCGATGCCCAGGGCGCCATAGGAAACGCCATACAGTCCCGTTGCGACGGAGATCGAGAGGGCCGTCTTGATGGCGGGAGTCATTTGCAGTGGCACGTCGTCAAGCTTAGTGGTGGGCGCGGCGTTTCAACGCCCCGCGCCTGCCGTTGCGCAGCCCGGGCCGGGTCAGCCGTGCGTTGCCTCGTATCGCACCTTGAGCGCCCCGCGCTTGACCTTGGCATCCAGGACCCGGGCGCCCCGCAGGGCGCCGAGGTCGCGGACGTGGGTGCCGCCGCATGCCTCCGCGCTGACCCCGGCGATCACCACGGTGCGGACGCCGTCCTCGTCGAGGCTGCTCGTGACGGGAGCCTTCGTTGCCACCAGGGCATCGAGCCGTTCCTGGATCCCGCCAACGACCAGTTCGCGCGCCTGCGCCGCAAGGAGGTCCTCGGTGACGGACTCCGGATGGAAGTCCAGTCGCGCCTGGCCCGGGAAGTGGCTGTGTCCGCGGTGCCGCCACCCGCGTTCCTCTCCCAGGAATCCCAGCAGGTGTCCGGCAGTGTGCAGGGCGGCGTGCAGGAGCCGCGTGTCCGCGTCTACCGCCGTGCGCACCACGGATCCCACCGCAGGCTCCCCCGCACCGATGAGTACCACCAGCCCGTCATCGAGGCGGCCTACCGCAACCTCGCGGCCATCAACGGTGCCGGAGTCCTCCATTTGTCCGCCGCCGCGCGGGTGGAAGATGTTCGGGCTTACCGCAATCCACGGCTCGCCCCCGTCGTCATGCCCGGCGGCAATGACGGTCGCGTCGGCCTCGAACAGGTAGGTGTCGAAATAGTATGCGTTCAGTTGTGGCTCCACGCGGCGAGTCTACGCCCGCACGTGCCCCGTGCCCGGCGCATCCGCGCGCATGTCCTAGTCCAGGCCGAGGTGCGCCTTGATGAGCGCCGGGACGTTGCTGGTCAGCTGCGTGACGCCGCGGCCAACCAGGTAACTGGCGTCCTCGGGGTCATCCACCGTCCAGACCCGGAAGGTTGCGCCGCGGGCCAGCCAGCCATCGACCACCCGCGGATGCTTGCGCATGTAGGCGACCCCCGGACCCGCCAATTGCGGAACCCCGGAATTCAACAACTCCACACCCTCTGTCATGGCACTGGCCAACACCGCAGCCACCCCGGCGCGGTCGTTCTCCCCTGCCTTGACCAGTTCGTCGATCCATTCCTCGTCGACCTCGGTGACCAGCTGGCAGACATGCACCGGATCGATCCGTTCCATCAGGTAGCGCACCGAGCCGGGGTCAAAGCTCATGAACGAAACGTAGATCTCGCCCAGCATGGAGGTTTCCGGCTCCCACGCCATGGCCCGCAGCTCGGCGATCATTGCCTCTTCCAGCTTCCGGCCATAGGGACTGGGATGCTTGACCTCCACGGCCAGGCCCACGGGGCGGCCTGCATCCTTCAGGAGCGCCACCAATTCGCGCAACGTCACCAATTGCTCCCGAAGCTTCCCGTAGGCAGGTGGTATCCGGGGGTTCTTCCAGGAGGAGAAATCAAGCGACTTCAGCTCGGCCAGGGACTTTTCCCCCACCCGTCCGCTGGAGTCCGAGGTCCTGTCCACCGTCGGGTCATGGTGGCAGACCACAAATCCGTCGGAACTCAGGTGGATGTCGCATTCGATGCCGTCCGCCCCGTCCACCAGGGCCTGCATGTACGCGGCGCGCGTGTTCTCCGCGTAGGCCTTGGAGGAACCACGGTGAGCGTAGACAAGGGTTCGCATGCCTTTTACGCTACCGCCGTGCCCGGAGCCCGCGCCGCTTGCCGCGCCCGTTGCTGCGTGAACTATCGTTGGAACCTGTTCCATCCGCATGTCCAGGCCAAGGGAGCCGCAGACCATGACGTCAACCGGGTTCAGCCTTGCCCCCGTCAACGACGCAGCCAAGATGATCGCGCTGCGCAAGATGAAACGCCTTGCCACCGGGTTGCTGGTCATCATGGCGGTGATCTTTGCCGTGGCCTTCGCCCTGCAGCACAACTATCCCTGGCTTGAATACGTGCGAGCGGCCGCCGAGGGCGGAATGGTCGGCGCCCTGGCGGACTGGTTTGCCGTCACGGCTTTGTTCAAGCACCCGATGGGGCTGAAGATCCCGCACACGGCGATCATTCCGCGCAAGAAGGACCAGATCGGCGAAAGCCTGGGGCAATTTGTCCAGGAGAACTTCCTGTCCCGGGACGTCGTCGGCACCAAGCTGGAGCAATTCGACGTCTCGCGCAGCGTCGGCGGCTGGCTTGCCAAGGAGGAATCTGCAACCCGGGTTGCCCAGGAGGTCTCCACCGTCATCGGGGCGGCGCTGGAGGTCCTGGATGACGAGGATGTCCTGGCATTGCTGGAGTCCCTCGCCAAGAAACACATGCTGGCCCCCGAGTGGTCATCGACGCTGGGCCGGATCATGGAACGCGTGATTGCCGACGGGCACCACAAACCGGCCGTGGACCTGCTGGCAGAACGGGCCGGGCAATGGGTGGCAGACAACCGCGGGATGGTCGTTTCGCTGGTTGCCGAGCGCTCTCCCACCTGGGTCCCGGCGATGGTTGACACGCTGTTGGGCGAAAAGCTGCATCGCGAATTGCAAAAATATGTCCAGTCGGTGCGGAACGACCCGCATCATTCCATGCGCCGGAGCATCGACCGGTGGCTGGAGAGGTTTGCCGCCGACATGCAGTCCGACGAGGAAATGATTGCCAAGGTCGAGGCCATGAAGCATTCCCTGTTCGGCGATGCGCAATTGCGTGAATTGGCGGCCACGAGCTGGTCCTCCATCAAGGCCGCGCTCATCGACGCCATGGAGAACCCGGGGTCCGAGCTGCGCAGGTCGATGATTGCCGCGATCCGCGACCTCGGCGCGCGGTTGCGTGATGATGCCCGGCTGGCCGCGAAGGTCAACGGCTGGGTGGCAAACGCAGTGGTCTACGTCGTGGAAAACTACAGCGGCCAGATCACGTCGTTGATCACCGACACCGTCGCCCGCTGGGACGGCAAGGAAACCAGCGAAAAAATCGAGCTCCAGGTCGGACGGGACCTGCAATTCATCCGGATCAACGGAACCGTCGTGGGCTCCCTGGCCGGGCTGTCCATTTTCGCCGTGGCCAACGCCCTGCTGCGTTAGCTTTTCTCGCCGCCTTCAAGACTGGTTCCGCGGCGCCGCCGCTCTGCCTCTATTCCGGCTTCAACCTCGGCGAGCGCCTCCAGGCGCTCTCCCTCGCTGACCAATTGCCCGGGGATGGTGGTCGGCAGGGTGCCAAAGGCAAGCGACGCCGCCTCGATGACCTTCTTGCCCAGGAACCGGTTGCCGAATCCGCCAACCGCCGCACCGATGCCAAAGGGAACGACTCGCCCGAGCATCGAAGCCCCCTGGGTGGCAAGCATCTTCTTCAGGAACGTGCGTTGCATGGTGCCCTGCATGGTCGCCCACAGGGTGGAAGGCTTATTGGCCCCGAACATTGCCGCCCACCCCTGGACGGGCCCTGCACCGCGTCCGGCGACCTGGTGCGTGAGGGCGGAAATCATCGAGCTTCCCTCGTCGCCCATGAGAATCGCCATGACCAGCAGCCGGGCCTTGTCCGGGTCCTCGGTGGTGATGCCGTGCAGTTCGGCCAGCGACTGGGCGTAGAGGGCACTGGCCTCAAGGAAGCCAACGGTCGCCGCCGCCGAGAACCCCAGGGCGGCAACGGTTCCGACGCCGGGGATGGCCGCCGTGGCTCCAACCGCCGCGCCAGATCCGGTGATGGCCAGCAGGTAGTCGCGTTCGACCAGCTTGGCCAGTTCCGCCGCGGTGCGGTCCGGATGTTTGCGGCGCAGGCGGCGCAAGTAGGCCAAGACCAGGGGTCGCTGGACGCTGACGGCCTTCATGACGGCGCTCTGCACCCCGGGCTTGGGCTTGCCGTCCGGGCCGATGACACTGGAGGTAATGGGGTTCTTTTTCATCCTGGTCCCACTCTATGGGTACAGCGCTGTCGACGTAAGCAAATCGCCGCTGGGCGTATGCCGTCAGAAAGAATAAGCCAAGGCTTCCTGCGGAAAGGGGAAAGTTTGGGGGACCGCGTTTGCACTCCATTTCCGCGGCCTGGCGGCGGATTGCGTTCATGCTCGATGCAGTTCAAAATCCGGAAGACCAAGGCCCTGTCGTATCGGTCTCTCGGTATGTGAGGTCGCATGGGGGGCTGCTGCGTCCAGTCATGGCGTGTCGCTGAGCAAGCAGTAAATATTCCATAGCGCCCCGGGCGCCGCAGCCCGTCTTATTTCGGCTAGCGGCCGGCGAGCGCCGGCGCGGACGCCCCGGAGGATTCAGCGGTCTTGAGGGCAGCCCGCAAGGCAACAAATAGGACGATGACCGCAGCGGTCAACGAGATGTGCCCCAAACCGGCAATCCCGGCGAAGGCGGCCGAGCTCGCATCCTTGCCCACCACCACGAGCGTCCCCTTGATGAGCATCATGCTTCCTGTCACCGCGACGCCGACAGTCCAGAGCCAGTAGAACCAGGCGAATGCGCGCGGCGCGGCAGCGGAAATGGCGAAGAGCCGCTCCAGCGCCAACACGATGAGCAGGAACACAAAGCCGAGCACCAGCAGGTGGGTGTGAACCAGTGGCAACTGGGAAGCCGAGCGATCCGCGAGGTCGTTGATCTTGGTCAGCTCGCGGTAGTAGAGGCCCGAGAGCACCCCTGTGATTCCAAAGACAAATGCCGTGTACATCAAGCGCATCATGGCGGTGTGGTTCCTTTCGTTGGTGCCCGGGAAAATGGTGGTCATTCCGGCAGGCCTCTCGGGCCCGGACCTTGCCGCATCTCACCATTCACTTTGCCCGGACGCACCCCCCACCCGGATCAACCATCCGGTTGATTGCGGCTTCCGCCGCCCGGAATCACACGGTGCGATCGGCAGCGAGGTAATGCCCATAGAAGCTGCGCACGTCGCGCCGCTCCTCGGCACCGAAGCCGTGGCCCATCTCCGGGTAGGTGCGCGACGTCAGCGCGGTGTATTCCGCGAGCCACCGCCCCGTGTATGCGACGGCATCCGGGTTGATCACCAGGTCGTACGGATCCCGCCCCCAGAAAAACGGGACGGCCTTCCCGGGCTCCGGGGCAGCATCCGTGAGGGAGAGCAGCTCGTTGGAGAGGACGAAGCCGCTGAGTCCGGTGATCGTGGCGTAGCCTCCGGGACGCAGCCGGTGCATCGTGGTGGCCATGGCCATTCCCTGCGAATGACCCAGCAGGCTGATTGAGCGGTAGCCCCTGGCGTATTTGTCCTGCCAGTCGAACACGAGCTGTGCGGCGGAGACGACCCGGGCAAAGTCGTTGGCCAGGAAGTAGTCCAGCAGGAACCAGCCCCGGTCCCCGCCGACCTCCATCGGCCCGCGCAACGCGACCCCGGTGGCGTGCGGCGGAAGCTCGCCGAACCAGCCGGTCATCCGTTCGGGATTTGAGCCGTAGCCATGCAACATCATGACCAGATCGGTGCCCGCCCTCCGGCCCTCCGGCCGGGAATAGATTCCCTCGTCCATGGGCCCACCCTAGCGCGTGCGGGCGGCGGGCCGATTAGCGCGCATGGCCGCCGGAGTCGCATACTGGGGCCCATGAGAATCGATTCGTTGGACGTGTCGCTGATCGAGTTGTTCACCGACTTTCCCGGCATCGGGGTCATGGAGTGCTCCAAGCGACTGGGAGTGGCCCGCGGCACCGTGCAGAACCGGTTGAACCGGCTGCATGAATCCGGGGTGATCACGCGCATTGCCCCGCAGATCGATCCTGCGGCAATGGGATACCCCGTTGCCGCATTCTGCTCGCTGCAGATCCAGCAGAACCTGGGCCACGACGGCATGGCCGAAAAGCTGGCGCAGATCCCCGAGATCCTCGAACTGCACACCGTCTCGGGGTCAAGCGACTTCCTGGTGAAGATCGTGGCGCGCTCCACCGCCGACCTGCAGCGGGTGATCGACGCGATTTCCGCGACCGAGGGCATGGGCCGCTCCGCCTCCTCCATCGTGTTGGCAACGCACTTCGAGAACCGGGTCATCCCGTTGGCGCGGGATGCCGCGACCCTTCATCCCGAGGCGCCGATTGAGCCCGGCAAGCGCTCGCGCAGCAGCTCCCTGCGCAATGGCGGTACGCTGAATGCGGCGAGATAAAACATTGGGCACAATGTCCAGTGATTCACGACACGCACCGGCCTTTATGTACATCTTGTGCGGTGTTTTGCCGGGCAGTTGACCTGCCGGAGCTCATTTTCGTAGCTTTTGTGAGTCACGTCACCGGCGACGTGCGAGCAGCTTATTTTTTCGGAGGCACCCCCATGACCCTTGTCCAGCGCAGTTCCCTGAACTCGATCCCCGCCTACAAGCAGGGTGCGACACCGGGTGCGGCAGAGAAGGCATTCAAGCTCTCCTCCAACGAAAACCCCTATCCGCCGCTGGATTCCGTCGTTGCGCAGCTGGCCTCCGAACTCGGCGCCATCAACCAGTACCCCAACGCCGCGGCCCCCGAACTGGTGGGAGCACTGTCCGCCCGCCTCGGCGTTGACCCTGACACGATCGCCCTGGGCGCCGGGTCGGTGGAGGTTGCAGGCCAGCTGATCCACGCGACCACCAATCCCGGCGACGAGGTCGTCTTTGCCTGGCGTTCGTTCGAGGCCTACCCGATCCTCACCCACGTTGCCGGGGCAACCCCGGTGATGGTTCCCTTGGATCCCAACGGGGGCCACGACCTGGCGGCCATGGCCGAGGCCATCACCGAGCGGACCGCACTGGTCTTCATCTGCAACCCCAACAATCCGACCGGAACCGTGGTTGACTCAGCGGCCGTGGACGCCTTCATGGCCAGGGTCCCCGCCCACGTGCTGGTCGTCATCGACGAGGCCTACGTCCACTTCAACACCGCTGCCGGTTCGGCCATCGGCCTGGACTTCTTCCGCCGGTATCCCAATGTGGCGGTGCTGCACACCTTCTCCAAGGCCTATGGTTTGGCCGGGCTGCGCATCGGCTACGCCGTGGCGCCGCCCGAGGTCGCGGCGAACCTGCGCAAGACCGCCGTCCCCTTCGGCGTCACCGCCCTGGCCCAGCGCGCCGCGGTGCTCAGCCTTGAACACGAGGACGAGCTCCAGGTGCGGATCGACGAGCTGGTTGCCGGCCGCGAGGCCCTGCTGGCCACGCTGCGCGACGCCGGAATCAAGGTCACCGATTCCCAGGCCAACTTCATCTGGCTTTCCACCGGAGCGGACACCGGGACGGTGGATGTGGCGCTGCGTGCCGCGGGCATCTGGGCCCGCGCATTCCCCGGGGAAGGCATCCGGATCTCCATCGGGTCCGCCGAGGCCAACGAGGCCATCGCCACCGCCGTCATCACCGCACTGCAGGAAGCCCCCGCCCATGTCTAGCAACGCCGCGGCCCCCAAGACCGCGAGCCTGAACACCCGCCAGATCACCATGATGGGCCTGGGCGGCGCCATTGGCGCCGGCCTGTTCATCGGCTCCGGGCAGGCCGTTGCCGTGGCCGGACCGAGCGTCATCCTGGCCTTCGCGCTGGCCGGCTTCCTGGTCATCCTGATCATGAACATGCTCGGCGAGATGGCTGCGGCGAACCCGTCGTCGGGCTCCTTCTCCGTATATGCCGCCAAGGCCATGGGACCCAACGCCGGGGCGATCATCGGCTGGCTCTACTGGATCCAGGGGGTCATCGTCATCGCCGCCGAGGCCACCGGCGCCGCGGCCATCATCGGCGGCTGGTTCCCCGGGGTCTCCCAGGGCACCTGGTCGCTGGTCTTCGTGGTGCTGCTGACCGCCGTGAACCTGGCGAACGTGGCGCGCTTCGGACAGTTCGAGTACTGGTTCTCCTTCCTGAAGGTCGCCGCGATCGTGGCCTTCCTGGGCATCGGCGTGGCGATCATCGCCGGCCTGGTGCCGGGGGTGGCGGCCACCGGGCTTTCCAACCTCGTCGCCCACGACGGCTTCCTGCCCAACGGCGTGGTCGGCCTCTGCGCCGGGCTGCTGATGGTCATCTTCGCCTTCGGCGGCATCGAGATCGTGGCCATTGCCGCGGCCGAAAGCGACGACCCGCGCACCTCGATCCGCAAGGCCGTGCGCGGCGTGCTGTTCCGCGTGCTGGTTTTCTACGTGGGCTCGGCCCTGGTGATGGTCTCGGTGCTGCCCTGGTACTCGCCGGAGCTTGCCGCCTCGCCGTTCGTCGCGGTGCTCACCTTCGCGCATATCCCGTGGATCGACTCGATCATGGCCCTGGTGGTGGTCATCGCCCTGCTCTCGGCCATGAACGCGAACATCTATGCCGCCTCGCGCATGTTGCTCTCCCTCTCCGAGCGCGGGATCGCCCCGCGGGTCATCCAGGTGCGCAACCGGAACAAGACCCCCTACGTGGCGGTGACCGCGTCGGTGGTCCTGTGCACGATCGCGGTGGTCATGAACTACCTGGCCCCGGACCTGGTGATGCCGATGCTGCTCAACGCCGTGGGATCCACGCTGCTGGTCACCTGGGGATTCATCGCGCTCTCGCAGCTCATCCTGCGCGTCCGTGCGGACCGGGACCCGTCCATCCACCTTCCGGTGCGGATGCCGTTCTTCCCGTATCTCTCGATCCTGGCGCTGGTGATGCTCGCCGGCATCGTGGTGCTGGCGCTCTTCGACCCCGCCAGCCGCACCCAGCTGCTTGCCACCCTGGGGCTCACCGTGGCCATCGGCGTGCTCAACGCCCTGGCCCAGCGCCGCTCCCGGCGTCTCAGCGCCGCCGGCGTTCCCGCCGCGGAGGCACAGCCGTCGGCGGGCGCCGAGGAGTCGCGGCCCGGCCACCGCGTTTCCTGACAAACCCGCTCACACGCGGCAACGGCCGGACCCCCGATCTTCGTCGGGGGCCCGGCCGTTGCCTGTGGTCAGTCGGTTGCCGTGACGTCGACCCAGACCAACCGGTGGTCGCTGCTGGCCGGTGGCCACCCGGTGACAAGTGCGGCACCTTCCTGCCCGGCCCCTGGCCAAAAGACACCCGAACCCCGCACCGGCAGCGTTGCCGAGGGCAGCACGTAGTCCACGCGCAACACCCCTGCGCTTCCGCGCCCGAAGTCCGCGGTGCCCAGGGCGTTGCGGGTGATTCCGGCAATGCCCCGGAGTTCGGGATCCCCGGGGTGTTCCGCGGCGGACGGCAGCGGGTCAACCAGCGCCGGGTTGCCCAGCAGCTCCGAGATGGCCGCAGGGTTCGACTCCCCCGAGGCAGGATCGGAGTTCAGGTCCCCGAGCACCACGAAGTCGCTGCCCGGCTCCAGGGCGCCGCGCCTGCCCGCATCGTCGTAGATGTACTCCCCGCGCCCCGCGCCGCCGAGGTAGTCGTTGAGCAGCCGGATCTCGTCGTGGTTGCGCGCCCGGTTGCGCTTTTCCGGGCCGCCAAAGACCGGCGGGGTGGGGTGGGCGGCGATCACGTGGATCGTCTTCTCCCCCACCGTGACCGGCACGTCCCACATGGACTTGCTGGGCAGGCGCAGCACGCCGCGCACCAATTCGCCATGCTGCAGGGTCGGCAGCTGAGAGTCGGGCATGTCCTTCCACAGGAACGTCTGGAAGGTGCGCGCGTTGGCGGCATCGATGGGGTGCTTGGAGAAGAGCACCATGCCGTACTGTCCCTCGAAGTCCCCGTAGCCCAGCGCGTCGGCGGGGCCGCCAACGATGCCGTCGCCGTCCAGGTCGGCGCCGCTGGGGATCCCGGTGTTGGACGGGGCCAGATACATGTACGGGTAGTCGATGGGAGGCTGGCCGCCCTGGGAGCGGGCCAGGTAGTTGCTTTTGAACGCCTCCGCGGCTGCGCCGTCCGGATCGTAGTCGAACTCGTTGAGCAGCAGCACGTCGGGCGCGTTGCGCTGCACGATCTCGGCCACTGCCTGCGCCTGCGCGTCCAGGGGCGTGGAGAGGTCCACCGCAAGCTGCCCGGGCTGCGGGCGGTTCAGCGAGGCATTGAAGGTCGCCACGCGCAGCGCCGGTGCCACCACCTCGCGGCCTTCGGCGTAGGGAATGGGGGCTGCCGAGTGCGGGTGCACGGAGATCGACCTCGCTTCCATCACGGGCTGCGCGGCAGCCGGGAGGGTCCCGGCTGCCGCGAACGCGGTGAGTATTGCGGCGGCCAGGGCCGTCCGGATCGAATGTCGCACGACTCCACCCTAGGGGCGGAACCTACGTTCCGGTAGGTCTGCATTTTATCCAGTCAGCGGTTTTTCTTCAGGCGAAACCGCCGCCCGCCCGCGCGGGGCTCAGCCCCGCACGCCGGCGGCCCTGCGGTTGGCCTCCAGGACTTCCTCCATATAGGGGGCGCGCACCTCCGGGGAAATGCGGCAGTCCACCAGAAATACGCCGCCGGCACCTTCGGCGACCCACTCCCGCAGCCCGGCAAGGTCTTCCAGGGTGCGGACCTTGGTGGCCTTGGCACCGAGCCCGCGCGCCACAGCGGCAAAGTCGACCTCCGGGATCAGCATGGGGCCCTCGTGCAGCCCGATGGACCCGTATTGGTGGATCTCGGCCCCGTAGGCGGCGTCGTTGTAGATGACAATGATGCCGCTGCGCACGGAGCGGATGACCGATTCGAGGTCGGCCAGGCCCATGAGGAAGCCGCCGTCGCCGCTGGCCAGCACGATGGTGGATTCCGGTGCCGCGGCGCCGGCGCCCACGGCCGAGGCCAGGCCCAGCCCGATGCTCTGGTAGGCGGTGCCCACCAGGTTCAGCGCGTGCGGCCCCGGGACGTCCCAGTACATGGGACCCCACCCGATGAAGTGTCCGCCGTCCTGCACCACCACGCGGTCCGCGGGCATGATCGAGTTCAGGGCACGTGCCACCGCCCGCGGATCGAGCAGGCCGTCCGGCGCCGTGTCGTCCCCGGGGGCGTGGTCGTTGACCCGTCCGAGGCGGTCGCCCGCCGCCTCCACCCAGCGCCGCGCGCCGTCGCGCCGGCGAACCAGGGGCAGCAACGCATCGGCAACCGCGGCCACGTCGGCCTGGATAAACACGTCCACCCGCGGGCTGGTCGCCGCGGGGGCGACATCGACCTGGATGACCTGCGCGCCGCCGTTGAAAAGCTCCCCGAAGCGGGTGGTGAATTGGTTCAGCCCCGCCCCGAGCACCAGCACCACGTCGGCCTCGCGGATGAGGTCAGCGGTTTCCCCGGAGGAGAACCCTCCGGTGATGCCCAGGTCCCCGTGGCGGCCGGCGAGCAGGTTGGCCGCGAGCACCGTGCTTGAGCTCAGCGCCCCCAGCCGGTCGGCGAGCGCGGCAATAGCCTGGCCGGCACCGGCCAGGCGCGCCCCGCGGCCATACAGCACCAGCGGGCGCTTGGCTTCGTTCAGGGCCGTGGCCGCCTGGGCGAGCAGCCGAGGTGCCGCGGCGGGGTACCCGGGATCCAGCTCGAAGTCCTCCAGCGTGAGCGGGCCCTCCTCGGCCGCCTCGTCGGCGACCAGGTCGTAGGGAATCGACAGCACCACCGCGGTGCGTTCGCGCAGGGCGTGGGCGACGGCCTCGAAGGCGATGGCCATCGGACGCCGCGCATCCACCACGAAGGTCTTGGCGCCCACGGCCGCGTTGACGGCGGCCTGGTCGATGTCCCAGGGACGGGGGCCGGCGGAGGGTTGGTCCCCGGTCAGAAGCACCAACGGGACCCTCGCCTTGGCGGCCTCCGCCAGCGGGGTGATCGCGTTGCTGAAGCCGGCACCGTAGGTCGTGGTGGCGATGGCAGGTTTTCCGGTGATGCGGAAGTAGGCGTCGGCGGCGGTGACGGCGGCGGACTCGTGGCGCACGGCGGTAAAGCGGAACCCGGTGCGGAGGGCGGCGTCAAGGAAGTGGGCATTTCCGTTCCCCATGACACCGAAGATCTCTGAAGTGCAGGTTAAAAGGGCGCGGGAAACGGCAGCGGAAACAGTAGACATTTTTTGTGACTTTCGAATGCAGCAAAAAGAAATAAGGCCATATTCGTCTTCGGGCAACGAACCCGGATTTCGCCCATTTTTAGAGCGACGGCAGGAACTTCAGAAACGTTCCGCCTGACGCTGCAACGATAACCGCGACACTGTGTGCTGCGCAACATTTCGCCCGGGTTGCCCAGGCAGCGCCCGGTGGCGGGCCCGCCGGGCCGCGTCCCCGCGGGCACCCGACCGGGGATCGGGGCCTATAGGATTTAGATGAGAACGATTCTCGCCTAAGGGCGGCGGGCCGCCGCGGAGAAGGAGAGTGCATGGCAGCCAAACAGGTCCCGGTGATCGCGCTTACCGGCCATTTAGGTGCCGGAAAGACAACGGTGCTGAACCACCTGCTGTTGCGGCCGGGCGCCCGCGTTGGCGTTGTGGTCAATGACTTCGGTGCCGTCAATGTCGATGCGGGGCTGGTGACGGGACAGGTCGACACCGCGGCCTCCATTGCCGGAGGATGCGTCTGTTGCCTGGAGGACTCCGGAGGGCTGGACGAGGTCCTGGGGAAGCTGACGCATCCCCGCCTGCGTCTGGACGCCGTGATCGTGGAAGGCAGCGGCGTGGCAGAACCCCTCGCGCTCGGCAGGTTGATCCGCTACAGCGGGGCGGAAAACGTGCGCCCCGGCGGGCTGGTGGATGTCGTCGACGCCAGCGCCTATTTCGACACCGTTGACACCGGCGTCGAGCCCCCGGCGCGATTCGCTGCGGCGAGCCTTGTGGTCATCAACAAGACGGACCTTCTGCCCGCCGCGCGGCGGGAGACGACCATCGATCGGATCAGCGAACGCGTGCGCGAGCGCAACCGGCGCGCCCACATTCTTGTCACCACCCACGGCCGCATCGATCCCGCCCTGGTCTTCGACGCGGCGCGGGACCACGACCCCGAGGACGAGCTGCCGCTGGCCGAGCTCAGCCGCCGGCAGCACGGCCGGCCCGGCCACCGGCACGCCGAGGCGGTGTGGGTGCCGGCGGCCGGACCGATTGATCCGGGCAACCTGGTCGACCTCCTCGAATCCCCGCCCGATGGCGTGTACCGGCTCAAGGGCACGGTGCATGTTGACAATGGCCGCACCAGGCGCGGCCTTACCGTCAACCTCGTCGGACACCACATCCACATCGCTCCGAATCGGGCCGCGACCGAGGAAGGACTCGTCGCGATCGGCGCGCAGCTGGACGGGGACGCGGTGGAGGACCGCCTGAAACTGGCGCTACTGCCCCTCCGCGGGGCGCCGCCGGCACGCTCCATGCGGCGCCTGGCACGCCATTTGCGCCTGAGCAAATAGCGAAGGATGGCCGCGGCAACATGCCACAGACCGCGTCGCCAGGGGAATCAGCGGATCTTGCGGCGGTACTTGGCTATCGCGACGCCGTAGGCGATGAGCAGGATGCCGAGCAGCCAGGCCAGGGCGACCCAGATGTCGCCGCCAACCGGTTCCCCGGCGAACAGGGCCCGGACGGTGTCCACGATGGAGGTCACCGGCTGGTTCTCGGCAAACCAGGCGACGGGGCCGGGCATCGAGCCGGTGGGCACGAATGCGGAGCTGATGAACGGGAGGAAGATCAGCGGGTAGCTGAATGCGCTCGCCCCGTCCACGGTCTTCGCCGAGAGCCCGGCGATCACGGCGATCCAGGTGAGCGACAGGGTGAAGAGGACCAGGATGCCGGCGACGGCGAGCCACGCCCCCGGCGACGCCCCGGTGCGGAAACCCATGGCCAGCGCAACGCCGAGAACCACCGCAACGGAGAGAAGGTTCGCGGTCAGGGACGTGAATACGTGGGCCCAGAGCACGCTCGAGCGCGCAATGGGCATGGAGGCGAAGCGCTCGAAGATGCCGCCCTGCATGTCGAGGAACAAGCGGTACGCGGTGTACGCGACGCCGGAGGCGATCGTGATCAGCAGGATGCCGGGGAGCATGTAGTTGACATAGGACTGCCCCGATCCGGTGTCGATCGCGCCACCGAATACGTACACGAACAGGAGCATCAACGCGACCGGGGTGACCGCGGTGGTGATGATCGTGTCCGGGCTGCGCAGGATGTGGCGCAGCGAGCGCCCGGTGAGGACGCCGGTGTCGGCCAGGACGTGGGTGGTCATCGGATTTCCTTTCCTGCGGGCGCGGTTCCGCCTCTTGGGGCGGTTGCGGCCTCTGCGGTGTCGCCAACCAGGGTCAGGAAGACCTCTTCGAGGGATGGCTGCTTCTCGACGTACTCGACCCTGGCGGGCGGAAGGAGCGCCTTGAGCTCGGCGAGGGTTCCGTTCTGGATGATCGTGGCCTCATGCAGGATCGCGATGCGGTCGGCGAGCTGCTCGGCCTCGTCGAGGTACTGCGTGGTGAGCAGCACCGTGGTGCCGCCGGCGGCGAGTTCCCGGATCGTCTGCCACACCTCGATGCGCGCCTGCGGGTCCAGGCCCGTGGTCGGCTCGTCCAGGAAGATGACCGGCGGATTGCCGATCAGGCTCATCGAGATGTCCAGGCGGCGGCGCATGCCGCCCGAATAGGTTGCCGCCCTGCGGTTCCCGGCCTCGGTGAGCGAGAATCGGGCCAGCAAGTCGTCGGCGATCGCAGCGGGGTCCTGCAGGTGACGCAGCCTGGCGATCAGCACGAGGTTCTCCCGGCCGGTGAGCACCTCATCGACGGCGGCGAACTGGCCTGTCAGGCTGATGGACTCGCGCGCCTCCCCGGGCGCCTCGGCCACGTCGAAGCCATTGACCCTCGCGGTGCCCGCGTCGGCCTTCAGCAGCGTGGACAGGATCCGCACCAGCGTGGTCTTGCCCGCGCCGTTCGAGCCGAGCAGTGCAAGAATGCTGCCGGCGCTCACGTCGAAGTCCACGCCCCGAAGCATGGGCAGGTCCTTGAACGATTTCTCGATGCCCCGCACCCGGATTGCGGGCTCTGGCACTTGGTTGGCGGTCATGTCGGGTTCTCCGTATCCGGGCGTGTTCAGGCCTCGTCCACGGACTGGTCAATGGCATCGTTCAGGCGCTTGCGCTCCTTGTTGATCCACTGGCCGTCCGAGTAGTTCTGGATGAAGTTGTCCGCGAACTCCACCGGGTCATCCCCGACGATGTCGCGGATCGGGGTGCCGTCGGTCGCGGCACGCTCGATCAGGTCGGCGAGGTCCTCGAGCATCTGCATGAGGACGTCACCCTTGACGATCGACCCGGCGTACATGAAGTAGCGCTCGATCCCGTCGATCGCGGTTCGGTAGCTCACCGGGAGCTGTTCCTTGCGGGCCTTGTACTGGCGCCAGCGCTTCTTGTCTTCGAACGATCCGGTGACCAGTTCGATCCATTTTGCCGCCATGGCTACTCTCCCTTTTCCTTTGTGTTTTCGATGTGGTGCTGGAGCTTGTCGATCCGCTCCGCGAGGAAGCTCCAAGTCCCCCAGAACTCCTCGAGGTACTCGCCGCCCGATGCGTTCAGCGAATAGACCTTGCGCGGCGGGCCCTTTTCCGACGGGACTTTCTCCACGTCGACGAGGCCGCGCTTTTCGATCCTGATCAGCAGTGCGTAGACGGTTCCCTCGACGATGTCGGAGAAACCCTGGTCGCGCAGCCGGGCCGTGATCTCATAGCCGTAGGCCGGCTGCACGGCCAGGATCGCGAGGACAATTCCCTCGAGCGTTCCCTTGAGCATCTCGGTCATTTGCTTGCCCATGAAACTCTCCCCCTAGGTACTCTGCATAACTAACTACCACTAGATAGTAGCACTGAATAGCGATGGCGCAAGGGGTGTGTTGTTGCACGTTTATCCCGCCCTCAATCGGGGCTCGAAATGCCTTGGACAGACAATCCCGGCCGGGACCCTCATGGTGAATCTCCGGCCTCGCCTTGCTCGATCGGCGGGGGAAATAGAAACCCTCGGGGTGCAATCCACATCACCGCAACGGACTTATAGGACGGAATGTGTGTCCGGGAGGAGCCTGCTTGCCAACGACTGAGCGGCAAAACGGCGTCACCTACCCCCGGTGCCCCAAAATCTGGGCCGCTCGGGAAATCCAGGGACCGGCCCCAGGTTGTGGAATCATCGGGGAAACAGAAAATCCCCATTCTCACGAGGAGAACGGGGATCAATCTGTGCGCCCTGCGGGGGTCGAACCCGCGACCAATGGATTAAAAGTCCAGTGCTCTACCAACTGAGCTAAAGGCGCGCTTGGCACTTAGCCAACACCATATTAGCGGATAATCCGGCGCCGCTTGGACAGGCCGGCCCGATCCAACAGGTTCCCGACCGCCCAAGGTTCGCAGCTCCAGCGCACATCGCGGGCATGTTGCCTGCCGGCCTGCCGGGACGCAGGCACCCTTCCGAACGCTCCGCCGGCCAGAGGATGAGTAAGTATCCAGCCGGGCAGAGTATCCTCTAGCCCATGAAGGGCCACCCAGCATTGACTCCCCCGGCAACCACATTCCGGCACCACAAACCCAAACCGTTCGCACCCATGGATTTCGATCCCTTTGAGGGCGGCGCCGACCCGGCGCGCGTATCCGAGGCGGCGCACCTCTCTGCCCACGCCCTGGTGCAGGCCGGAAAGCTCAATGAGGACCCTGCGGTCCGCGAGCGACTCGTGAGGCTCGCGGAGGACGAGGGCCTGGAAGTCATTGCCGAGCTCTGGTCCAAGGCGCCGGCACGCTCGCTTCCCGGGGCCTTGTGGCGGCTTTACGCAATCCGGGCGGCGACCGTCAACAACCCCGAAGCCATGGCTTCCTTCTTCGCCGCAGGCGCCCGCCAGGCGCAGGTCGAACGATTGGTTGCCGGTGCAGCGGAACCGCCGGGCGCAGAGGAGCTGTGCACCATGACAAGCTCCATCCTCACCGGGGCCTTCGAAGGCGAGTTCGACGTGGCCCTGGAGCGCACCGCGGCCTATTGCCGGGTCATTGCCCTGGGACAGGCCGAACAGGCGGACGCCGCCGAACCTTCCCATCCGGACAGGGCCACCCTGATGACCAGTCGCGCCCACGCCCTGTTGAAGACCGCCGAGGACCTGGAATCGGCCGCTGCCTCGTGGAGGCGCGGGGAACTGGACTGAGAGTTCCTTCACGCCGAGCGCGAATACGGCGCCATCGTGTTGACAGGAGGGCCGGTTTCCTAGAAAACTGGACTCACGGTGCCGGACCGCGGCAGCCCCGGGCTCCAACTTTCAGCCGCTACGAGCGGCCTTCCGCCGAGAGGCGCTCCCGGTTCGGCACCGCCAAACTTCACCAGCTCGCCCCGGCACGGGGATGCACTTCACACCGCCCCGGGCGGGCTTGTTCACCTTCGATGCGTAAACTGGGCACCGTCCCGCTTTTTCCTTTTTCATCCGGTGGTTTCTTCGTGAAGTTTAGATTGTTCCCTTCGGACATGCGCGGCCTTGAACTCCTGCGGGATCTGGCCTCCGAAGTCAACCTATGCGTTGGGGTTCTTTCGGAAATGCTGGGCTCCAGCGACGACCGTACCCTGCAGCTGGAAGCGCTAAGCGCGTCAGAGGTCAGGTCCACCGACCTGCATTACGCGGTGCTGACGCATTTGCGCACCAGCTACGTCAACCCCTTGCCGCGTGAGGACGTCTACACGTTTTCGCGGCTGCTCCACGAGGCGGTAGAGCAGCTCAGCGGCGCCGGAGTGCTCATTGCGCACCTGGGCAATCGGCACCTCTCGCACCGTGCCGCCGAGCAGCTCGAACTCATTGGCCGCCAGACCGAGCTCACCACCGAGGCGTTGGGACAGCTCCAGCGCCTGGACGACCTGGAAGACGTCTGGCTTGAATTGGTGCGCATTTCCAAGCGGGCGCACCGGACCCACCAAACCTGGCTCGGCGAAATCGGGGAGCTGAACAAGGCCGGAACCATCATTCGCCACCGCTCGGTCGCCGACCAGTTCCATTCCTGCGCCCAGTCCCTGCGAGCCGTGGCCGACCACCTGGGACGCGTCCTGGTCAAGGAATCCTGAGTCGGGCGTGGTTACGGGCCAATCCTTCATGATGCTCGTGGTGCTCGTGTTCACCTGTGCCTTCGCGTTCCTCAACGGGTTCCGCGATGCCTCGAACTCGATTGCCGTCGCAGTGCGCAACCGGGCGCTCAGCCCCACCTACGCGGTGCTGGTGGCGGCGTTCTTCACCTTCCTTGGCACCATGCTCTCCACGACCTTTGGCGTCTACCTGATCTCCGCAGTCGAGCTGAATGTCCCCTCCGGGGTCCCCGGCCTGGCGCTACTCCTGTCCGCGCTGCTCGCGGGCGGCTCCTGGGCGTTGTATTGCTGGTGGCG
Organism: Paeniglutamicibacter sp. GQ140; assembly: GCF_059759235.1. Lineage (NCBI taxonomy): Bacteria > Bacillati > Actinomycetota > Actinomycetes > Micrococcales > Micrococcaceae > Paeniglutamicibacter > Paeniglutamicibacter sp. GQ140. The sequence goes on from NZ_JCAXDW010000018.1 coordinate 74,542, forward strand.
CGGGCTGCCGGTGTCCTCGACGCACTCCCTGGTCTCCGCACTTGCCGGCGCCGGAGGCGCCGCTGCACTGCTGGGCGACGACGGGGTGAACAACGCCTGGCGGATGCTTGCCGGCGGCGTGCTGTTGCCGCTGCTCTTCACCCCGGTCTTTGCCTTCGTGGTGTCATACGTCCTGGTCATCCCCGCCACCTGGCTGGTGCGCCATTCGACCGCCTCGGACGTCAGCGGGGGTTCCCGTGCCGGGCAGGCCATTTCGGCATGTGCGGTGGCGCTGGGCAACGGAATGCAGGACGGACAGCGCACCGGTGCCATGCTGACCCTGGCCCTGGTGACCGCCGGAGCGGCACAACCCGGAACGATCATGCTCGGCCCCCAGCTGCTCGGCGCCACCGCCCTGGCGGCAGGCGTCCTCTTCGGCGGCTGGCGCATTGCCCACACCATCGCCTACCGGCTGGTCAATTTGGACCCGCTGCGCGGCATGGTGGCCCAGTCGGTCTCCGCCGCCATGCTCTTCGTGGGTGCCATGATGATCCACCTGCCGATTTCCACGACCCAGGCGGTCACCAGCTCGATCGTCGGGGCGGGAACCAACCAGCGATTCGAGTCCGTCACGTGGCGGCAGGTCAAGCGCGTGCTGCGGCACTGGGTGGCCACCCCGGTGGTGTGCGCGCTCCTCGGCGGAATCCTGTGCCTGGCCATGCACCCGCTGGTGAGCTGACCGGCTAGCGTCGGCATGCCGGGTTCGGCGTATCCGCCGCCCGGCTCCACCCGCGACCGGCCGATGCCCCGGCCGCGCCCGCCCCTCAACTGCCCTGCCGCGTCGCCCCGGACGGCCAATCTTCCCCGGCGACCTGCACTTGTCGGTTCCGATGCGGTCCCCGGGCCCGCACCGCTCAGGTGCCTTGCGAACCGTCGGCTGCCCAAGGGGCCCCGGGTCCATAAAAGAGCCCCGAGGGACTCAGGCTGTCCCCAGCGGCGTCGTCGGCTCCGCCCGCCGGTCGCGGGAACCCCCGCCCCGGGGCGTTAAACAAGGCAACGGCGGAACCCCGAGCACTAGTCGTGCGCGTGGTTCCGCCGTTGCGATCCCCCTCCAGGGATCCCCGGAAGATCCCCCTTCCGGTACCGCCCCGGACCTGTTCGGTCCCGGGCGAATCTTACTGCGGCGAGTGCAGTCAGGAATTATCCGAAGCGGCCCGAGACGTAGTCCTCGGTGGCCTTGACACCCGGGTTTGAGAAAATCGTGGTGGTGTCGGCGTACTCGATCAACTTGCCCGGCTTGCCGGTGCCCGCGATGTTGAAGAAGGCGGTCTTGTCGCTCACGCGAGCGGCCTGCTGCATGTTGTGGGTCACGATCACGACGGTGAATTCGTTCTTGAGCTCGTTGATCAAGTCCTCGATGGCAAGCGTGGAGATCGGGTCCAGGGCCGAGCACGGCTCGTCCATGAGGATCACCTGCGGCTTCACCGCGATGGTGCGGGCGATGCACAGGCGCTGCTGCTGGCCGCCGGAGAGGCCGGATCCGGGCTTGTCCAGGCGGTCCTTGACCTCGTTCCAGAGGTTGGCGCCGCGCAGCGACTTCTCCACCAGCGCGTCGGCGTCCGAGCGGGAGATCTTCTTGTTGTTCAGCTTGACCCCGGCGAGCACGTTGTCCTTGATGGACATGGTCGGGAACGGGTTGGGGCGCTGGAAGACCATGCCGATCTGGCTGCGGACCGTCACCGGGTCGACACCGGATTCGTAGAGGTTGTCCCCGTCCAGGAGCACCTCGCCTTCGACGCGGCCGCCGGGGATGACCTCGTGCATGCGGTTGAGCGTGCGCAGGAAGGTGGACTTGCCGCAGCCGGAGGGACCGATGAAGGCGGTCACCGACTTGGCTTCGATTTCGATGCTGACGTCTTCCACGGCCAGGAAGTTGGTGTAGTAGACGTTGAGGTCCTTGACGTCGATGCGCTTAGACATGTGATTTTTCCTTAGGAAGTTTGTGCGTCTGGGGGTCCGGAGCCTTTAGGCTCAACGGCCCTTCTTGGGGGCGAACAGGCCGGCGATCAGGCGGGCGCCGAGGTTGAGCACCATGACCATGGCGATCAGCAGCAGTGCGGCGGCCCAGGCACGCTGGATCGAGGGATCCACGTTGGTCGGCGAGGTCGGGGTGAGGATCTGGTAGTAGATGAACGTCGGCAGCGTGGCCATCCAGTTGGCGAAGACGTTCACGTTGATGTTGTTCGCCAGGCCGGCGGTGACCAGGATCGGCGCGGTCTCGCCGATGACGCGGGCGATGGCCAGCGTGACGCCGGAGGCGATGCCGGAGATGGCCGTGGGGATGACGACCTTGGCGATGGTGCGCCACTTGCGCACACCCAGCGCGTAGGCCGCCTCGCGCAACTCGTTCGGGACGATCTTGAGCATTTCCTCGGTGGAGCGGACCACCGTGGGGATCATCAGCACGCTCAGGGCCACGGCCGCGACGATGCCCATGCGGGCCGTGGGGCCCATGATCACGGCGAAGAGCGCGGTGGCGAAGAGGCCGGCGACGATCGAGGGAATGCCGGTCATCACGTCGACGAAGAAGGTGATGCCCCGGGCGAGCGGGCCGTTCTTGCCGTACTCGACAAGGTAGATGGCCGTCAGCATGCCCACCGGCACCGAAATCAGGGTGGACCAGAGCGTAATCAGCAGCGTGCCGAGCACCGCGTGGTAGGCGCCGCCGAGGACCGGGGTGCCGTCCTCGACGCTGGCGTTGTCGGCCGCGCCGGTGATCCCGTTCATGGAGTGGAACAGGAAGTGGGTGTTGATGCCCGGCAGCCCCTTCTGGAGCACGGTGAACAGCACGGAGGCCAGCGGGATGAGCGCGAGCAGGAAGGCCGCGTAGACCAGGTGGGTGGCCAGTGCGTTCCGTCCGCGGCGCGGTCCCTCCACGAGGGTGGTGATGATGGCCGAGGCCACCACGAAAATGACGGCGGCGTAGATGGCAAAGCTTGCCACGGAGAAGCCGCCGAGGGTGGACGCCGCGGCGCCCAGGATCAGCGAGCCGACGGCGATGCCCGGGGCGGCCCAGCGCGGCAGGAGGCCCTTGGACAGGGAGTTTCGCTTGCGTGCGACCGGAGGCTTGCCCGGCTGCTGGCGCGAATCGTTGGGGAGTTTGTTGGCGGTTACGGCGTTCATCAGTTGGCTCCCGAGAATTCCTTGTGGCGGGCGATGATTGCCCGGGCGATCAAGTTGACCACCAGGGTGATCACGAAGAGCACCAGGCCGGCGGCGATCAGCTCGGAGAGGCGCAGGCCGAAGGCCTCGGGGAAGTTCAAGGCGATCTCGGCGGCAATCGTCTGGTTGCCGGACTTGATCAGCGACGGGATCAGGCTGCCGGTGGAGAGCACCAGGGCAACGGCCATGGTCTCGCCCAGTGCGCGGCCCAGGCCAAGCATGACGGCGGAGATGATTCCGGGGCGGGCGAAGGGCAGCACCGACATGGTGATCATTTCCCAGCGCGTGGCGCCCAGGGCGAGGGCCGCTTCCTCGTGCAGCTTCGGGGTCTGCAGGAAGATCTCGCGGCTCAGCGAGGTGATGATGGGAAGCACCATCACGGCCAACACGATGCCCGCGGTGAGGATGGTCTTGCCGGTCTGCGAGGCAGGGCCTTCAAAGAGCGGGATGAAGCCGAGGTTCTCGGCCAGCCACTGGAAGCTGGGAACCAGCGCCGGGGCCAGCACCAGGTAGCCCCAGGCGCCGTAGATGACCGAGGGGATGGCAGCCAGCAGGTCGATGACGTAGCCGAGCCCGGCGGCCAGGCGGCGCGGTGCGTAGTGCGAGATGAAAAGCGCCACGGCGATGCCGACCGGGGTGGCGATCAGCAGGGCGATGGCCGCGGCGATCACGGTGCCGATGACAATCGGATAGATGTAGCTGAAGAAGCCTTCGCCGCCGCTGACGAGGGTCGGGTCGGCGGTGAAGGTGGGCAGCGCCTGGATGAGCAGGAAGACCGCTACCGCAAGGAGGGTTACGAGGATCAGGATGCCCGCGCCTAGCGCGGCTCCGGAGAAGATCTTGTCTCCGGCCTGTCCCTTGGATCCGCTGCGCCGGAGCGCGTTGGTAGTCATATGGGTGAGCCTTAGGGAGTTGAGCGAGCGGCAAGGGGGATCATACGGCCGTTCGCGCTGGGATATGGAGGGGTCAAATCAGATGCTACTGCGCCTTCGGGGGAATATCGAAGAAAAGTCTTCGACATTCCCCCGAAGGCCTGGGTGCAAAGTTAGGACGCGACCTTGATGGAGTCGACGGCCTTGATGGCGGCTTCGCTCATCTTGGCGGACAGCGGGGCGTTGCCGGCGGAGCCTGCAGCCTGCTTCTGGCCTTCCTCGGAGAGCACGTATTCGCCGAAGCTCTTGACGAGGTCAACCGTGGCCTGGTCCTTGTAGGTGGAGCAGAACACGTGGTACGAAACCAGGATGATCGGGTAGGAACCCGATTCGGTGGTGTCGCGCTTCAGGTCCAGGGACATGTCCAGTGCGCCGCGGCCTTCGACCGGGGTGGCTGCCTCGACGCCCTTGGCTGCTGCCTCGGGGGAAATCTCGGTGAACTCGTCGCCGACCTTCACGTTTACGGTGCCGAGCTTGCCAACGGCGGAGAAGTCCGCGTATGTGATTGCACCCTCGGTGGCGGTGGTGGTTGCCACGACGCCGGAGGTGCCCTTGGCGTTCTCGCTGGCAAGGTCCTTGGGCCAGTCGCCGGAGACTTCGTAGTCCCAGACGTCCTTCGCGGCGGCCGCGAGGTAGTCGACGAAGTTCTCGGTGGTGCCCGACTCGTCATTGCGGTGCACCACGGTGATCGCGGTGTCCGGAAGGCTCACGCCTTCATTGGTCGCGGCGATGGCCGGATCGTTCCACTTGGTGATTTCCAGCTTGAAGATCTTGGCGATGGTGGCTGCATCAAGGTTCAGGGTCTCAACGCCCGGAAGGTTGAAGGCAACGGCGATCGGGGAAACGTAGGCCGGGACGTTGAATGCGCCCTCGGGGCCGCAGATTTCCTTCGAGGATTCGACTTCCTCGTCCTTCAGGTAGGCATCCGAGCCTGCGAACTGCGCGCCGCCGGCCAGGAAGGCCTTGCGGCCGGCGCCGGAGCCATCCGGGGAGTACTGGACCATGGTGCCGGCGTTGGCCTGCTCGAAGCCGGCCTTCCAGGCTTCCATGGCGGACTTCTGCGAGGAAGCGCCGCTACCGGTCAGGGTGCCGGAGACTGCCGCTGCCGACGAGTTGCCGGCGTCGCCGGTTCCGGCCGTGGCGGTCGGGCTGTCCGAACCGCAAGCGGTCAGGGCAAGTGCTGCCACGGTAAGAACTGCAGCCGCGCTGCCAATGCGATGAAGCTTCACGAGTTATCCTCTTTCACATGCCTGTCGTTGACGAACCGTGTCGTCCTGGTTTTTCCCAAGGATGCGCACGCAGGCACATCGCTTCAATACGAAACTAGGCCCCGGAAGTAACCAGCGGTTCCGATGAAGGTAAACGCAAGGTGAACAAGGCCGCCACGGCCCCGTGTTTCGCATCACTTTTCACACTTGTGAGCGGTGGGCCCGGGCCATGACAGACTGTTGTCCATGGGTATCGGATCATCGGCGGGGAGCGCGTGGACGTTCGTCATGCGCCGCAACCGGGTTGGCGTGCGCCGGGTGGGAACCTCGTTCCCCAAGATCATCCAGATGACCGTCTCCGCGGTGCTTGCCTACTGGATTGCCGAGCAACTTCTGGGGCACGTCGACCCGATCTTTGCCGCGACCAGCGGGCTGCTGGTGCTGGGATTCGGCGCGGCGACCACGGTCCGCCGCTCCCTGGAGGTCGCCATTGGCTGCACCTTGGGCGTGGCGGTTGGCGATTTGCTGTTGACGCTGCTCGGAAGCGGCCTGTGGCAGGCGGCCCTGGTACTTTTCCTGTCGCTGGTGATCGCCAGGTTCCTGGATTCCGGCCCCATCTTCTCCACACAGCTGGGCCTGCAGTCGGTGCTGGTGGTGCTCCTGCCCATCGGTGCAGCGGGTCCGTTCAGCCGCTCCATTGACGCGGTGATCGGGTCCCTGTGCGGCCTGCTGATCATGATGGTCTTTCCCCGCGACCCGCGCCGCACCCCCATAGCCGAACTGGGCAAGTTGTTGGGCGAGCTCGCAGGCATCCTGCACGAATGCGGGCGCGCCGTGAGCACCTCGGACACCACCCTGGCCTTCCACGCGCTGGTCCGCGCCCGGGGGACCCAGCAGCTCATGGATTCCCTGCCCGCCGCCCTGAACATGGCCCGCGAGGTGGCCACCCTGGCCCCGGCGCACCGCCGGCACCGCCCGGATCTTGAGCGGCTGGCGGTCGCGGCGGAAAAGACCGACCTGGCGGTGCGCAACTCCCGGGTACTGGCCCGAAGGCTGACCACCGTGATCACCCACGGCGCCCTGACCGACCACGGGGTCGAGTCCGTGGCAAGCCTGCTGACGGAGCTCGCGGAGGCGGTCAACGCCCTGGGTTACGCGGTGCTCGAGACCAGGGAGTCCGGATACCGAAAGGCCGTGGGGCGCGCCCGGCGCGAGCTTGCCGAATGCGCGTCCCGGCTGGATCCCACGGCCCTCCAGGTCAGCGGCCTGCAGGGCGAGGGAATGGTGCTGCTCTTGCGCCCGCTGGTCGTTGACCTGCTCGAGGCCACCGGCACCAGCCACGAGGAAGCCGTGGCCCTGCTGCCGCGCCTGTAGCGTAACGCGCCGCCGCGTGCCCAAAGCGTGGGTGCCGGGCGCTAGCATCAAAGGCATGGCCAAGAGCACCCGCACCAAATCCACCCCCGCCTACCGCTGCGCGGAATGCGGGTGGAGCACCGTCAAATGGGTGGGTCGCTGCGGCGAATGCCAGGCCTGGGGCACCGTGGAGGAAATGGGCGCCGTCTCGGCGAAGACCACCGCCGCCACCAGCATCGCCGTCCCCGCCCAGCCCATCGGCGAGGTCGACGCGACGGCCGCGTCCTACCGCACCAGCGGCGTGGACGAACTTGACCGGGTGCTCGGAGGCGGGCTGGTGCCCGGTGCCGTCATCCTGTTGGCCGGGGAGCCCGGGGTCGGCAAGTCCACGCTGTTGCTCGATGTCGCGGCCCGCGCCGCCCGCACCGACCGCAAGGTCCTGTACATCACGGGCGAGGAATCGGCCGCCCAGGTCAAGGTTCGCGCCGAACGCATCGACGCCATGGCGGACACGCTCTATCTCACCGCCGAAACGGACCTGGGCATCGCGCTGGGCCAGGTGGAAAAGATCGACCCGGAACTGCTGATCATCGACTCGGTGCAGACGCTGGCCTCCGCCGAGGTCGATGGAACCGCCGGCGGCATCTCGCAGGTCCGCGAGGTCGCGGCCTCCCTGATCAACGCCGCCAAGCGCCGGAACATGACCACCATCCTGGTCGGGCACGTCACCAAGGACGGCTCGATCGCCGGGCCCCGGCTGCTCGAGCACCTGGTGGATGTGGTCTGCCAGTTCGACGGCGAGCGCCACTCACGCCTGCGCCTGCTGCGCGCCCTGAAAAACCGGTACGGGCCCACCGACGAGGTCGGCTGCTTCGACCTGACCGAGGGCGGCATCGAGGGCCTGGCCGACCCCTCGGGGCTCTTTGTCACCCGCACCAAGGACCCCGTGCCCGGCACCTGCATCACCGTGACCCTCGAGGGGCGCCGGCCGCTGGTGGCCGAGGTGCAGACCCTGCTCTCGCGTGCCGCCAGCGCCATCCCCCGCCGGGCAACCAGCGGCCTGGATGCCGCGCGCACCCAGATGATCCTGGCGGTGCTCCAGTCCCGGGCCCGGATGGAACTTGGCGGGCTGGACTCCTACGTGGCCACCGTGGGCGGGGTCAAGCTCAGCGAGCCGGCCACCGACCTGGCCACCGCCCTGGCCCTCGCCTCCTCCATGCACAACCACCCGCTGCCTCCGCAGTTCGTTGCCTTCGGCGAGGTCGGCCTGGCCGGCGAGGTGCGCCCCGTGCCGGAGATCGGCCGGAGGATCATCGAGGCCGAGCGGCTCGGCTTCCGCTACGCCATGGTGCCCGCGTCCCCGCATCCGCCCAAGAACATTCCCGACTCGATCCGCGTCTTCACCGTCTCCTCCGTGCACGAGGCGCTTGACATCGCCTTTGAGCAACGCGTCAAAACCGGGTAATCCCTGTTCTTTCGGTTACAAAGGGGTACCGAAGTCGCTCCCCCAAGCGGCTTTCCGGCGGTGGCGGGCCTTCCTTGGCCATACCATAGGTAGTAGTCACCCCTTGGAAGGAACTCGCCCATGTCGAAAAGCCCCGAAGATGCGCTGCGCGCCACGCTGGCCCGCGTTGCACCCGGAACGGAGCTGCGCGACGGCCTGGAACGCATCCTGCGCGGCCGCACCGGCGCGCTGATCGTGCTGGGGCACGACAGGGTGGTCGACTCGATCTGCTCCGGCGGCTTCGACATCAACATCGCCTTCTCCCCCACGCGCCTGCGCGAACTGGCCAAGATGGACGGGGCGATCGTCTGCGACAGGGACGGCTCCAACATCCTGCGCGCCGGCGTGCAGCTGGTCCCCGACCACACCCTTCCCACCCAGGAGTCGGGCACCCGCCACCGCACCGCCGAACGCGTGGCCATCCAGACCGGCTTCCCGGTCGTCTCGGTCTCGCAGTCGATGCACATCATCGCCCTGTACGTCCAGGGCATCCGCTACCTGCTTGAGGGCTCCGAGCCCGTGCTGGCCCGCGGAAACCAGGCCCTTGCCACGCTGGAGCGCTACCGCTCCCGCCTGGACCAGGTCACCAGCGCGCTGTCCGCTGCGGAAATCGAGGCCGTCGTGACGGTCCGCGACGTCGCGGCGGTGCTGCAGCGCCAGGAAATGGTCAGGCGCATCTCCGAGGAGATCGCCCAGTACGTGCTCGAGCTGGGGGCCGACGGACGCCTGCTCGCGCTGCAGCTCGACGAGCTCTCGGCGGGCCTGGGTCCCGGCGCGGACCTGCTGCTCAAGGACTACTCGACGCTGGGCGGGGAGGAACTGGACATCGAGGCCGCACTGCGGAAGCTGCAGACCCTGGATTCCACCGACCTGATCGACCTGGGCAAGTTCGCCGCCATCCTGGGCATCAGCCCGGGCATCGATTCCCTCGAGGCCGTCGTCGCACCCAAGGGCCACCGGCTGCTGGCCGGCATCAAGTCAGTGCCGCGGGCCGTGGCCGACCGGCTGGTCAACAACTTCGGCGGCCTGCAGCGGCTGATGGCCGCCAATATCGAGGACCTGATGGCGGTGGACGGGATCGGCGAGCAGCGGGCCCGCACGGTGCGCGAGGGCCTGTCCCGCGTCGCCGAATCCTCCCTGCTCGACCGCTTCCTCTAGAAGCCGCCCGTGCGCCGCCTGGCCGGCGGGGCTACCGCAGCTCGAACCGCGCGGTCTCGCTGCTCACGTCCCCCAGCTTCGCGGTGAAACCGTAGGTTCCCGGACGCGGCTTGGCCGCCACGAACTTGCACCCCGGCGCACTGCGCACCCGGGTCCAGGTGAAGCGGGCGGTCTCGCTGGCGCCCGGCTTGACCATGATCTCGGTGTCGGTGGGATCGTCCACGCAGTCCGAGGTGGAGAAGATCCGGTCCGCGCCGCTGGTGACGGAGAAGTCCTGCTGGCTGGTGCCCACGTTGACCATGCATTCGGTCGTCCCGGCGTTCTTGATCGTCATCACCAGCACCGGGTCCTCCGCCGGTCCGTGCGTCGCCTGGGCGGTGGACGCCGTGACGACCACATCCTCCGCCGGGCACCCCGAGGGCTCGGTGGGTTCCGGGGACGGGACGGCGGATGCCGGCGGGGACCCGGCGCCCGGCTGGCTTGCCGCCGGGCCCGCGGCGGGGACGGAGGGACGCAGCAGGGACGCGATTCCGAATCCCGCCCACGTCAAAAGCCCGACCACGACAAGCGTGGCGATGAGCACCGCGAGGCGGCGACGCCGATAAACCCGTGCGGAGGGACGGGAGGAACGGACCTGCTTTTGTGCCATACCTCAAGGCTACGAAGCCATTGCTTCCGCGGTCGACTCCCACGCCGCCAGCTAGAGTGATATCGCCAGCATTTACCCCGAAACACAAAGGATCGCCCCCGCCGTGCCCCACCCCGACCTGGAGAAGATCCACCACGAGATCACCGCGTGGTATTCCGCGAACGCACGCGAGCTGCCGTGGCGCGGCCCGACGGCCGACCCCTGGGCGGTGATGGTCTCCGAATTCATGCTGCAGCAGACCCCGGTGGTGCGCGTGCGCCCGGTCTGGGAGGCCTGGATGGAGCGCTGGCCCACCCCCGCGGCGCTGGCCGCCGAGCCGGTCGCCGAGGCGGTGCGGGCCTGGGGGCGCCTGGGCTACCCGCGCCGCGCCCTGCGGCTGCATGCGGCAGCGGTGGTCATCACGCAGGAGCACGGCGGGAAGGTCCCGGGGACGGAGGCGGAACTGCTCGCGCTGCCGGGCATCGGCACCTACACCGCCGCGGCCATCGCCTGCTTCGCCTTCAACGTCCCCACCGTGGTGGTGGACACCAACATCCGCCGCGTCCACGCCCGTCTGGTCAGCGGCAAGGCGCTGCCCGAACAAAGCCAGAACGCCGCGGAACTGGCGCTGGCGGCGCGGCTGCTGCCCGCCGCAGACCAGGGCGATGCCGCGGGCACCGCCCTGGCCAACAACTGGAACATCGCGGTGATGGAGCTCGGGGCGCTGGTGTGCACGGCGCGTTCGCCGCGCTGCGAGGACTGCCCGGTCATCAGCCAGTGCGCCTGGATCGCCGCCGGGCGGCCCGAGCCGCACTACAAGCCCAAGGGCCAGCCGTGGCACGGCACCGACAGGCAATTGCGCGGGGCCATGATGGCGGTGCTGCGGCATTCCACCGCCCCGGTCCGGCGCGGCGACCTGCTCGGAGCCGTCGACCTGGCCGCTGTTGCGGGGGAAGGCCGGCCGCTGAACCCGGCCCGGGAGGCCGGCGACGAGCACCGCGCCTGGGTCGGCCTGCACGCGCTTGACGCGCCCGCCGAACAACGCGAACGCGTGCTGGCCTCGCTCTTGGCCGACGGGCTGGCACAGGACACTCCCGAGGGCGTCGGCCTGCCGCACTAGCGAACGGCACCCGCGGTGCCGCGCGGGCTAGAGGTGCGTGATCATCCGGGTGTTGCCCAGCGTATTGGGCTTGACCCGCGCGAGGTCCAGGAATTCGGCCACGCCTTCATCGGTGGAACGCAGGAGCTCGGAGTAGACCTCCGGGTCGACGGCGCTTTGCTCGGCCATCACCGTGAACCCGTTGCGCAGGAAGAAATCGACCTCAAAGGTCAGGCAGAAGACCCGGGCGACGCCCAGCTCGCGCGCCTCGTGGAGCAGCTTCGCCAGCAGCCCGTGCCCCACGCCGCGGCCGCGCCAGGCCGAGTCCGTGGCAAGGGTGCGGACCTCCGCGATGTCTTCCCACATGACGTGCAGTCCGCCGCAGCCGATGACATTGCCGTCGGCGTCCTCGGCGACGAAGAACTCCTGCAGGTTCTCGTAGTAGGCGACAGCTTCCTTTTCCAGCAGCACGCGGTCCTCTGCCAGCGGCCTGACAAGGTCACGGATGCTTTTCACATCGCTGGTCTTCGCACGCCTGACGGTAAAGGATTCCATTCTTGTATCCTATGCCCGGCCACGGCACCGTCCGCGAATTGTGTAGCCGGCCCGGGGGCTCCGGCGCAGGAAACGCCAGGGGCCGGCATCCTTGTGGATGCCGGCCCCTGGCGTTGTTTTCCTGGTGCTTCTAGCCTTCGATGGCGACCGGTGCGGGCTCGCCCTCGATCTGCGGGGTTCCGCCTTCGCCGTGGAAGGTGAACGTCGCCTCGTCGCCTTCGCCTTCGACGTCGACCTTGATGTGCTGGCCGGCAACCAACTCGCCGAAGAGGATCTTCTCCGAAAGCTGGTCCTCGATGTCGCGCTGCATGGTGCGGCGCAGCGGTCGGGCGCCCATCGCCGGGTCGTAGCCGCGGGTGGCCAGCAGGACGCGGGCGGCCTGGGACAGCTCGATGGTCATGTTCCGGTCGACCAGGCGCTTCTTCAGGCGGCCGAGGAACAGGTCCACGATCTCCACGATCTCGTCCTGGGTCAGCTGCGGGAAGACCACAACGTCGTCAACACGGTTCAGGAACTCGGGGCGGAAGTGCTGGCGCAGCTCTTCCTGGACCTTTGCCTGCATCCGGTTGTAGCCGGTCTTGGTGTCCGCGGACGACTGGAAACCGGTCATCACGCCCTTGGAGATGTCGCGGGTGCCAAGGTTCGTGGTCATGATGATCACGGTGTTCTTGAAGTCCACCACGCGGCCCTGGGAGTCGGTCAGGCGGCCGTCTTCCAGGATCTGCAGCAACGAGTTGAACAGGTCCGCGTGGGCCTTCTCGACCTCGTCGAAGAGCACGACGGAGAACGGGCGGCGGCGGACCTTCTCGGTGAGCTGTCCGCCCTCCTCGTAGCCGACGTAGCCCGGAGGGGCACCGAAGAGACGGGAGACCGTGTGCTTCTCCGAGTACTCGGACATGTCCAGGGTGATCAGTGCGTCTTCCTCGCCGAAGAGGAACTCCGCGAGAGCCTTGGCCAGCTCGGTCTTGCCGACGCCGGTTGGGCCGGCGAAGATGAACGAGCCGCCGGGGCGGTTCGGGTCCTTCAACCCGGCACGGGTGCGGCGGATGGCCTGGGAGATCGCCTTGATTGCCTCGTCCTGGCCGATGACCCGCTTGTGCAGCTCATCTTCCATGTTCAGCAGTCGCGTGGACTCTTCCTCGGTCAGCTTGACCACCGGGATGCCGGTGGAGTTGGCCAGGACCTCGGCGATCAGGTCGGCATCGACCTCGGCGATCTCGTCGAGCTCGCCGTTCTTCCAGGCCTTTTCCTTCTCGGCACGAGCTTCCTGGAGCTTGCCTTCCTTGTCGCGCAGCGACGCTGCACCCTCGAAGTCCTGTGCATCGATGGCGGCTTCCTTCTCCAGGCGAACCGTGGAGATTTCCTCGTCCATCAGCTTGAGCGCCGGAGGGGCGGTCATGCGGCGGATGCGCAGGCGGGCGCCGGCCTCGTCGATCAGGTCGATGGCCTTGTCAGGCAGGAAGCGGTCGGAGATGTAGCGGTGCGCCAGCTCGGCGGCGGCCACCAGGGCGCCGTCGGTGATGGAGACGCGGTGGTGCGCCTCGTAGCGGTCGCGCAACCCACGCAGGATCTGCGTGGTGTGCTCCACGGAGGGTTCCTTGACCTGGATCGGCTGGAAGCGGCGTTCGAGGGCCGCGTCCTTCTCGATGTGCTTGCGGTACTCGTCAAGCGTCGTTGCGCCGATGGTCTGGAGTTCGCCGCGGGCCAGCATCGGCTTGAGGATGGAGGCCGCATCGATGGCGCCCTCGGCCGCTCCGGCACCGACAAGGGTGTGGATCTCGTCGATGAAGAGGATGATGTCGCCGCGCGTGCGGATTTCCTTGAGGACCTTCTTCAGGCGTTCCTCGAAGTCACCGCGGTAGCGCGAACCTGCAACCAGGGAACCGAGGTCAAGGGTGTAGAGCTGCTTGTCCTTGATGGTTTCCGGGACGTCTCCACGCACGATCGCCTGGGCCAGACCCTCCACGACGGCGGTCTTGCCGACACCCGGTTCGCCAATGAGCACGGGGTTGTTCTTGGTGCGGCGCGAGAGGACCTGCATGACGCGTTCCATCTCGAATTCGCGGCCAATGACCGGGTCGAGCTTTCCTTCGCGGGCAGCGGTCGTAAGGTTGCGGCCAAACTGGTCGAGCACTGCCGAACCGGCCGGCGTGCCTTCACTCTGTCCAGCGGAGCTGACACCGGCACCCGCGGTTTCCTTGCCGCCCTGGTAACCGGAGAGCAGCTGGATGACCTGCTGGCGCACGCGGGACAGGTCCGCGCCGAGCTTCACCAGGACCTGGGCGGCGACGCCCTCGCCCTCGCGGATCAGGCCGAGCAGGATGTGCTCGGTGCCGATGTAGTTGTGGCCCAGCTGCAGTGCTTCGCGCAGCGAGAGTTCCAGAACCTTCTTGGCGCGCGGCGTGAAGGGGATGTGACCGGAAGGGGCCTGCTGGCCCTGTCCGATAATCTCTTGGACCTGCTCACGCACGGCACCAAGGGAGATGTTCAGCGACTCAAGGGCCTTGGCCGCTACTCCCTCGCCTTCATGAATGAGGCCGAGCAATACGTGCTCGGTTCCGATGTAGTTGTGGTTGAGCATGCGCGCCTCTTCTTGGGCAAGCACGACAACGCGACGGGCACGGTCGGTAAATCTCTCAAACATGCGGCACACTCCTAGCTAACACGTATTTCGATGCTACGCATCAAATTAGGGCTCGTGTTGGATGTTCGCCCAAGGGATAACATTGTTCACCCTCGGCGTTCTTCTTCGCATTAAACAACGGCAGGGGATCGGCTCCATTCAATGGAGCCGATCCCCTGCCGTTTATTCCTTATCCCCACAGCGGCCGGGAGCCCGCGGGCTCACCGGGAGTATCAGGCGTCGAAAGTTCTACTTGGACTTGGAACGCGACTTTTTCGCCTGCGCAGCGTGGTAGGCGGCAATGACATCGGCCTGCAAGCGACCGCGGGCGTTGACCTTGACGTTGTTCTCCTTGGCCCAGGCGCGGATGGCCGGGGCTTCCTTCGGAGTGAACTGCTTCGAGGTGCGTGCAACCTTGATGTACGGCTTGAAAGCCTCTCGGAACGCCTCTGCATTTTCCTCGTTGAGGTCAATTTCATAATGCTGTCCGCCGATGCCGAATACGATAGATTCGCTTGCCTCGGAACCGTCGATATCATCAATCAATGCAATTTGGACCTGACGTGCCATTAGCTTCTCCTTGCCGTGGTGGGAATTCACATGAACACATTAACGGTTTGTGCCCTTGCGTGTACCCATATCATAATCACAACTACGGATCATCCAGCAAGTGGGAATTCAGATATTAGGCTAATTATCAGCTTTCGGGCTTTTGTTGTCCTTACGCTGCTCGGCTAATTTAATTTGCTCGTCCACTTTGGCTTCCGCAGCACGTTCACTGCGATCCACATTGGATACCGCGCGAATGACAAACCAAAAGACCAGCGCAACAACAATTGTCGGAACAAGGGCCTCGATATATGGCACGTTATGCCTCCGGCTTGAGCAGTGGGAAGAGGATGGTTTCTCGAATACCGGTGTCGGAAAAGAGCATGACCAGACGATCAATGCCTAAACCAATGCCGCCCATTGGCGGGGCACCGTATTCCAGCGCGCGCAGGAAATCTTCGTCCAACTGCATGGCCTCGTCATCGCCGTCGGCGGCCATGCGGGACTGCGCAGTCAGGCGCTCGCGCTGGATCACAGGATCAATCAGTTCGGAGAATGCGGTTCCGCGCTCCATCCCGCCAATGACCAGGTCCCAAGCCTCGATAATGCCCGGCTTGCTGCGGTGCGGACGCGCAAGCGGCTGGGCAGCTGGCGGATAATCGTAGACAAAGGTGGGGTTGATGAGAGTCGGTTCAACGATTTCGCCAAACAATTCAATGACTAGCTTTTCGGCTTGCCATTTTGGATCGACTTTAATGCCGTGCTTTTCAGCAACTTCACGGAGAATTTCAACATCGGTGTCTGGAGTAATTTCCTGGCCCACAGCTTCGGAAAGCCCGGGGTAGACGCCCAGCCAGGCCCATTCACCATCCAGGTCGATCGTGCCCTTTGACGTTTCGATTTGCCGTCCGGCGCCGATTGCGTCGGCGGCGTTGAGGATGATCTCCTTGATGCGATCGGCCATGACGAATTGGTCCGCATATGCCTCGTAGGATTCCAGGGTCGTGAACTCCGGGGAGTGCGTGGAATCGACGCCTTCATTGCGGAAGATCCGTCCCAATTCAAAGACGCGGTCGATGCCGCCGACGACTGCCCGCTTGAGGAACAGTTCGGTGGCAATACGCAGCGTCATTGGCTGGTCAAAGGCATTCAAATGCGTTTCAAAGGGGCGGGCAGAGGCGCCGCCATGGACCAGCTGCAGCATCGGGGTCTCAACCTCGACGTAATCGCGCGCGTGAAGGGTATCGCGCACTGCGCGGGTGATCGCCGCCCGCTTGTAGACCATTTCCCGAGCCTCATCACGCACGATCAGGTCAGCGTAGCGCTGGCGTACGCGGGTTTCCTCGTTCAGTTCAGCGTGCAGCACCGGAAGCGGGCGCAGCGCCTTGGAAGCCATCTGCCAATCGCTTGCCATGACCGAAAGTTCACCACGGCGCGAAGCAATGACTTCGCCGGTGATTAGGACGTGGTCTCCGAGGTCGACTAGGGACTTCCAGTCGGCCAGTCGTTCCTCTCCCACGTTGGCGAGAGAGAGCATAGCCTGGAGCCGGGTTCCGGTGCCTTCGGGGCCGCCTTCCTGCAAGGTGGCGAAGCACAGCTTGCCGGTATTCCGCATGAAGACGATACGTCCCACGATGCCAACCTGAATGCCTGTGGCTGTGTCAGGAGCCAGGTCCGGGAATTGCTCGCGGATCGCTTGCAGCGAGTGAGTCCGCGCGACACCCACTGGGTAGGCTTCTTCTCCACGGGCCAACAAGGCGGCACGCTTGTCCATGCGCACCTGGCGCTGGTCGTTGGTCTCGGGGGCGTTGGCTACTGGGGCAGTTTTTTCGGCAGTCACAATATCCAATTCTAGTCTGAATAATCTTCGCGCGGGCTGAGAGGTGTGGAGCAACACCCCAAGGTCTTTTTCGAACCCGGAATAGGATGGAGTGATTATGGAAGAAAGCATTCTGCAAACACCTGACGGTGGATCACTGGCCCTGTATTCATATGGCAACCCGCACGCGCCTGGGCACCGCCGAATCTTGGTTGTGGGAGGAGCCTTCCTGACCGCGTTGATCTATCGGCCGTTCGCTTCGGCCCTCAGCAGTCGGTTGGGCGATGACTGGACGGTGGACCTCTACGATCGCCGGGGGCGGGGCAATTCCACTGATCAACCTGCCGACTACTCCATGGACACGGAGATCGCAGATGTGGCCCTGATGCTGGAGCACACCGGCGCGCAAAACCTTTTTGGCCATTCCCTGGGTGGCGCGGTCGTTCTCAACGCCGTCCGGAGCTTCCTGGATTCCGGCGACCCACATTGCACCGGCCGGGTACCGCAGCGTCTGGCTGTCTACGATCCAGCCATTAACCTCGATAGCTCGATCGACACGGAGTGGCTGAAGGCGTTTTCAGAGGATGTGGAAGCGGGAAGGAGCAGCCGCGCATTGGCGCGCATGCAACGAGGCATGAAGTTCTCCCCGACGCTCAGCAAGGTCCCCTTGCCAATGCTTGCGGCCTTGCTGGCCGGAACCTCACGGACCAAGACCGGCAAGCTGGCGCGCACCATGCTGCCCAGCGGGGTGGGCGAGCTTCGGGCGGCCCTTGAGGAACCACAGCCCGCGAGCAGCTTTGCGGTTCTTCCACCCAATACGCATTTCATGGCCGGCTCCAAAAGCGCGGAGTATTTCCGTTCGACGGCTCGCAAACTGCATGAGGTGGTGCCAGGATCCACATACCTCGAAACGCCCAAGGGAATCCACGGGTCGGTTCCGGTCGCTTTCAAGGCGTTGCTCGACGATATCGGCGACTATTTCACACGGCCATAACCCCAGTGGCATGGCGCTTTTGCCGGCCCTGTCCCTCGCAGGCGGGGCTGGCAAAAGCCGTCGTAATCACCAGATCTTGACGCGGTCTTCGGGCTCCAGCCACATGCCGTCACCGGGCTTGGTCCCAAAGGCTTCATGGAAGGCATCCATGTTCTTGGGTACCTGGTTGCAGCGGAATTCGCCGGGTGAGTGCGGGTCCGTGGTAATGCGGGTGACCATGGTCTCCGGACGGGTCAGTGTGCGCCAGCATTCGGCCCAGGAGTAGAAGAACCGCTGGTCACCATTCAGCCCGTCGATCACTTCATCGACTTCCATGCCTCGGGCCGCCAGATCCAGCTTGTAGGCGGTGTAGGCAATGCCCAGGCCGCCTAGGTCGCCAATGTTCTCGCCGAGTGTAAGTTTTCCATTGACGTGGTGATCCGGCGCCTCCGGGGGCACCAAGGCTTCATACTGGTCAACGAGCTTGCCGGTGAGCTTTTCAAAAGCAGTCCGGTCCTCGTCGGTCCACCAGTTCTTCAGCTCGCCGGTGCCGTCAAACTGGGATCCTTGGTCATCGAAGCCGTGCCCGATCTCGTGCCCAATCACGGCACCGATGGCACCGTAATTGGACGCGGCATCCCGGTCTGCATCGAAGAAGGGTGGGCGCAGGATTGCGGCAGGGAACGCAATCTCGTTCAGCAGCGGGTGGTAGTAGGCGTTGACCGTTTGGGGGAACATGAACCACAGTTCCCGGTCCACACCATCGTCAATCTTTTTCAATTCCCGCAGGAATTCAAATTCGTTTGATGTGGCGATATTGGAAATGACGTTGTCGGCCACGGTGGAAATGGTGGAATAGTCGATCCACTCGTTCGGGTAGCCGATCTTGGGCCGGAACATGGACAGCTTTTCCAGCGCCTTTTCCTTGGTATCCGGGCTCATCCATTCCAGCTCGCCGATGGACTGTCGGTATGCGTCGATGAGATTGGCGACCAGTGCGTCCATCTCGTCCTTGCTGCGCTGGGGGAAATGCTCGGCAACATACAGCTGGCCGATGTCCTCGCCCACTGCACCCTCCGTAAACGCCACGCCACGCTTCCAGCGCTCGCGTAGCTCCTGGACCCCGGAAAGCTTTGCGGAATAGAAGGAGAAGTTTTCGTTGACCAGCGCGCTGGACAGGTACGGTGCGTAAGAGCGGATCAGCTGAACTGCCAACCAGTGCTGCCAAGACGCCAGCGGCTCGCTATTCAGCACCTGCTCGAGTCCCTCGAGGTAGCTTGGCTGCCAGACGTCGACCTCGGCGAAGTACTTATCCTCAATGCCGGCTCCGGCAAGCCATCCAGCGAGGGAAGGAATGTGTTCGAGAAGCGTTGATGCGGTCATGAGGTTGTAGCGGGCCTGGGCGTCCCGGCACTTAACCCGGTCCCAGTGATGGGATGCCAGGGCGCTTTCCAAAGCGATGACGTCGTGCGCTGCAGCCTCGGTGTCGGCCAGTTCGCCAAGCGCAAGCAAACGACCGAGGTGCTCCTCGTACTCGCCAAGGAGTTCGGCGAACTGCTCTTCACGGTAGTAGGACTCGTCCGGAAGCCCAAGTCCGGCTTGGATGAAAGTTAGCAGGTTCCGTTCAGGTGCTCCAGCGTCCGAACTGGCACCGGCTTGAATGAATCCGGAAACGCCACGGCGGTAGAGCGAACCGCTGAGGCTGATGAGTTCGGCAATGGTCGTGGTGGCATAGATGGATGCCAGGTCAGCGCGGATCGGATCGACTCCGCTGGCCTCGATTCGTTCCTCATCCATGAAACTCTCATAGAGGTTTGCGATTCGTTCCTTGCGTGCATCAGCGATGCCGGAGGCACCCCGCCGGTGCTCTTGGGCGGCCTCGATAATGGACCGCACCGCTGCCTCGGAATCATCGCGCAACGCCATGAAAGAACCGTAGCTGCCTTGGTCTGCTGGTATATGGGCGGTCGAGAGCCATGCACCGTTGGCGTGCCGATACAGGTCGTCCTGCGGCCTGACATTGTTATCACGGTGGTTGGCGCTTGCCGTCGGCTTCGCGGTGTTGGTTGCAACTGACGAATCGGTGCTCATATTTGTCCTATCCATTCATCCGCGCGGACGCCATGTCCGCTTCTATCTTTGCGGGCCGGCTCGCGTCGACACCGCGGGAAGCGCAGGCATACGCGTCGTGTTCCACGTCTCAACGATTCACTGTACGCGTGTGAAGTAAAAATTTGAGGCTATTCTCGTCGGTTACTCCAGCGGTGAAACGCAGTTGGCAGGGGAGCGCGACTTTCGCGCCTCGGCACCATAATCACGACACGGCCGATTACCCCAAGCATTCAGGAGATGCACAACGTTATCCACAGACTGTGGATAGCGGCAATGTTTCCACAGTCTGTGGAAAACGTTGGGTGGTTAACGGCGAACGGCCCCCGGGGCGTGTGCCTGGGGGCCGTGTGTTTGGAGCTTGGA